>CAZYWK010000003.1:0-81106 GCA_964651825.1 uncultured Ilumatobacteraceae bacterium | reverse complement strand
TTTGTGGCAGTCGATCGGCCGACCCGTGGTCAGAGTGTCTGCCCCAAATCGTCCGGTTCGAGGTCGGCGTCCGGTTCGAGGTCGGGGTTGGGTTCCACGAGGTGCTGGACGACCGTGCCGTCGATCGCATCGACGAGCACGAGGCCGCGCTGCAGTGGCGGCTCCTCCGCCGAGTAGCACAGCACCCGCCAGGTGGGGCGGCTGCGCAGGCCACGCCACACCTGTTGAGCGGACGCGTGACCGATGGCGAAGCCGATTGCGCCCTGCGCGGCGACGAGCGCCTCGGTCTCGTCGACATGCATCCGCCACCCCGACGTGATCGAGATCAGGGCCGCGACGACGAGCAGCCCGGCCGCCAGCAGCCAACCGCCGTTGACGATCGGCGAGTCGGGGAACCCGAAGTACACACCGACGCAGGCGGCGGCGATCACGAGGTAGATCACGCCCGGCCACCGACGGCGGCTGTTGTCGGGGAACTGGTACGGGCCGACGAAGCCCGACGGGTTCAAGTCCTCCGGGAGCTCGTCGCGGAGGTCGTCGGTGTTCGTCGGTTCGGTCATGGCGGCGTTCAGGCTACGAGGTCGCCCATGCGGAGCGGACCTTGCGGGCCGACTCAGCGAGACTCTCGGGCAACGTCTGGGCGTTGGCGATCGAGGACATGAAGTTCGAGTCGCCCGTCCAACGCGGCACGACATGGACGTGCAGGTGCGACGGAACCGAACCGCCCGACGCGCGGCCGAGGTTGAGCCCGACATTCACGCCATCGGGCCGGAACGCCGCTCGCACGACCCCGACCGCTTGGGTCACCGTCGCCCACAGCTCGGCGGCCTCGGCCGGGTCGAGCAGCGCAAGATCGGCCACCTCGCGGTACGGCAGCACCATCAGGTGCCCCGACGTGTACGGGTACGCGTTCATCACCGCGAAACAGGTCGCGCCGCGGTGCACGATGTGCACTTCGTCGTCGGACAGCCCGGATTCCAGCAGCTGCGTGAACAAGCTCGGGGCACCGTCGCCGCGGTCGAACGCGGCTCGGGCATCCACGGCCTCGCCGGCCACGTAGGCCGACCGCCAGCCCGACCAGATCCGGTCGAGACTCATGCGTCCCCGCTCACGGGTGGAGAGCGGACCGCTCGGCGTCGTCGACCTCGGCGCGGATATCGGCGACGAACTGGTCGAGCGGCACGCCACGCACGACCTCACCGCCGCGTGGGTTGACCCCGACCGTCTTGGCCGCCACGTCGTCGTCACCGACCACCAGGACGTAGGGGATCTTCTCCAGCTTGGCGTGACGGATGCGCTTGCCGAGCCCGTCGTCAGCCGCGCCGTAGTCGACCCGCATCCCAGCCTCGCCGAGCAACTCGACGACCTGCTTCGCGTACTCCTCGTGGGCCTCGGCGACCGGCAGCACCTGCACCTGCACCGGCGCCAGCCACGTGGGGAACGCGCCGGCGTAGTGCTCGAGCAATACGCCGAAGAACCGCTCGATCGAGCCGAGCAGGGCGCGGTGCAACATGATCGGCCGGTGGCGGGTGTTGTCGGCGCCGACGTACTCGAGATCGAACCGGTCCGGGTGGTTGAAGTCGCACTGAATCGTGGAGAGCTGCCACGACCGGCCGATGGCGTCGCGCACGTCGACGTCGATCTTCGGCCCGTAGAACGCGGCGTCGCCGTCTTTGATCCCGTACTCCAGACCGTGGTGGTCGAGGGCCTCGCGCAGCGCCTCGGTGGCCTCGTCCCAGATCTCGTCGCTGCCGACGTACTTGTCCGGGTCCTTCGTCGACAGGTTGAACGTGAAATCGTCGAAGCCGAACGCCCGGAGCACCGAGAGGATGAAGTCGAGCAGGCTCGCCACCTCGCCCGCCAACTGCTCGCGCGTACAGAAGATGTGGCTGTCGTCCTGCGTGAAGCCGCGGATGCGCATCAGCCCGTGAAGCGTGCCGGCGCGTTCGTAGCGGTACACCGTGCCGAGCTCGAACAACCGCAATGGCAGCTCGCGGTAACTGCGCTGCCGGCTGTCGAAGATCAGGCAGTGCATCGGGCAGTTCATCGGCTTCGGGTAGTACGTGCCGTTGTCCATCTCCATCGGCGGATACATGCCGTCGGCGTAGAAGCCCAGGTGACCGGAGGTCTCGAACAGCTTCGAGTTCGCCAGGTGCGGCGTGTACACGAAGGAGTAGCCGCCGCGCTCGTGGCGCAACCGGCTGTAGTCCTCGATCAGCTTGCGGATGATGGCGCCCTTCGGGTGCCACACGGCCAGCCCTCCGCCGAGCATCGACGGGAAGCTGAGCAGGTCGAGCTCGGTCGCCAGCTTGCGATGGTCACGCTTGGCCGCCTCTTCCAGCTGGTGGAGGTGGTCGGCGAGGGCCTGCTTCGACTCCCATGCCGTGCCGTAGATGCGCTGGAGCATCGGGCCCTTCTCGTTGCCGCGCCAGTACGCGCCGGCCACCTTCTGCAGCTTGAAGTGGCCGAGCCGGCCCGTGGAGGGCACGTGCGGCCCGACGCACATGTCGACGAAGTCGTCGGTGTTGCGGTACACGCTGATCACACCATCAGCCGACACCTCGGCAGCGTCGTCGTCGTCGACAGTGCCCGCGGCGTTCTCGACCTTCTCGATGATCTCGACCTTGTAGCTCTGATCGGCGAACAGCGCCTTGGCCTCGGCCATCGACATCTCCGAGCGCGTGAACGGCTGATTCGCCTTGATGATCTCGCGCATGCGGGCCTCGATCCGCGCGAGGTCGTCATCGCTGAACGTCTGACCGTTCGGCAGTTCGAAGTCGTAGTAGAAGCCGTTCTCGATGGCCGGGCCGATCGAGAACTTGGCCCCCGGGAAGAGCTGCGTGACGGCTTGGGCCATCACGTGCGATGTCGAGTGGCGCAGTACGTGGCGGCCCTCGTCGGTGTCACTCGTGACGATCGACACCACTTCCCCACCGTGGAGCAGGGTGGTCAGGTCGACCTCGGTGCCGTCGACGATCGCCGCGACCGCAGCCTTCTTCAGGCCGGAGCCGATCGCCGCGGCGAGGTCGAGCGGCGTCGCCGGCTCGTCGAGCTCACGTTGGGCACCGTCGGGGAGCGAGATCGTGATCGTGGACATGGTGATCCCAGGATACGAGAGCAGCGCCGGCGACCGGCCCTGAATTCAGCAACCGCCGACGGAGGCGAGCTCGCGCAGGTCGGGCATCGTGGCCGGGAGTGCCTCGGCCACACTCGCCACCCGGGCCGGCCGCGTGGGTTCGGTCTCGGCCTGCTGACCGGCGTACCGGTTCACGTAGGTCTGGCCCGTGAGCTCACGGATCTCGTACATGACCTCGTCGATCATCGACCGCCACGCGATGTGCTCGGCCCCGCGGCCCCGATAGCGCTCGGGACGGATCGGTCGCCCGATCGTGATCGAGCACGATCGGAACGGCTTGGGCGCCTTGGCATCGGGCGGTTGGATCGCATCGGTGCCGACCACGCCGACCGGATAGATGGGGCAGTCGAGCTTCATCGCCAGCCGGGCCGCACCGGTGCGGCCCTTGAACAGGCGGCCGTCGCGGCTGCGAGTGCCTTCGGGGAAGATCCCGAACAGCTCGCCTCGCTGCAGGACCTGCTCGGCCGCGTCGAGTGCAGCGGAGCTCTTCTCGCCGCCGCTGCGGTCGATCGGGATCATGCCCATCGCCGGGAACAGATGCTTCGTCTTCCAGGAGTCCATGTACTCGGCCTTGCCGACGAAGGAGATGTTGCGACGCAGACTGAGCATCAGGAACGCACTGTCGAGAAAGCTGATGTGATTCGGGCACAGGATCGCCGGGCCCTCGATCGGCAAGCGTTCGAAGCCGCGCAGGTCGATGTCCCACAACCGGAACGCGACCGGGCGCGCGACCTTGCGGAATCTCCGCTGGGTGGCGCCTGCGCCGGAGCCGCTGCTCATGGCCTCAGAGTAGGCGATTCGAATGACGGAGCGAACGCACGAACTTGAACGCTCCGTGAACGCTTGGTACCGCCCTCGATGCCTACAACTCGACGCCGAGCAGCGCGGCCGCTTCGAGCACGCCTTCGCCGCGCCGTGAGGCGTCGTCGATCAGGTGTACCGCGCCCGGCGTGTCCAGGTCGTCGTCGAGCCGCTCGCGGACGCCGTCGAGGAGATCGGGGTTCGGACGGGCCTGCGCCGCCCAGCTCCCGAGCCGGCGATCGTTGCGCGGCATCAACTCGTCGTCCCACTCCCACGGGTCACGGTAGTGGTGTTCGATGATCGCCAGCCGGATCGCCCGCGGGTCGTGTGTCTCGCGGAGCTGGTCGACGAACACGAGGTTGCCGAGGCTCTTGGACATCTTCTCGCCGTCCTTCGAGATCAGCGCGGTGTGCATCCAGTGCTTGACGAACGGCTCGCCGGTCGCCGCCTCGGACTGGGCGCGCTCGCACTCGTGGTGGGGGAAGATCAGGTCGGCGCCCCCACCATGGAGATCGATGGTGGTGCCGAGCTCACGCAGCGCGAGCGCCGAGCACTCGATGTGCCAGCCGGGACGTCCCGGGCCCCACATCGTGTCCCACGACGGTTCGTCGTCGGCCGACGGGTGCCAGAGCACGAAGTCGAGCGGCGAGCGCTTGTGGGGATCGTCGATGTTCCCGCCCCGTTCCTTGGCGAGCAGGATCATCTCGTCGTAGGTGTAGTGGCTGAGCGAACCGAACGTGTCGTACTTCGACACGTCGAAGTACACCGACCCGCCGGCTTCGTAGGCGAAGCCACGGTCGAGGACCATGCCGATGAAGCCACGGATGTCGGGGATCGCCGACGATGCCCGTGGGCTCGACGAGACGGGCAGCGCGTTGAGCGCCACCATGTCGCGCTCGAAGCGTGCCTCTTCGCCCGCGGCGAGGTCGAGATAGTGCACGCCGAGCTCGCGGGCCTTCGCGAACAGCGGGTCGTCGACATCGGTGACGTTGCGCACGCACTGCACCGTGTGCCCACGGTCGATCAACCGTCGCTGCAACACGTCGTAGGCGATGAACGTCGCGGCGTGGCCGAGGTGGGTGGCGTCGTACGGGGTGATGCCGCACGTGTACATCAGCACATGGTCGTTCGGCTCGAACGGGACGATCGCCCTCCGTGGCGTGTCGTACAGGAGGATCGGGTCGCTCATGCAGGGGGCCCAACCGCACGCGGGTCGCGTTTGATTCCCGTGAGCTTCGGCGCGACGCGGGTCTTGTAGCGGACGTTGAGCTGCAGGAGCACCGCGGTGAAGGCCTCGATGGCGGTGGCGTTCGACAGCTCGCCGGCGTCGAGTGGCCGGCAGCCCGGGATGTCGTCGACGATCGCGCTGACCGTGCGCACCGCGGCAGGGTCGTCACCGCAGATCAACACGTCGGAATCGATCGGCTCGTCGATGTGGCCGAGCTCGGTCGCCGGAAGATGGTGGAACGCGGCGACCACACGGCTGCGCGGGACAGCGGCTTGGACATGGGCGGCCACGCTGCCGCGAGGAGGGACGAGCGGCTGGAACTCCTTGTTGACCCGCACGAGCGCGTTGGCCATCGACACGACGACCTTGCCGGCCAGGGCCTGAGCGTTCTCCTGCGCGGTGCCCGCGGCCGAGTCCCACGGCGTGGCCATCACGATCAGCTCGCAGTCGGCAGCGCCGGCATTGTCGCCGGCGGTGAGGCGCTCGGCCAGCTGCGGCCACTTGCCGACGAGCTCGTCGACGGCCTCCATCGCCCGATACTTCGAACGTGATCCGATCACCACATCGTGTCCGATGCTCGCCAGCCGAGCCGCCAATCCACTGCCGGCCGGGCCGGTCCCGCCGAGTATCCCGATGCGCATGGCGACAGCGTGGCACGCCACCCCCCTCTCTCGCGAACTTCTCGCCCGGCTAGGTTGCCGTCGCATGGGACTGCTCGACGGCAAGAAGATCGTGATCACGGGCGTGCTGACCGACGCGTCGCTCGCGTTCGGGACGGCCCGCATGGCCCTCGACGAGGGCGCGGAGATCGTGCTCACGGGCGCCGGCCGGGCGCTCTCGCTCACGCAGCGCACGGCCCGCAAGCTCGGCGAGGGAATCGACGTGTTCGAGTTCGACGTGACCGTCCCGGAACACGGCCCCGAAGTCCGCGACGAGCTGGCCGCCAAGTGGGGCCACGTCGACGGTGTGCTCCACGCCATCGGCTTCGCTCCCCCGTCGTGTCTCGGCGAGCCGTTCCTCGACGCGCCGTGGGCCGACGTGGCCGTCGCCATGCACATCTCGACGTTCTCGTACAAGACGCTCGTCGAGACGTTCCTGCCGCTGATGGGCACCGGCGGCGCGTTCGTCGGCCTCGACTTCGACAACAGTCAGGCGTGGCCGGCCTACAACTGGATGGGTGTCGCCAAGTCGGCCCTTCAGAGCGTGTCGCGCTATCTCGCCAAGGAGCTCGGCCCGCTCGGCATCCGCTCGAACCTCGTCGCTGCCGGACCGGTGAAGACCATGGCCGCCAAGTCGATTCCCGGGTTCGCGCTCTTCGAGGACATCTGGGACGACCGTGCCCCGCTCGGCTGGGACGTCACGAACTCCGAGCCGGTCGCGAAGGCCTGCATCGCGCTGCTGTCCGACTGGTTCCCCGCCACGACCGGCGAGATCGTCCACGTCGACGGCGGATTCCACGCCACCGCCGTCTGAACTGATCGTCTGACCCGCACCCGGGACCCGTCGGTACGCTGCGACGACGTGAACCGACTCGCGACGGAGACGTCCCCGTACCTCCGCCAGCACCGTGACAACCCGGTCGACTGGTACGCGTGGGGGCCCGATGCCTTCGCCGCGGCGAAAGAGCGCAACGCCCCGATCCTGCTGTCGGTCGGCTATTCGGCGTGCCACTGGTGTCACGTGATGGCCCACGAGTGCTTCGAGGACACCGAGGTCGCCGAGCGGATGAACGAACTGTTCGTCAACGTCAAGGTCGACCGCGAAGAGCGGCCCGACGTCGACGCCATCTACATGGATGCGGTGCAGGCGATGACCGGGCGCGGCGGCTGGCCGATGACCGTGTTCCTGACGCCCGACGGGGCGCCCTTCTACGGTGGGACGTACTTCCCCAAGCCGCAGTTCCTCGCCCTGCTGTCGGCGATCGACGACGCCTACCGCAACAAGTCCGACGACATCGCCAAGAACGTGAAGGCGCTCGTCGCGGCGATCGACAAGACGTCGTCGATCGAGCCGGCGGACGACCTGCCGGACATCGACGTGCTCAACAGCAACGTGCAGGGCCTCGGCCGGGCCTACGACCCCGACTGGGGCGGATTCGGTCAGGCCCCGAAGTTCCCGTCGACGTTCAGCCTGGAGCTGATCCTGCGGGCCTACATGACCACGGCCCAGGAGGCGCCGAAGACGATCGTGGCGAACACGCTCGACGCCATGGCCTCGGGCGGGATCTACGATCACATCGGCGGTGGCTTCGCCCGCTACTCGGTCGACCGCGAGTGGCTCGTCCCGCACTTCGAGAAGATGCTCTACGACCAGGCACTGCTCGTGCGCACGTACCTGCACGGCCTCGTCGTGATCGGCAACACACCGTGGCGCAACGTGATCGGCGAGACGATCTCCTACGTCCTGACGACCCTTCGCCACCCCGACGGCGGCTTCTACTCTGCCGAGGACGCCGACTCGCCCGACGAGAACGGCCACGGCGTCGAGGGCCTCTTCCACACCTGGACCCCCGACGAGGTACGGGCCGCGCTGGCGTCGGTCCCCGACGACGCCCGCGACAGGGTGATCGCCGCCACGCTCGACTGGTACGGCATCACCGACGAAGGCAACTTCGAGGGCCGATCGATCCCCAATCGCTCCCACGCCCGCGGCGTCCTCGAACGGCCGCCCCCGATCGAGGCGGCGCGGCAATTGATGTTCGCCGCCCGCGCCCAGCGGCGCCGACCCGGTCTCGACGACAAGGTGCTCACCGAGTGGAACGCGTTGTTCCTCGCCGCGCTCGCCGAGGCCGCGGCTGCGTTCGGCCAGCGCGACTGGCTCGACGCCGCGATCGCCAACGGCGAGTTCCTCCTGCGTGAGCTGCGCCGCCCCGACGGCCGCTGGTGGCGGAGTTGGCAGGCCGACGGCGAGCCGCGAGCGCGCCACGACGCGCTCGCCGCCGACCACGCCGCTCTGGTCGATGCGTTCACCCGCCTCGCCGAGGCGACCGGCCAGGCGCGTTGGATCGACGCCGCCATGTCGGTCGCCGAGACGATGCTCGAGTGGTTCTGGGACCCGGTCAACGGCGGGCTCTACACCACCGCCGAGGACGCCGACCCGCTGATCGTGCGTCAGAAGGACCTCGTCGACAACGCCACGCCGTCGGCCAACTCGACGGCCGCGATCGCGCTCCACCGCCTCGCCGCGCTGACCGGCGAACAGCGGTACGCGAACCACGCCGACCGCATCCTGCAACTGATCAACGGGGTGATCGGGGAGACGATCGGCTCGTACTCGAACGCGCTCATCGCGGCCGATCTGCGCCGTCGCGGGATCACCGAGGTGGCGATCGTCGGCGACCGGCCCGATCTGGTCCGCATCGCCCACACCATCTGGCGTCCCGACACGGTGCTGGCCTGGGGCGAGCCGTACGAGTCTCCGCTGTGGCACGGCCGCGAGGACGGTTACGCCTACGTCTGCCGCGACTACAGCTGCCAGACGCCACGCGACACGACCGAAGGGCTGATCGAGGCCCTCACCGGTCGCCCGGGGAGGGTGACGACGCCACCCGACTCCCCTCCCAGCGCCCCCGGTGGATGATCTCTGACGGCGGCCGCCGTCGGCGGTGAGCACTTCGGCCCGGATCGGTGTCGTCGGGCCCGCGCACGGACGCATAGCCGAGTGCGAGCGCGCCGAGCAGCACCGGCCCCGGTGGCACACCGAGCACTTGTCGCAGCTCGCGCTCGCCACGGAACACGCCGAAGAACAATGCTCCGAGCCCGGAATCCTCGGCGGCGAGCAGCAGGGTCATCACCGACATCGACGCATCGATCGTCCAGTAGGGCACCGGCCAGGCCTCGGGGCCGGCCCCGAGGCCCGTCTGGATCTTGTCCGGCTCGGCGTACCGCTCGGTGTAGGCCTTCGGATCGGCGAAGGGCAACGCGACCACGGGCGCGCTGAGCAACTTCTTCCAGCGGAACGAGTCACGCCGCACCGCCGGCAGGGTGGCGTCCCAGAACAATGCGGTGTCGTCACCTTCCAGCACGAGCAGGTGCCATCCCTGGGCCTTGCCCGCGCTCGGGGCCCGAGCGGCGAGGTCGACGAGCCGATCGAGGTCGTCAGCATCGACCGGGCGCGAGTCGAACGCCCGGGTCATCCGCCGCCGCCGGACGACCTCGGCGAACTCGCTCATGCGGCCCCGCGGTCAGCGACGACCGAGTTTGACGAGGTCCTCGGCCATCGTCCAGCCGTAGACCACCATCACACCACCCTTGGCGACCGGAACCTTCGAGAGAAGATCGACGACTGCGGGATCGAGCTTGTCGGGCTTCGACGATTCGTGGTCGAGATAGCCCGACTGGGCGCCGGAGGAGGAGATGAACGACGTCGCGTCGTACTTCGCCTCGATGCCGAACCGCTTGGCCAGCCGGCGTCCCCAGGCGCGCTCCTCGCCGACAGCGGTGGTACCCGGCGACGGCGTGACGTCGCGAAGATCCTTGAACGCTTCGAGCCCGTCGGCGTTGACGAAGCGCGAACCGACCACCACATCTTCGTCGGGGAACGCCATGAGGGCCCGGTGATAGGCCTCGCCGATCAGCCCGCGAAGCACCTGGTCACGCTTGGAACTGCGCTTCACGCTCATCAGCCCCAGCAGCACGCACGGTGTGCCGCCGATGCGTTCGAGGGTGGAGAAGGTGAACCCGTGCAGCTTTCCGCTCGACCGAGCGGTGGTGATGAGCACCCAGTCTTCCTTGGCCTTGGACAGCTGTCCGGCACTGAACGCGTCCTCCATCGACGCCAGTTCGTCGAGGTCGGAATCGGTCAGCGCGGACGCGTCGTTGGTGGTCACGTCGAGTGGCATTCCCCCTATTCTGCCACCGAAGTCGGGGATCGTTTCAACCGCGTGCGCTACAACATGACGGCTTCATGGCCGAACGCCATGCGCAGCTCGCCCACGGAGCGGTCGAGATCGACCCGGAACTCGTCGGAAAGCTTGAGGATCTTGCCCTGACCGATGTCGACCATGACCAGCGAGTCGCCGGGGTGCTCGCGCAGGATGCGCTTGAGTCGCTGGATGCGCAACTCGTCGAGCGACGTCGACGGCAGGCGCAACCGCAACGGCGGCGCGGGCCCATCGGTGAGTCCGGTGAGCACCGTGATCGTCTGGCCGATCAGGCCGAATCGGGACTCGTCACGCCGATCGAGGCGGCCCTTGACCGTGACGATCAGGTCGTCTTCGAGCTTGTGGCCCTGCTCGGCGAGCGTCCGCGGGAAGATCGTCACCTCGATCGACGCGTCGAGATCCTCCAGCACGAACACCGCCATCTGGTCGCCGCGCTTGGTGAACTTGCGGGCGAGGTTGGTGATCACGCCGCCGACCAGCACCTGCGCGCCGTCGTCCATGGTCGGCAGGTCGATCAGCGCGTGCTCGGTCTTGCGCTTGAGTGACGCCTCGACACCGAAGAGGGGATGGTCGGACACGTACAGGCCGAGCATCTCCTTCTCGTAGCGCAGTTGGTCGCCCTTGTCGAACACCAGGCCGGGGATCGCTGTGCGCTCGGAGAAGCCGTTCGAGTCACCGGCGGCGGCCGGATCGTCGCCGTTGTCGTCGCCCCAGTCGCCGAACAGGCTCATCACGCCCTTCTCGCGCTCGCGACGGCGGCTGACGGTGGAGTCGATGATGTGCTCGAACACGGTGAGCAGGCCCCGGCGCGGATGGCCGAGTGAGTCGAACGCGCCGCCCTTGATCAGCGACTCCACCGTTCGCTTGTTCAAGACCGGTTCCGGCACCCGCTCGACGAAGTCGTGGAAGCTCGAGAACACGCCGTTGTCGTCGCGTTCGGCCACGAGCAGTTCGACGAGGCCCTCGCCGACGTTGCGCACCGCGGAGAGCCCGAACGTGATCGCGCCGGGGCTGCCGAGGGGCAGGGAGATGTCGTCGGGCGCTTGGTCGGCCGACAGCGCGGCGAAGTTGGTGACCGAACGGTTGACGTCGGGGGGCAGCACCTTGATGCCCATCGATCGGCAATCGGACAGGTACGTCGCCGCCTTGTCGAGGTTGCTCTTGACGCTCGTGAGCAGGCAGGCAAGATATTCGACCGGATAGTGCGCCTTGAGGTAGGCCGTCTGATAGGTGACCAGGCCGTAGCCGAACGTGTGGCTCTTGTTGAACGCGTAGTCGGCGAACTTCTCGATGATGTCGAAGAGTTGACGGCCGAGCAGGTCGCCGTAGCCCTCCTTCACCACACCGGCCTCGAACGCCGAGCGCTCCTTGGCCATCATCTCGCGAATCTTCTTCCCGCAGTTGTGGACGAGGAAGTCCTCGACCACGGCGTACGGCCGTTGCTGATCGGCCATCCGGAAGTCGAAGCATTCGACGTCACGCGAATGTTCGATCGACACGACGGTGTCCCACACCAGGTCACCGACACGGAGGTCCTCGAGCCGCTCGGAACAGAGCAGGCCGTTCAACGTGTCTCGATGCACGACCCTCGTGCGGAGGAGTCCGCCGCCGTCGACGCCGAGCGATCGCTTCGGCCGACCGGTGACTCGAACACGTCGATCGAGTTCGGTGCGGATGAACGACGACGGGATACCGATGTTGGTGGCGCTCGCCCCGGCGATGTCCCACGCGCAGAACGACCGTTCGACCTTCGCGTACTTCATGGTCGTGAGATGCGGCTCCACGGTGCGGGCGAACGTCTTGGCCTGGCTCTTGTCGGCGACCGAGAGCGTGTAGTGGCGGCCATGGCCGAGGATGTCGCGATGGTGGAGGTTCGACACGATGCCGAATCGGAGCAGCATCCGTTTCAACGCCAGGCACACCTGACGGCTTTTCGAGCCGAAGTGGGCGCCCGACGCATCGGACCAGCCGTTGGCGCAGAAGTACAGGCCGACGAATCGCTCGACCTTGTCCCGGGGAGCGTTGACGAGCCGATCGTTGATCGTCTTGTCGCCCGCCTTCCCGCACCTGCCGAGTAGCGGCGCGAGCGCGGCCAGTTCCTCACGCGTGAGGCGCAACTGAACTGTCGAGCCGCTCGCTGCCGAGCGGATGTGCGGACGCCCGAAGTGCCGCTCGTAGGCGCTCCGGAACGCGTCGAGCAGCTCGGGATCGGTGTTGCAGAAATGCGCGCCGTCGCCGTAGGGGCCTGTCGGATCGGGCGTGTACCCCTCAGAGATCAGCAGCGCAGCAAGGTCGATCTCGGCGTTCGAACACCGGGCGCCACCATTCGTCGACGTGCGAGCCGCGACGCCGATGAGATCCCCGGGCCGGATCTGGCCGAGCTCGACCCATTCGTCCTCGACGAGGAACGGATGCTCGGCGGTGGCCTCGATCTCGTAGCCGGTCGATGTGGTGAGCCGGTAGACGGGCTTCACCCCGACCGACCACACATCCTCGACGCTGTCGTGCACGGTGTTGGCCGAGGTCGTGTCGATCGTCTGGACCCGGCGATCCGACAGTCCCATGACGCGCTCGATCGGCACGTAGCCGCGCGCCGTGGTGAGGATTCGGCTGCCGGCCGGCAAACAGGCCTTCCTGAGGTTGTCGGCTTCGGCGAGGGAGTAGCCGGCGAACTTCTGGGCCACCCGCATCACGCTCTCCTGATAGATCATCAGGCCGTACGTGTCGCCGAGCACCTCCTCGGCGTCGGGGTGGAAGTACTCGACGGGCTTGCGGTCGTTCTTGCGGTCGGCGTAGTCGTAGTGCATGTTGACGCTCATCGGGCCCGGCCGGTAGAGCGCGAGCACAGCGGACACGTCTTCGAACGAGTTCGGCGCGAGCGCCTTGAGGAGCTGGCGCATCGGCGGCGACTCCAGCTGGAACACGCCGATCGTGTCGCCACGTGACAGCAGGTCGAAGGTCGCCTGATCCTCCAGCGAGATGTCCTCGATGAGGAAGCCCGGGTCGCGCTGGGCCCGGATCATGGCCACCGCGTCGGTGATCACGTCGAGGTTGCGCAGCCCGAGGAAGTCCATCTTCAGCAGCCCGAGGTCCTCCACCCCGTGCATCTCGTACTGGGTGACGACCGGCGCGTCGGCCGGATCCTGGCCCGACTCGGGCTTGCGCTGGATCGGGACGTAGTCGGTGACGGGATCCTTGGTGATCACCACCGCGGCCGCATGGATGCCGTCGGAGCGCTTCATCCCCTCGAGCCCGCGGGCGACGTCGATGATCCGCTTCAGGTCGGCGTCGGTCTCGTACATCGCCCGCAGATCGGCGGCCGCCTTGTAGCCGTCGGCGTACTTGGGGCTCTCCTCGAAGCAGTACTTGAGCGGCGTGTCGCGACCCATCACCATCGGCGGCATTGCCTTGGCCAGCTTGTCGCCGATGCCGTACGGGTAGCCGAGCACGCGGGCCGCGTCGCGCACCGCGTTGCGGGCCTTGATCGTGCCGAACGTGATGATCTGGGCCACGTGGTCGCGCCCGTAGCGTTCGGCCGCGTAGCGGATCATCTCGTCGCGGTATCGCGAGTCGAAGTCCATGTCGATGTCGGGCATCGACACGCGGCTCGGGTTCAAGAAGCGCTCGAACAGCAGGTCGTAGCGGACCGGGTCGAGGTCGGTGATCCGCAACGCGTAGGCAACGGCGCAGCCGGCGGCCGAACCGCGGCCGGGCCCGACCCGGATGCCACGGTCCTTGGCGTACTTGATGAGATCCCACGTGATCAGGAAGTACGAGGCGAACCCCATGTCGCAGATGACCTTCAGCTCGTAGCCGAGCCGTTCGGCCACGTCGGCGGGCAGGTCGTCGCCCCAGCGCTGCTTGGCGCCGGTCCAGGTGAGGTGGGTCAGATAGGCGGCGTCGTCGGCGAATCCTTCCGGCAGCGGGAAGTTCGGCAGCAGCGGCTTGCCGAACTCGATCTCCAGCTCGGCGCGCTCGGCGATCCACAGCGAGTTGTCGCACGCTGAGGGAAGCTCACGAAAGAGGTACCGCATCTCGGCCGCAGACTTCAGGTAGTGCTCGGTGCCCTCGAACTTGAACCGCTTCGGATCGGACAGCAGCGCCCCCGTCTGCACGCAGAGCAACGCGTCGTGCGACTCGTGGTCGTGCTGGTGCGTGTAGTGGCTGTCGTTGGTGGCGAGCAGCGGGGCGCCGATCTGCTTCGCGATCTCGATCAGCTTCGGGTTGGTGTCGCGCTGAGCCTGGAGGCCGTGGTCCTGCAGCTCGACGAACAGGTTGTCGCGCCCGAAGATGTCCTGCAGCCGGGATGCCTTGGCCAACGCGCCCCTCTCGTCGCCCTTCAGCAGCGCCTGCAACACGTGGCCGCCGAGACAGCCGGTGGTGGCGATCAGGCCGTCGGAGTACTTCTCGAGCAGCTCCCAGTCCATGCGCGGCTTGTAGTAGTAGCCCTCCATGAACGCGAGGCTGGAGAGCTGGATCAGGTTCTTGTAGCCGGTCTGGTTCTCGGCGAGCAGGGTCAGGTGGTAGTAGAGCTTCGTGCCGCCGTCGGTGTCGCCACCCGAGTCGTCGATGCGACCGCGGCGGGCGGGCCGCTCGCTGCGGTGGTCGTGGGCCATGTAGGCCTCGGTGCCGATGATCGGCTTGATGCCCTGCTTGTTGCACTCCCGGTAGAAGTCGAGCGTGCCGTACATGTTCCCGTGATCGGTGATGCCGATCGCCGGCTGGCCGTCGCTGACCGCCTTGGCCACGAGCTCGTCGAGCCGCGCTGCTCCGTCGAGCATCGAGAACTCGGTGTGGACGTGGAGGTGGGTGAACGAATCGGGCACGGCGTTGGGATGTCGATCAGGTCGGCGGGATTACATCGATGTCGTTCGAATGTAGCCGACCCGAGCCCCGTTCGTTCTGGCCCCGTCCCCAAACGAACGGATTCAGAGATAGGTGCCTGGGCGCTCGACTCCGGGGGGCATCATCGGTTGGCCACCGGGGCCCTTGGGGAGCTCGCGCATCTGCTCGAGCTGCTGGCGCGCGGCGAACTGTTGAGCCATCAAGGTCGCCTGGATGCCGTGGAACAGACCCTCGAGCCAGCCGACGAGCTGCGCCTTGGCGATGCGCAGCTCGCCTTCGGTCGGCACGCCGTCCTGCTCGAACGGCAGGGTCAGCATGTGCAGCTCCTCTTGCAGGTCGGGCGACAGTGCCATCGACAGTTCGGTCACGGACCGCTCGTAGATCTCGGCGAGGCGCTCGCGCGACGGCTCGTCGAGCGGCGCCGCGTGGACCTCGTCGAGCAGCTGCTTGACCATTGCCCCGATGCGCATCACCTTGGCCGGCTCGGTCACCGACTCGCGAGCTTCCCCGTTCTCCTGGCTCGCACCGTCGGCTCGATCGGCGGCCGGGAGATCGGACGCCGGAGCGATCGGTTCGACCTCGGCAGCCATCGTCACCTCGTCGGGCTGCAGTGGTCGGTCGGTCGGTGCGTCGTCGGACATGCCAGACGTTCTAGCCGGTCTCAGCGCAACACGGCCAGCAGCGGCACGTTCACCTCGGCCGAAGTGAGCGATCCGTGTCGGCAGATCAGCTCGAACGGGCCCGAATCGGCGGGGTCGTGGAAGCTGACCGGCTCGCGGGCGACGAGGGCCACATCACCGATGCGGGCCCGGACCACCGGCGCCATCGTCGGCCCGAACCAGTGCTCGTCGAGCATCTGATCACGGGTCACGACCCAGGCGACCGCGCCCACCTCCTCGGTGGCGGCCTCGACGACCGCGTCGAGCGCGCCGGGTTGGGTGTGCAGCCAGCGGAACCGGCCCTCGCCCGACTGCAAGCTCACCCCGGCGAGCATGGCCGCCGACGGCACGACCACCCGATCGGCGACGTGCACCTGGCCGTGATCGGCGGTGATCAGTACGGCCGTTCCTGGCCCGACCGCCTCGATCAGGTCACCGACGAGCCGGTCGGCGACGCGCAACTCGGCGTCGTAGTACGGCCCGAACCCGCGCTCGTGGGCGATCTTGTCGACGCCGCCGTAGTAGCAGTACACGAACCGCTCCCCCGCGTCGAGCAGCGCCGCTGCTTCCACGGAGATCGAGCTCGCCGCCCGCCATCCGTGCGGCGAGCAACCGCGGAGGTGGGCCTCGGAGAACGCCGACGACTGCAGTTCGGCCGGGCTGACGACCGGCACCGCGTGGCCGAGGAACGGCTCGTACGGCTGTGCGTCGCGGGGCGGGTGCGACCGGCGCACCAACTGGTTGCCGACGGCCCAACGAAGCACGTTCACGATGTCGCCGCCGAGCACCATCCGATAGCCGATCAGGCCGTGCTCGGCCGGCGTCAGCCCGGTGGTGATCGACGTGAGCGCAGTCGCCGTGGTGGTCGGTGCCACCGTGTGGATCGACCGACCGGTCATCGACGAGAGCGTCGGGAGCAGGTGGCGGTTGGCCTCGAACTGGTCCCAGCCGAGCCCATCGAGCACGAGCAGGACCGCGCGTTCGGCCTCGCGCACCACCGGCGGGAACCAGTCGGGCAGCCCGGTGGACCATGGCGCCGGCCCCAGCAGCGCAGGAATGAGACCACGCACATTGGGCCCCGAGTAGTCCGGGATGATCGGCCCGCCGCCGTTCGTTGTAGTCACTGCGGGCCAGTCCACCACGTCACGGTCGACATCCACAAGCACGGCCGTTCGATGCGGGACGCGTCGCCGGACTCAATAAGGTGACGCCGTGCGCATCTCGACCCGTGGCGATTACGCCTCCCGCGCGTTGTTGTCACTCGCGCTACACGCCGACACCGGGCCGACCTCGGTGCGCGACATCGCCGACCGTACGGGCTTGCCACAGCCGTATCTCGAACAGATCCTCCTCGCCCTCAAGGGCGCCGGGCTCGTGCGGTCCAAGCGCGGCGTCGGCGGCGGGTACGTGCTCTCGCGCCCGCCTCGGGAGATCCTGCTGTCGGAGATCGTCTCGGCCGTCGACGGTCCGATCACACTCGGCGACTTCGGCCAGCCCCATCAGGACGGCGCGTGCGACCACGAGGGCCAGTGCGTGCTGCTCGCCATCTGGGATCAAGCGGGCGCCGAGATGCGCCGCGCCCTCGATGGCTACACCCTGGCCCACATCGCCGACATCGCCCGCGGCGACGCCCCCTGGCCGTAACACTCGGCTCGGCCGTCCCCGATCGTTGCGACAACACCTGACGTGAGGCCGAACCAATCAGGACGGCAAGCTGGCCTCGATGGCTTCGACGAGGGCGGGGTCTTCGGGGGTGACCATCGGGGAGAACCGGGTGATCTCACCGTCAGGGGCGATCAGGAACTTCTCGAAGTTCCAACGGATGTCTCCGGTGTGCCCTTCGCCGTCGGCGACCTCGGTCAGGGCAGCGTAGATCGGGTGCTGTGAGTCGCCGTTGACGTCGATCTTTTCCGTCATCGGGAACGTCACCCCGTAGGTGGTCGAGCAGAACGTCTCGATCTCCTCGGCCGAGCCCGGCTCCTGGCCGCCGAACTGGTTGCAGGGGAAGCCGATCACGGTGAAGCCCCGATCGCCGTACTGCGTCTGGAGTGCTTCGAGGCCCGTGTACTGCGGGGTCAGCCCGCACTTCGAGGCCACGTTGACCGCGAGGATCGCCTTGCCGCCGAAGTCGGCCAGGCTGGTCGGCTCGCCGTGCAGGGTGTTGATTGGCGTCGTCAGCGTGGCGTTGTCGATGGAGGTCATGGACGACAGTTTGACCCATGTCGCACCCGGTCGGCGAGCCCTCGGGCTCGTACACTCGCCGTGCATGGAGGATTTCTCCGGAACGGTCGAGCCGCCCAAGTCGTGGGCGGCCGGGGCCACAGCGGTGGCGGTGTCGCTGCAGCGTGGCATCGGGCAGATGGGCACACGTCGAACGATCGCCACGCTTCGCTCGATCAACCAACCCGACGGGTTCGACTGCCCGGGTTGTGCATGGCCCGAGCCCGGCCACGCCCACGTCGCCGAGTTCTGTGAGAACGGGGTGAAGGCGGTGGCCGAGGAGGCCACGACCGAGCGGATCACCCGCGAGTTCTTCGCCGAGCACTCCGTCGCCGAGCTGCGCGAGCAGTCCGAGTACTGGCTCGGCCGCCAGGGCCGGCTCACCGAGCCGATGGTGAAGCGCGCAGGGGGTTCCCACTACGAGCCGATCTCCTGGGACGACGCCTTCGCGTTGATCGCCGCCGAGCTGCGAGCGCTCCCCTCGCCGGACGCAGCTGCCTTCTACACGTCGGGGCGCACGAGCAACGAGGCCGCGTTCCTCTATCAGCTGCTCGCCCGCAGGTTCGGCACGAACAACCTGCCCGACTGCTCGAACATGTGTCACGAGGCGAGCGGCTCCGCGCTGACCGAGACGATCGGCATCGGCAAGGGCTCGGTCCACATCACCGACTTCGCCGAGGCCGACCTGATCGTGGTCGTCGGCCAGAACCCGGGCACCAACCATCCCCGGATGCTGACGACGCTCGAACAGGCGAAGCGCTCGGGTGCGGCGATCGTCGCCATCAACCCGCTTCCGGAGGCCGGGCTCCTGCGGTTCAAGAACCCCCAGCGCGCGGGTGGGCTGCTCGGCGGCGGCACGGCGCTCGCCGACGATCACCTGCCGATCCGCACCAACGGTGACCTCGCGTTCTTCAAGGCCGTGAACCACCTGCTCGTCACCACCGCCGACGGCGGGACCGTCGCCGAAGCGATCGACGAAGCGTTCATCGAGCGGTACACGCAGGGCTTCGACACCTTCGCCGCCGATGCCAAGACGTTCGACTGGGATGCGTACACGCGTGCCACGGGCTTCGAGCGCGACGTCGCCGAACGGTTCGCGGCCCGAGTCCTCGGTTCGCCGCGGATCATCGTCTGCTGGGCGATGGGGCTGACCCAGCACGCCAACTCCGTCGAGACGATCCGTGAGATCGTCAACTTCCTGCTGCTCCGCGGCAACGTCGGCCGTCCCGGCGCCGGCGTGTGTCCCGTGCGCGGCCACTCCAACGTGCAGGGTGATCGCACGATGGGCATCTACGAACGACCGCTGCCGCAGTTCCTCGACGCGCTCGCCGACGAGTTCGGATTCGAGCCGCCGCGCGACGACGGCTTCGACACGGTGGAGACGATCGCGGCCATGCGCGACGGAGCGGTGCGCGTGTTCGTCGGGATGGGTGGCAACTTCGCGTCGGCCACACCCGACACGACCGTGACCCACGCGGCGCTCGAGCGATGCCGCCTCACGGTGCAGGTCTCGACGAAGCTGAACGCCTCGCACGTCGTGACCGGCGAGCAAGCGTTGATCCTGCCGACGATGGGACGCACCGAGCGTCACGAGGTCGACGGCGTCGAGCAGGTCGTCACCGTGGAGGATTCGATGGGGGTGGTGCACGCGTCCCGCGGCACGCTGCCGAAGGCGTCCCCGCATCTGCGCAGCGAGGTCGAGATCGTGTGTGGGATCGCCGGCGCCTTGTTCGGGTGGGGCGACGTGGCCTGGGATCGCTTCCAACGCGATCATGCCGCGATCCGCAACTCGATCAGCCGCGTGGTTCCGGGCTTCGACGACTTCAACACGAAGATCCGCGAACCCGGCGGCTTCACACTCCCCCATGGTCCGCGTGACGACCGGACGTTCGCCACCGCCGACGGTCGAGCCCAGTTCACCGTCAACGAGCTGACGTTCGCCGAGGCTCCGCCCGGCACGCTGCTGCTGCAGACGATGCGCAGCCACGACCAGTACAACACCACGATCTACGGCCTCGACGACCGGTACCGCGGCATCCACGACGGGCGGCGCGTCGTACTCGTCGCCCGCGCCGACCTCGACGAACGGGGCCTCGACGACGGCGTGCTCGTCGACTTGCGATCGGTGGGCCCTGACGGCGTCGAACGGGTCGCTCCCCGCTTCCGGGTGGTCGAGTACCCGACGCCGGTCGGCACCTGCGCGGCCTACTACCCCGAGACGAACGTGCTCGTCGCCCTCGGCAGCGTCGGCGCCTCCGGCACTCCCGTCTACAAATCGATCCCCGTCGAACTGCGACGCTCGGGGTCAGGCACCGGGCGTTTCGGCGAAACGCCCGGTGCCTGATCCCAGGCGTTTCACGGCGTTGCGGCGTCGAGCCAGGCTTGGAGGTCGGCGGTCAGCGGACTGTGGAACGTGACGCGGTCGCCGGTGACGGGATGGTCGAAGGCGAGTTCGGCGGCATGCAGGAACGGGCGGGTGAGCCCGAGCATCGGCCGGCGCTGCGCGTAGGTGGGGTCGCCGACGAGCGGATGCCCGATCGAGGCCAGGTGCACCCTGATCTGGTGGGTACGGCCGGTCTCGAGCCGGCATTCGAGGCGCGACACCGACGCCGGCGCCGAGTACCTGCCGACGACCCGATAGTCGGTGCGGGCGAACCGGCCGTTGGCCACGACCGCCATCTTGAGCGGGTCGCCACGGTCACGGCCGATCGGCGCATCGATGATGCCGTGGGGAGCCTCCGGGACACCCCACACCAACGCGTCGTACCGGCGCGTTGCGCTGTGGTCGGCGAACTGCTCGATCAGCGCGTCGGCCGCGTCCTGCGTGCGGGCCACCACGAGCAGGCCGGAGCTGCCGGCGTCGAGACGATGGACGATGCCTGGCCGGTTCTCCTCGCCGACGCCGGCGATCTCAGGGAACCGGGCCAGCAGGCCGTTGACGAGCGTACCGGTCGCGTTCCCCGCGCCGGGATGGACCACGAGCCCGGCGGGCTTGTCGATCACGATGATCTCGTCGTCGACGTGGACGATGCCGAACGTGACCGTGTCGTCGGCGGCTGGGAGCTCGACGGTGGGGAGCGCCGACGGATCGATGTCGATCTGTTGGCCTTCGGTCAGGCGAACCTTTCCCGATCGCGCCACGTCGCCGTCGACGCAGGCGCCGCCGCTGGCGATCAGTGTCGAGGCGTCGGCGCGGCTGACGTCCGCGATCAACGCGACGATGCGGTCGAGCCGCTGCCCGTCGAGCGCCGCCGGCACCACCTCGTGGATCACGTCGAGTCCGCCGTGCCGGTGTCGTGTGTGCCGGTGTCGTGGCGCGCGACGAGCACGGCGTTCAGGATCAGGCACGCCGCGCCGACGTTCACGGCGATGTCGGCGACGTTGAAGATCGGGAACCACTGGAAGTCGATGAAGTCGACGACGGAGCCCCGCAGCCACGCGTCACCCCGGAACAGGCGATCGATGAGGTTGCCGGCCGCGCCACCGATCAAGCATCCCATACCGAACTGACTCAACTTGGTGCCACCCGAACGCAACGAGAGCAGCAGCCACACGATCACGAGCGTGGCCACCACGGCGATGACCGGGCCGAGGCCGCGCCCGCGGCTGAACGCCATCCCGCTGTTGAAGGCGAGGTTGAACTGCAGCGTCCAGATCACGTGGATCTCGTGACCGTCGGACAGTTCGTTGACCGCCCAGTGCTTGGTCACCTGGTCGAGCAACACCACGACGACCGCGATCGAGATCGGCGCCCGCCACGAGCGGGCCAGGGTCATGGTGGGTTGCGCCCGACGCCAGCCATCAGCGCAGGCCGATGCCGCTGACCTTCTCGGCGGCGAGGACGGTCGTCTCCGGCAACGCTTCGAGGCGCTCGCGCGGGATCGGCTGACCCGACACCTCCGAGTACCCGTAGGTTCCGACCTCGATGCGGGCGAGCGCGGCGTCGATGTCTTCGATCGTCTGTCGCGCCTGGGTCGACAGGACGCGGTCGAGGTCGCGCTGTACGACCATCGTGTCGCCCTCGCCGCCCTCGTCGTCGAACTGGACGTCGCCCATCTCGCCGTCTTCGATGAGGCTGGTCGCCTCGTCTTCGAGGCGGGTCGCGCGTGCCAGCTCCGATGCCCGGCGGTCGAGGAGCTCGTCGCGCTGCGCCTTGAGGAACTTCACGTCGAAGTCCTTCGTGTAGGTGATGCCGTCCTTGGACGTGCCGCGCGGCGCCGGGATCTCGAGACGATCGGGCCGGTAGTTCGACAGGAGCGCCGGTGTGTCAGGTGACGGGGGCCGGACCGGGCGGGCCACGGTCTTCTTGGCGGGTGCCTTCTTCTCCGCTGCCGTCGCGGATGCGGCCGGAGTGGTGGTTGCTGGGGTCTTCGTCGTGCTCGTCGTCGCAGCCTTGGGGGCCGGCTTCTTCGCCGCAGTCTGGTTCATCTTTGTCGTCGTGGCTTTCGTGGCTGTCGCCTTGCTCGGGGCCGCCTTCTTCGGGGTGGCCGACTTCGTGGATGCTGTCTTGCGGGCCGGGGTCGACTTGCGCGCCGCGGCCGGCTTGGCCGTCGTCACGAGCTGCTTGGCGGCGGGCGGACGCTTGGTTGCGGGTGCCGTCGCCTTCTTGGTCGGAGCAGGACTCGGCTTCTTCGATGCGGCCATACGCTTCCCTCCCGGCAGTTGAGCGCCGGACTCTACCGGGCGCGTCAGCCGATGCGTCGCACGACGATCGCCGGTTCCTCGTCGCCGCCGGCATGGGCTCCCACGGCGAGCTGCAGGTCGGTCGTGAGCGTCTCGTCCATGAGCATCTGGCGGTGTGCCTCGGCGGCGTCGATCCACGACGGCGAGCCGGTGATGTGGAGCGCGATCCGGTCGGACACCTCGAGGCCGGCCTCGCGCCGGGCCTGTTGGACGAGCCGGACGAGGTCGCGGGCGACGCCCTCACGCTCGAGCTCGTCGGTCACGTCGATGTCGAGCGCGACCACCCCGGCCCGGTTCGCCAGACCAGCGCTGGCGCGGTCGTCGGCGGCGACGAGATCGAGGCGGTACTCGCCGTCCTCCAGCACGTGGCCGCCAACGGTGACGACACCGCCGGTGTTGGTCCAGTCGCCGGCCTTGTGGGCCTTGATCACCGATTGGACGTCCTTGCCGAGGCGCGGGCCGAGCTTTGCCGGCACCAGCTGGAGCTGCTCGTCGGCCACCGCACTGAGGTCGGTGGTGAGCTCGACGCTGCGGACGTTCACCTCGTCGGCGATCACGTCGAGGAAGTCGCGCAGCCGCTCGGAATCGGGGGCCGCGACGGTGACCGACTGCAACGGCAGGCGAACCCGCCGCCCTTGTGCCTTGCGGACCGACAGTGTGGCCGAACACACGTCGCGCACGAGGTCCATCGTGTCGACGAGATCGTCGAACGCGGGCAGCTCGTCGACCGTCGGCCAGTCGGTCAGGTGAACGCTGTCGGCGTTGTCGTGCATGCCCCGGTAGATCGACTCCGACACGAGCGGCAACAGCGGTGCGAGCAGCCGTGTCACCACGTCGAGCACCGTGTGCATCGTGTCGATGGCGTCGTGGTCGCCCTGCCAGAAGCGCGAGCGGCTGCGCCGCACGTACCAGTTGGTGAGTGCATCGATGTACACGCGTACGTGCTGGCAGGCGCCGAACAGGTCGTACGCGTCCATCGCGTCGGTGACGTCGCTGACGAGGCCGCGGGTCTTCGACAGCACGTACTGATCGAGCGAGTTGGCCGAATCGGTACGGATCACGCCGCGATGACCACCGGCGTTGGCGTACAGCGCGAGGAAGTACCACGAGTTCCACAGCGGCAGCATCACGTGGCGCACCGTGTCGCGGATGCCGGCCTCGGTCACCATGGCATCGTTGCCGCGCAGGATCGACGACGACAGGAGGTGCCAGCGCATCGCATCGGCACCGTAGGCATCGAACATCGCCCGGGGATCGGGGTAGTTGTTGAGGCTCTTGGACATCTTCTGTCCGTCGTCGCCGAGCACGATGCCGTGGCTGACGCACGAGGAGAAGCTGGGACGGTCGAAGAGGGCGGTGGCGAGGACGTGCAGCGTGTAGAACCAGCCGCGGGTCTGGGCGATGTACTCGACGATGAAGTCGCCCGGATAGTGGTGCTCGAACCATTCGGTGTTCTCGAACGGGTAGTGCACCTGGGCGAACGGCATCGAACCCGACTCGAACCAGCAGTCGAGCACCTCGGGAACGCGGCGCATCATCGACTTGCCGGTCGGGTCGTCGGGGTTCGGGCGCGTCAGGTTGTCGACGAACGGCCGGTGCAGGTCGGTGACGGCCACGCCGAAGTCGGCTTCCAGCTCGGCGAGCGAGCCGTACACGTCGATGCGGGGGTGGTTCGGGTCGTCGGACTGCCAGACCGGGATCGGCGAGCCCCAGAACCGGTTGCGGCTGATCGACCAGTCGCGGGCGTTCTCCAGCCACTTGCCGAAGCTGCCGTCCTTGATGTGGGCCGGCTGCCAGGTGATCTGCTGGTTCAGCTCGACCATGCGGTCACGGAACTCGGTGACCTTGACGAACCACGACGAGATCGCCCGGTACACGAGCGGCTGCGCACAGCGCCAGCAGTGCGGGTACGAGTGGTCGTAGGTGGCATGGCGCAGCACGACGCCACGCTCTTTCAGCTCGCGGGTCACGAGCGCGTTGGCGTCGAAGACGTGGGTGCCCGCCCACGGCGCAACGTCGGCGGTGTACTGGCCGTGTTCGTCCATCGGGCAGATCGTCGGGATGCCGGCGGCGTTGGAGACGACCTGGTCGTCCTCGCCGAAGCCGGGTGCCATGTGGACCACGCCGGTGCCGTCCTCGATCGACACGAAGTCGCCGGCCAGCACCTGAAACGCCCGTTCAGTGCCCCACTTGCCGGTGTCGGCGAAGAAGTCGAACAGCGGGGTGTAGCGACGCCCGACGAGCTCGGAGCCCTTCAGCGTGCCGACGCGGGTCGCCTCGCCGAGCTCTGCCCCATATGCGCCGAGCAGTGCCTCGGCCAGCACGTAGCGGGTGCCGTCGAGCTCGACGACGGCGTAGTCGATGTCCGGGCCGACGGCGAGCGCGAGGTTCGACGGCAACGTCCAGGGTGTGGTGGTCCAGGCGAGCAGGCGCTCGCCGGTCTCGAGCTCGAAAGCGACGGTGAGCGCCGGATCCTGCCGGTCACGGTAGGTGTCGTCCATGCGGGTCTCGGTGTTGCTGAGCGGTGTCTCGCAGCGCCAGCAGTAGGCGAGCACACGGAAGCCTTCGTAGATGAGGCCCTTGTCCCACAGGGTCTTGAAGGCCCACATGACGCTCTCCATGTAGGAGAGGTCGAGGGTCTTGTAGTCGTTGTCGAAGTCGACCCAGCGGGCCTGGCGGGTGACGTAGTCACGCCACTCGTTGGTGAACTGGAGCACGCTCGACCGGCAGGCATCGTTGAACTTGTCGATGCCGAACGCGGTGATCTCGGGGTGGCCGGAGATGCCCAGCTCTTGTTCGACCTTCACCTCGGCGGGCAGGCCATGACAGTCCCACCCGAATCGCCGCTCGACGCGGCGCCCCTTCATGGTCTGATAGCGCGGGATGGCGTCCTTGACGAACCCGGTGAGCAGGTGTCCGTAGTGCGGCAGGCCGTTGGCGAACGGCGGACCGTCGTAGAACACGAACTCGTTGTCGCCGTTCGGCCCGGCGTCACGTTGCTCGACGGAGCGTTCGAACGTCGACTCCTTGCGCCAGATGGCCAGCACGTCTTCTTCCAGCGCGGGGAAGTTCGGCTTGGGATCGACAGCTGGGTAGGACACGCCTCGATGCTACCGACGCGACTCGCGGCCTCGGTTGGAGGTTCGACCCGGTTGTGCGTTGGCCGGAGCCGGCCGATTCAGCCCTTCGGGCGGTTGGGGTTGTCGGTGTCGTCGAACGTGAAACGGAAGCCGTCGTCGTCGTCGGCGGCCGGGGGGCGCTCGGGTTCGAGCCCGCCGAAGCCACCCCCGACGGGAGTGGGGTCGCCGTCGCCGGGCTGGTCGTCATCGAGCCCGAAGCGTGGTCCGTCGTCGTTCGTGTCCGGCTCGTCACGGGGTGGCTCGGCCGACGCGGGACCCGGCTCGGCGGGCTCGGTGACCTCGTCGATCTCGGTGACGACCACGAGGTCGAGCGCCTCGGTGGGATCGCCACCCCCGAGGTCGTCGGCGGCCGGTGTGAGCTCGACGATCTCGACCTGCTCAGCGGATTGCGCTGATCCACCGGACGGTGTCGGGTCGTCGGAGGCCGACAGCAGCGGGCGCCTCGCGTCGCCGAGGCCGCCGGGAACCCGGTCGGTGACCTCGATCAGTTCGGCGGCGGCGTCGCGGATCCGGCTGCGCTGGGCGACCAGGAACTGCTCGAGGTGGTCGACGTCGGACTCGAGGAAGTCGCGTCGCGCCTTCAGCGAATCGACCTCGCTGGCGATGGCCAGCCGCTCGGCTTCGCCGACGCGTCGTGCCTCCTCGCGCGCCTCGTCGAGCATGGTGGCGGCCATCTCACGGGTCGAGTCGCGGGTCGCTGCTGCTTCGTTGTTGGCGGTGCCGACGACGCGGGCTGCTTCAGCTTTGGCTTCGGCGATGAGGGAGTCGGCCGTGCGCTGCGCGAGCACGAGCGTGCGGCTGATCGCGTCGGACTGCTCCGCCGGCACCGTGACCGATTCGGGCGGGGCTTCGATCGGCGCCGCCAGCGGGGCGGCAGCCGCCGGCTGCCCCTCGGACATCTCCTGCAGGCGAGCGACCGCTGCGCGGGCCCGCGCCTCCATCGCCGTCGATTGGTTCTGGGCGCGTTCGAGCTCGTCGGCGACATCGTTGAGGAACGTGCGCACCTCGTCGAGGTCGGCGCCCTTGCGAACGGTCTTGAACTCAGCGGTGCGAACCCGCTGCGGACTCATCTCCATGGCTCTGCCTCCGTGGTGGAACGTTGGTACCCGCGGCGGTCACTCATCGCCATCGTCGTAACGCGACGGGCGGGGAGCACTGGGGGGCTTGAGCAGGTACACGCCGGTGGCCACCTTCTCCATCGAACCGTCGAGCGCGTAGCAGATGCCGCTGGCGAAGTCGATCAGCCGGCGGGCCACCTCGCGCTCGGTGCCCTCGAGGTTCATGATGACCGGTTGGCCGTCTTTGAACTTGTCGGCCACTTCCTGGGCCTGGTCGAAGCGACGGGGCCGCACGGTCGAGGGCTCCATGTTGCCTCCAGGGACGCTGCGCAGCGGCGGTTGCGGCTGCTGACTCTGATTCGGACGGATCTGGACACCGGAATCGTCACCGCGATTGGCCGCCGGCTGGGCGCTGCGGCGAGACGGGGAGGCATCGAAGTCCTTGCTCGGAAAGCTCGGGCGCGCCGACACGGTGCGCACGGTCGGTTCGGGCTCGGGCTCCCACCCACGCTGCGAGCGGGGGTCGGCGTCACGCGGCGCGCGCGTCTGACGTGGCGGCTCCGGCTCGTCATAGCCGTCGTAATCGTCGTACGCGTCGTCGGGACCGAGACCGAGATAGTCCATGGTCCGTTTCCAGAGTGACATGCAATCCTCCTGCGTGCGGGAGGTTAGTCGACCATTCCCCCTCCGCAGTGGACAGCAATCCCCTCACTTCGGTCGGCCTGGGCCGCGTGGTTTGTGACAGCCGATCTGCCCACGGGTCGGCCGAATGGCTGCCACAAATCGTCGACCACCATTCTCGGGCAGCCGATCTGCCCACGGGTTGGCCGAATGGCTGCCACAAACCGCCGGGAGTCCGGTACCAGGATCCGAACGGCGGATGGCTGGCTGTCGGTCGCGGTGTCACACCCCTCGACTTGGATGGCCATCATGACCACTCCCGATCAGCGCATCGCGCGGATTGCGACAGGTCAGTTGGCATCGTTCTCCCGTCGTGAAGCACACGACGCAGGGGTGTCCGATCGCCAACTTCGACGCCGAGTCCAGAGCGGCGTCCTCCAGCAGGTAGGTCCGAACGCATTCCGCAGTGCCTTGGCACCGACGACGCCGATCGTCGAACTCCGCGGGCTCGTGCTCGATGTGGGTGCGCCGGTCTGGGTCACCGGGCAGACCGCCGCGGCACTACTCGGCTTCGACGGCTACACGTTGCGCCGGCCGTTTCACGTGCTGCTCCCGCGCGAGCGTCACCTGACGCGACAGGGCGTGCGCGTCCATCGCTCGAGCCGTATCGATCCGATCGATTCCTGCGAGATCGAAGGCCTCCCGGTGACGAGCGCCGTGCGGACGTTGATCGAGCTGGCTCGCGTCGTCGGAGCAGACGAGCTCAGCACCTGCCTCGACAGCGCGATTCGTGATCGCCTGGTGTCCGAGGATCTCGTCCACCGCCGTATCGCAGCGCTGCGGTCCAGCGGACGTCACGGCGTCCCCGCACTTGTCGATGTGCTCGTCGGCAACGAGGTGGCCCGCGGCGGGCAGAGTTGGCTCGAGCGCGAGTATCTACGCCTCCTCGCTGGCGCCGGACTGCCCCGTCCCGACACCCAGGTGGTGATGACGAAGGCGGGCGATCGGCTCGTCCGCGTCGACTGCCGGTTCCCGAACAGCCGAGTCGTCGTGGAACTGCTCGGCTACCGGTTCCATCGCACCCCGGGCCAGATGAGCAACGACGCCGCCCGGTACAACGCATTGCTCGCCAAGGGCTTCCTGCCGTACCAGTTCACCTACGAACAGGTCACCACCGGGCCTGCACTCGTGCTCGCGACAACCCGGCAAGCCCTCGGACTCGCCGCGTGACACCGAACTTTGTGGCAGCCATTCGGCCGACCCGGCAGGCCGATGTCTGCCACAAATCCGGTCGTGCCGATTTCTGGCAGCCGACCTGCCGACGGGTCGGCCGAAAGGCTGCCCCAAACAACCCGGGACCGGTCGGAGTCGGCAGGTGGGCGGGTCAGCGGGGTGGGCGGGGGCCGAGGAGGGCGCTGCCGAGGCGGAGCTGGGTGGAGCCGCAGGCGACAGCGAGTTCGTAGTCGCCGCTCATGCCCATCGAGCACACCTCGAGGCCGAGCTCGTCGACCAGTGCGCGGGTGCGCTCGAAGGCCGCCCGGGCGCGCCCGACGTGACCATCGGTCGGCCCGATCGTCATCAGCCCGGCAACGTCGAGGCCCAGCCCCCGCACGTCGGCCACGAGCGCGGCGACGTCGGCGGGAGCGCACCCCGACTTCGAGTCCTCGCGAGTGGCGTTGACCTGGACGAGCACCCGTCCGCCCGGACGGCGGCGAGCGATCTCGGTGGCGATCGACGAGCGGTCGATCGTCTCCCAGAGATCGACCAGTCCCGCGATCTGTCGCACCTTGTTGCTCTGCAGGTGGCCGATGAAGTGCACCTCGACCGGGTGCTCGGCGCGGGCGCTCTCGATCGCCCCGCGCTTGGCGACCAGCTCCTGCGCGTAGTTCTCCCCCACCGCCGTGCAGCCCGCCTCGACGGCGAGCTCGATCGCTTCGGGGCCGAAGCCCTTCGTGACCGCGACGATCGCGACGGGATGCGTCCACGGGCGCTCGACCTGCTCGACCGCGGCGCGCACCGCGGCGAGGCGGTCGGCCAGTTCGCTCGCCGTCGGCAGGCTCACCCGGAACGCTCCGAACCTGGCACCGTCCAGGCCACCACGGCGTGTCGTGCCTCATCGCGGCGGGAGCGATGGGAGAACCATCGACGGTCACACGCGGTGCAGGCACCGACCACATCGAGCGTCACACCATGGCGTGCGAGCCCGGCCGCCACCGCCGCCGGGACGTCCAGCGCCGTCCCGCCGCCAGCGGTGCGGCCGGTGATCGAGGCGACCTCGACGCCGAGGCCGGCCGCCACCGCCGCCAGTTCGTTGGGCCCGAACTCGTAGCACTCGGGGTGGATGCACGGCCCCAGCACCGCGGCGGCGACCCGATCACCCCGCGAGCGCAACGCGCCGACGGCGACATCGAGCACGCCCGCGGCAAGGCCTTTCCATCCGGCATGTACCGCGACGAGCGTGCCATCGGCACCGCACAACACGACCGGGGCGCAGTCGCCCGCCCAGATCGCGACCGGGACATCGGCGCGTCGAGTGACGATCACATCGCCGATCGGAAGGGTGCCCACAGGGGGCGATCCAGCCCCGGCGTCGGCGTCGAACACCTCGACACCGTGCTCCTCGTCGACCATCACCCATGCAGGATCGCGCATGGAGTCGGCCCGGTCGGGCCGCATGTCGCCGTCGGCGGCATCGGTGGCCACGACCACGAACTCGAGCTCGCCGACCGGCCCACGGAACAGATCGAGCACCGTGCGCCGTTCCGGAGGTCGAACCCGCGTGGGTGCGGACGCGTGCGCTACTTGAGGAACGACGGCACGTCGAAGTCGTCGTCGTCGTCGGGATCGAGCGGGTCGGGCTCGTCGACATCACCGAACAGCTCGGTGATGCGCGTCGGCGCACCCGTGCGCGGCACGTCGGAGCCCGAACCGCGGCCCGCTGGAGCGCCGTCGACCCGGTCGAAGCCGGCGGCGATCACGGTGATGCGCACCTCGTCGCCCATCTCGTCGTCGATCACCGTGCCGAAGATGATGTTGGCGTCCTGATGGGCCACGCCGTGGATGATCTCGGCCGCTGCGTTCATCTCGAACAACCCCATCGACGACGGGCCGGTGATGTTCAGCAGCACGCCACGTGCGCCGTCGATCGCGGACTCGAGCAGTGGGCTGGAGATGGCTGCCTTGGCCGCCGACACCGCCCGCTCGTCGCCGCTCGCCTGGCCGATCCCCATCAGGGCGGAGCCGGCGTTGGACAGCACCATCTTCACGTCGGCGAAGTCGGTGTTGATCAGGCCCGGGGTGGTGATCAGCCCGGTGATGCCCGACACGCCCTGAAGCAGAACCTCGTCGGCCATCTTGAACGCGTTGAGCACGCTCGTCTTGTCGTTGGCGACGGTGAGCAGGCGATCGTTGGGGATGACGATCAGCGTGTCGACCTTCTCCTTCAGCTTTTGCACCCCACTGTCGGCCTGCACCGCGCGGCGCCGCCCCTCGAACGAGAACGGACGGGTGACCACGCCGATGGTGAGGGCACCGGCCTCGCGGGCGATCTCGGCGATCACCGGCGCGGCGCCGGTGCCGGTACCGCCACCTTCGCCGGCGGTGATGAACACCATGTCGGCGCCGCGGACCATCTCTTCGATCTCGTCGTGGTGCGCCTCGGCGGCCGACCGGCCCACCTCGGGGTCGCTGCCGGCACCGAGGCCGCGGGTGAGGTCGCGGCCGACGTCGAGCTTGACGTCGGCGTCGCTCATCAACAAGGCCTGCGCGTCGGTGTTGACCGCGATGAACTCGACACCTTTGAGTCCGGCGTCGATCATGCGGTTGACAGCGTTGACGCCGCCGCCGCCGACACCGACGACCTTGATGACGGCGAGATAGTTCTGCGGAGCGCCGACCATCAGCGGATCCTCCATCGGTTCGAGTTCATGGGTTCCAATCGTTCATCCACGCGTCCGTCAACGGACTGGCGCACATCCTGCCAGGTCTGCGGCACAAGAACGGGGACGCTAGCCCCCGTTCTGCTCCCTCGTTCGCTCACAGGACGGTTACTTCTGCGGTCGAGACATCGATGACCGACACGGGATCGGCGCCGAGATCTTCGAGCTTACGTTCGAGCCGGACCAGCTTGGCGATCTGCTCGCTGTCGCCGATGGCCGACCCGAACCGAACCTCGACGGGCCCGTTGTCTTCCACACCGGTGAGGACGAGCCGGAGATCGGAGCCATCGGGGGTGACCAGCATCGAGTCGACCCGCGATCTGACGGTCGGGGTGAGCTTGGTGACGAGCGACGCCGCCGACGAATAGCCGATCGATCCCGTGCCCCCGACCGGGACGTCGAGCGTGCCCGGGCCGCTGATCCACACCAGCGCCACCGGCTGCCCCTCGATCACCGACAGCACCCGCGCGTCGCGGTCGAGCACCCTGGTCATGCCGTCGGCGCCGAGCATCGCGACGAGCGGTGTCCGTTCGCGGATCTCGATGGTCGCCGAGTTCGGGAACGACGTGCTGACCCTGGCAGCTTCGACCCACGGGATCGCCTCGAGCTGCGCCTCCGCGGCGAGCGTGTCGACACGCAGGACCGGCGTTCCCATGAGGTCGTCGACCACCGCCTGGAGCTCGACCGGATCGGTGTACACGTTGCCGCTGACCTGGACGTCGTCGACCGCGAACAGTGACGAACCGAGCAGCGCCAACGCGGTGACCACCACGAGCAGCACGGCAACGGCAACGGCCACCCACTTCAGGCGCCGCCGGCTCTCGGCCCGGCGGACGCCGATGCGTCGCTGGCGCAGCCGCGGCTCGATGCCCCGCGTCGCGGCGTCCTTGGGTGCGACCGCGTCGGCGGAGCCGTCGTCGTCGATGAACAGGGTGGCCCCGGTTGCCACGCCTCGTTCGAGCTCGTCGTCGAGATACACGGCGTCGGGGAGCTCGTCGTCACCGCCGATGGTGATCGTCGGCCGCTCACCGAACGCCACCGACAGTTCGCCGAGCACCGCGTCGTTGGCAGGGGTCGCGCCGAGCCCGACCGACCCCGACGTGGCCGTGGCCGCCGGGCCCGGACCGGCCGATCCGGCGGCACCATCACCGATCGGAACGAGGCGGACATCGCCCGAACCCGTCCGCGCGGTCGTGTCGTCGGCGGCGCGCTGCTTGCGACGCTTCGAGCCGAACATCAGGCCGTGGCCCCGATCGGAGGGAAGCCGAGCAGGCGGATCTCGCTGCGCAGGACGTATCCCGTCACCTCGGCGACGCGGTCGTGGACCAGCAGCATCAGGGCGTACACGTCGGCCGCGCGGCCGCCGTCGTCGGCCTGGATGAAGTTGGCGTGCTTCTCCGACACCGACGCCGAGCCGACGCGGGCGCCACGCAGGCCGGCCCGGTCGATCAGCGCCCCGGCGCTGACCTCACCCGGCACCGGGTTGACGAACACCGATCCGGCGTTCTGTCCGCCGGGCTGGTTGGCCCGGCGCCACGCCACGATCTCGCCGATCGTCGCCTCGGCCTCGTGCCGGTCGCCGTGAGCGAGTTGGAGCTCGGCGTCGAGCACGAGCCGGTGCGGGGCCAGCCCACTGCCCCGGAATCGGAGCCCCAGCTCGGCGGCGGGCACGACGACAGGCGTCGCCGGATCGGGTGCGTCGAGATCGATCACTCGCACCTCGGTGAGCGACGCCGACATGTCGGAGCCGTGGCCGCCGGCGTTCATCCGTACGGCCCCACCGATCGAGCCGGGCACCCCGACCGCCCATTCGAAGCCGGTCAGACCACGCGCCGCGGTCTGGCGGGCGAGCACCGGCAGCGGTACCGACGAGCCGGCCCGCACCGTCGCACGGTCGGTGTCGATGGTGAAACGGTCGCTGATCGGAGCCATCGACACGATGATGCCCTCGTATCCGGTGTCGGCCACGAGCAGGTTCGAGCCGCGCCCGATCACGAGCACGGGGAGACCGGACACCGCCGCCGCTCGCGCCAGGCGCGCCGCATCGGCGAGGTCGGTCAGCTCCACGAACACCGCCGCGTTCCCGCCCACCCGATACGTGGTGAGCGGCCCGATCGGCACGTCGAGGCGAGCGAGGCCACCGAGCTCGGCTGCCGCGGCCCGAACTGCGTCGCTCACGCCGGTCGGTGCCGGCGCGTCATCGCGAACGTCGTGCATCGAGCACCTCCGTGGGGAACGTCGCGATGTCGCCGCACCCCATGGAGATGCAGACGTCGCCCGTCCTGGCCTCGCCGGCGATGAAGCCGACGAGGTCGTCGCGCCGTGGCAGCCACACGACCCGCTGCTCGGGGTGTGCCTCGGCGACGGCGTTGACGATCAGCTTTCCGGTCACGCCGGGGATCGGGGTCGTGCCCGACGCGTAGATGTCGGTGAGCACGACGACGTCGGAATCGGTGAATGCGTCGGCGTAGTCGGCCCAGATCTCCGAGATTCGGTTGTAGCGATTCGGCTGGAACACCGAGATGACACGCGTCCATCCGTCGCCGCTCGACCTGGCGGCAGCGAGCACGGCGGCGATCTCGGTCGGCAGGTGGGCGTAGTCGTCGACGAACGTCGCGCCGGCGTCGGTGCCGCGGATGTCGAAGCGGCGGGCGACCCCGCCGAAGCGCGCCAGCGCGGTTGCGATGTGGACGGGCTCGACCCCGAGTGCCAAGGCCATCGCCGCCGCACCGGTCGCATTGACGACGTTGTGCACCCCGCGCAGCGGCAGTTCGATGTCGACGACGTGGCCGGCCGCCACACCGGCCAGGTCGGCGTGCTCCCGATCGCCACGCACGATCGAAAATCGGAAAGCACCCGAGGTGGCCTCGACATCGACAGCACGCACATCGACGCCGTCGGAGAGCCCATAGGTGATCGCTCCGTGCCGGCGCGCCAGCGTCGAGGCGTGGAGGTCGTCGCCACAGACGACCTTCGGTCCGGCGATCTTGCCGAGATATCTGTCGAAGCTGTCGAGGATCGCGGCGAAGCTGCCGTAGTGGTCGAGATGGTCGACCTCGACATTGGTGAGCACCGTGCCGTACAGCGGCAGCTCGAGGTGCGTCCCGTCGCTCTCGTCGGCCTCGACGACGAACCACGGCCCACCCGTCCATTGCGCGCCGGTGCCGACGTCGGTGACATCGCCCCCGATCACGAAGCTCGGACGCCTCCCGGCCTCGGCGAGGATCAGCATCAACATCGAAGTGGTGGTGGTCTTGCCGTGCGTGCCGGCGACGGCCAACGAGCTCGCCTCGGCGCAGATCGCCGCCAGCATCCCGGCCCGGCTGAGCACCGGCACACCGATCGAGCGCGCCTCGTCGAGCTCGATGTTGTGACGCGGGATCGCCGTGGAGGCGGTGACGGCATCGACGCCGTGGACGACCACCCGGTCGTGACCGATGTGGACGACCACCCCGGCAGCCCGGACCCGCTCGAGAACGGGGTGCTCGCGCAGGTCGGAGCCGGAGACGTCGTGGCCCATCTCGGCGAGCGCGATCGCGATCGCGCTCATCCCGGGCCCACCGACCCCCACGACGTGCAACCGGCGAGGGGTGCCCAGATCGATCGGAGCGGGATCGACGGGTGCACCGAGAGGTACGGGGACGATCGGGCCGGGCTCGATCGGTGGGGAAACGGTCGTCACGATGGCGTCGATGTTACGGCGACCCGATCGATCAAACTGGCCAATGCGCCGTGACGATGGACGTCTCCGCGACGGGCCGCGTTCGCCGAGAGCTCGGCTCGCACGTCACCGTCGGCACGCAACCGTTCGATCTCCGGCCCGAGCCGGGTGGCGAGCTCGGCGTCGTCGAGCATCACCGCGCCACCGACCTCGGTGAGCCAGGCGATGTTGTCACGCTGGTGATCGTCAGCAGCTGCCGGCCACGGCACGAGGATCGCCGGCATGCCCGTCACGGCGACCTCATGGACGGTGCTCGCCCCGCCGCGCCCGATCAGCAGGTCGGCGGCCGCGTAGACGGCGGGCATGTTCGCCTCGTAGCCGACCACCCGGTGCAGCACACCGGGATCGGCGGTGATCGTCTCGATGGCGCCGGCGAAGCGCTCCCCCGCCACGTGGTGTACGGCGAGGTTCGTGTCGTCGCGATGTTCGACCACGTAGGCGCCGATGGCCTCGTTCAGCGGGCTCGATCCGAGCGAACCACCCATCACCGCGATCAGGAACCGGTCGTCGGGCACACCGAGCAGCCGGCGGGCCTCGGCACGCCCACCGATGCGGTCGACGTCGAGGATGGCCTGGCGGATCGGAGCGCCGGTGACTTCGGCTCGCGGCAGCGGCGAGCCGTCGAACGCGACGGCGCTCGCCACGGCCCGGCGAGCCGACAGCCGGCTGGCGCGGCCCGGCGTGCGGTCGTAGGAGACGACGACGACGGGGATGCCGAGCCGGCCGGCGGCGAACACCGACGGCATGCTGGCGTACCCACCGACCGACACCACCACCTGGGGGCGATCGGCGCGGAACGCGGCGAGCATCTGGCGCGTCGCCGTGGCCATCTTGGGCACGAACGCCAGGTTGCGACGGTCGACGCGCCGCTGGAAGCCGACGACGTCGCAGAACGTGAACGGGAACGGGGTCTCGGGGAGCAGCCGGGTCTCGATGCCGCGGTCGGACCCGACGTAGCGGATGGTCGCCGGGTCGTGACCGGCGGCGACGAGCGCCTCGGCGACCGCGATCGCCGGCAGCACGTGGCCGGCTGTGCCACCTCCGGTGACGACCGCGAAGCAACCGGTCACGACCGCACGACGCGCCGGGCGACCGACAGCAGCAGGCCCGCCGCCGTCATGCTCACGAACAGCGAGCTGCCCCCCGCCGAGAAGAACGGCAACGTGAGCCCGGTGACCGGGAGGCGCCCGACCACACCGCCGAGGTTGACGATGGCCTGCACGCCGAACCACGTCGCGATCCCACCGGCGAGCAGCATGCCGAAGCGGTCGGGTGCGGCGAGCGCGGTCTGGATGCCGAAGGCGACGAGCATGATGAATCCACCGATCACCGCCGCGGTACCGACGAAGCCGAGCTCGTCGGCGATCACCGCGAAGATGAAGTCGCTCTGGGCGTACGGCAGGTAACCGAGCTTGCCCTTCCCACCGCCGATGCCCGAGCCGGTCAACCCACCGGAGGCGATGCTGAGGTAGCCCTGGTAGATCTGGTACGCGAGGTGGTCCTTCTCCTCGGCCACGTTGGTGAACGCGGTGAAGCGGGCGAGCCGGCGGGGGCTCGACACGACGAACAGCAGGGCGATCGCGGCGCCGCCGGCGACGACGGTGGCGAGGTGGGTGATCGGCACACCGGCGATCCAGGCCACCGACAGCACGATTGCCGCCAACACGACCGCTGAACCGAGGTCGCCCTGGGCGAGACACAATCCGGCGCCCACACCGGCGAGCAGTGAGATCGGCACGATCGCCCGGCGCGCCTCGACGACGTCGTCGTTGCGGCGGGCGAGCAGGTCGGCGGCGAGCACGACGACGGCCAGCTTGAGGAACTCCGACGGCTGCACGCTGAGCCCGCCGAGCCGGATCCACGAGCTGGCGCCGTTGATGTTGGCGCCCAGCCCGGGAACGAACGGCAGGCACATGGCGACCACACCGAGCAACCCGAGGGGAACGATGAGGCGTTGCCACCGCTGGTACGGGAGCCGGGCCGCGACGACGAGGCTGACGAGACCGAAGCCAGCCCACATGGCCTGCCGTCCGAACACCCGGTACGGCGAGTTGCCGAGGTTCGCCTCCGTGACGGCCGACGCCGAGAGCACCATGACGAGGCCGAGCATCACGAAGACCGTGACGACGCCGGCGATCGCATAGTACGTGCCCGTCGGCGGGCCGAGGGGGGCGGTCCGCGTCGTGATCGTCTGGCTGCCGATCCCGAGCCGGCGGCCCATGTCGAGACGCGCTCGGGCCTCGGCGGGGGTGGTCCGCCGGCGCCGGGCTCCAGCCGGGGCGGCGTCGCGACCTGACCGGGCGCGCCGTGGAGCGGACCGTGCCGGAGCGGCGACCGCGACGTCGCCGTGGAGGCGTTGGAGTGCCGCGCGGCGACGATCGCCGACGGTGAGTGGGGCGGTCATCGTCGATCTCCTGGTTGGTGGCGGGACGGTTCGTGGGAGGCCGGTCGCAGTTCGTCGACGAGCGACCGGAAGTGGTCGCCGCGAGCCTCGAAGCCGCGGTACTGGTCGAAGCTGGCGCAGCCGGGTGACAGCAGCACGGTCTGTCCCGGCTCGGCGATCTGCGCCGCCCGGCCGACCGCGGCCGGCAGGTCGGCGACGACCTCGACGTGTTCGACGGCCGCGAACATGCGAGCGAGCGCAGGGCCGGTGTCGCCGATGGCGATCAGCGCATCGACTCGATCGGGCTCGGCGGCCATCGGTGACAGGTCGACGTGCTTGTCGTAGCCACCGGCGATGAGGACGACGTGGTCGAAGCTGCGGATCGCCGCCGACGCGGCGTGCGGAGTGGTGGCCTTGGAGTCGTTGAACCAGGAGACGCCGTCGATGTCGGCGAGGTGCTCGAGGCGGTGCGGCGGCCCGACAAAGGTGGTCAGCGCGGTCCGTACGGCATCGACGTCGGCCAGGCCCGACTCGAGCACGAGGGCTGCCGCGGCGAGCGCGTTCGTGAGGTCGTGGGGCAACGAGCGACGCATGTCGGCCACCGCCAGCAGTGGGCCATGTGGCCCCACGAGCATCGGCGCGCCGTCCTGGGGCTCGACGCGGTAGTCGCCCGTGTCGAGCCCGAACGTGACCGCTCGAGCGGCCGAGGTACGCAGATGCCGCATCACCACCGGATCGGTGGCGAAGCCGATCGAGGCGTCGCCGGGCTGCTGGTTGGCGAAGATGCGGGCCTTCGCCTGTTCGTAGGTGTCCATCGAGCGATGCCAGTTGAGATGATCGGGGGCGAGGTTCAACCAGGCCGCCGCTTCGGCCCGGAACGTCGGCGTCCACGCCAGCCGGAAGCTCGTGCACTCGACCACGAACGCGTCGAGGTCGAGCTCGATCGCGTCGACGAGTGGCGTGTCGGTGTTGCCGGCGTCGACGGTACGCACGCCGGCCGCGCGCAACATCTCCACGGTGAGCAACGTCGTGGTCGTCTTGCCGTCGGTCCCGGTGACCGCCAGCATCGGGCGCGGGCCCCCGGCTCGTTGCTGCTCCCACCGGTAGGCGAGCTCGATCTCGGAGACGAGCTCGACACCGTGGCGGTGCGCAGCGGCCACCACGTCGTGCGTCTCCGGTACACCGGGAGCCGGGCACACGAGGTCGCAGGCCGCGACGAGCCGGTCGAGCTCGTCGCCGTCGGGCCGGGACCGCAGCTCGGCGCCGAGCGACGCAGCGAGTGCCGACCGCTCCGCGGTGACGTCGTCGTCGAGCGCGACGACGTCGACGTGGCGCCGGCGCAGTGCCCGAACGGTCGAGGCACCGGCGACCGCGAGGCCGTACACGAGCGCTCTCACGGCAGCCCGCCCGCCACGTTGGTGAAGTCGGCGATGAAGATGCCGAGCGCCACGGCCACACAGATCGCCGAGATCAGCCAGAAGCGGATGATGACGGTCGTCTCCGGCCATCCGATCAGCTCGAAGTGGTGGTGGATCGGCGACATCCGGAACAGCCGCCGCTTGCGGCCCGACGCCTTGAACACCCCCATCTGGATGGCGACGGAACCGGCCTCGATCACGTTGATGGCACAGATCAGCACGAGCAGGAGGCTGGTCTGGAGCGTCAGCGCGCAGAACGCCAGCGCGGCGCCCAACGCCAACGCGCCGACGTCGCCCATGAAGATCCGCGCCGGCGCCGCGTTCCACCAGAGGAATCCGAGGCAACCCCCCGCGAACGCCGCCGAGAACACGCCCATGTCGAGCGGGTTGACGATCGCGCCGTAGATCTCGGGGTTGCGGAACGACCAGTAGGCGATGATCGTGAAGGCGCCGAAGCCCATCAGCGCCGAGCCGGCGGCGAGGCCGTCGAGGCCGTCGGTGACGTTGACCGCGTTGGTCGTGGCCCAGATGATCATCCCGGCCCAGAGGATCCAGACCGCGGTGGGCACCTCGAAGCCGACATCGGCCCGCGTGACCGAGATCGTCTCGGAGATGCCGGTCCCGACGACGAGCCACCAGGCGAACCCGAAGCTGGCGAGCATCGTGAGGTAGTTCTTCTGCTTCCAGAAGATGCCCCGGTTGTGCCGCTTGCGGACCTTGATGAAGTCGTCGAGGAACCCCATCGCGGCCATGAACAGCACGCCGACCCAGACGATCATCGTCTGGTCGGAGAACGCAAGGCCCGGGCGGATGTGCGCGACGAGCCACCCGACCAGCGCGGCGATCACGATCGCCAGGCCACCCATCGTCGGCGTGCCCTGCTTGACCATGTGATGGTCGGGGCCGTGATCTTCCTTGCCGAGGATCGGCTGGCCCTGTCCCCTCGTGCGGAAGAACGTGATCAGCCAGCGGGTGCCGAACAGCGACACGAGCATCGCCGTCGCACCGGAGAGCATGATGGCGATCACGCGCCGGCTCCCAGCAGCTCGGTCACCACGACGCGGTCGTCGAAGTCGACGACCCGGTCGCCGAGATCCTGCGTGTGCTCGTGCCCCTTGCCGGCGATCACGAGCACGTCACCTTGCACGGTGACCTCGAGCGCGCGGGCGATCGCCGTTCGACGGTCGACCTCGATCACGATCTCGGTGGCCGACGGGCCGGAGTTGTCGTCCATGCCGCTGAGGATGTCACCGATGATCGCCTTCGGGTCCTCACCGCGCGGATTGTCCGACGTCACGACCACACGATCCGCGAGCCGGGCGGCGACGGCGCCCATCTCCGGCCGCTTGTCGCGGTCTCGCTCGCCACCGGCGCCGAACACGACCGTCACTGCAGCGCCGGGCGCGGCGACCGTGCGCGCCGAGGCGAGTACCTCGGCCAGCCCGTCGGGGGTGTGGGCGTAATCGACGATCACGGTCAGGTCCCGTTCGGTTGCCGCCGGGACGGCTTCGAAGCGGCCCGGGATGGGCTCGACGTTCGACAGCCCCACGACCGCCACATCGACGTCCACACCGACCTCGACGGCGACGACGAGGGCGGCGAGCGAGTTCGCCACGTTGAACCGTCCACCGATCGGCACCGTCACCTGTCGCCCGCGCCACCGGTACGAGTGCGCGGTGCCGTCGACCTGCAGGTCCTCGATGTCGCCGACCGACACGCGCACGACGCGCAGATCGGCGTTGTCATCGAGGGTGTCGGCGAGCAGGCGGCCGTACGTGTCGTCGACGTTCACCACGGCCAGCGGCGTGAACGCCGGATCGAACAACCGCGCCTTGGCCCGGAAGTACTCCTCGGTCGAGCCGTGCAGGTCGAGGTGGTCGCGGCCGAGGTTGGTGAACACCGCGGCGTCGAACTCGGTGCCGTCGACGCGGTGAAGGGCCAACGCGTGCGACGACACTTCCATCACCGCCGCCGCCCGCCCGGAGTCGCGGAACGACGCGAGGGTGGATTGGAGCTCCGGTGCTTCGGGGGTCGTGCGCGTCCCGTGCAGCGTCCCGATGATCCCGGTCGACCAGCCCTGCTCGTCGAAGATCGCGGCGAGGAGGTGTGCCGTCGTCGTCTTGCCGTTGGTGCCCGTGATGCCGACGGTCGTCAACGCCCGGCTCGGAGACCCGTACACGGCGGCCGCGATCGGGCCGATCGCGCTCCGCGTGTCGTCGACGACGATCTGGGGGACCGCTCCGGCGGTGTCGAGCTCGTGGTCGACCAGCAGAGCGACGGCGCCGGCGGCCACCGCACCAGCGGCATAGTCGTGTCCGTCGAAGACTCCGCCGCGCAGGCACGCGAACAACGCGCCGGGGGACACCTCACGCGAGTCGTGCGTCACCGCGTCGATCGTCACGGCGATCGTCATGGCGTCCGTGGCGGCGACGATGCGGACGGCGAGGGCCGGCGCCCGCAGTTGGAGCTCGTCTCGAAGTGCGCCGAGAGAGATCATCGCTCGCTCACGTCCTCGCTCATTCGGGCGCACAGGTCGGGGCGCCCTCGTTGGGCACGATGCCGAGCTCGTGGATCAGCGTGGGGGCCAACTCGGCGAACACGGGCGCGGCGGCGGTTCCACCGAAGCGGTCGAACGTGCCGGCCGGCGGCTCGTCGACCGACACGAGCACGGTCACCTGCGGATCGTCGGCCGGGAAGAAGCCGACGAAGCTCGCGTAGTAGATGCGCTCACCGTTCTCGTTGTAGTACGTGCCGTTGTCGGCCGCCTTGAAGGCCGTGCCGGTCTTGCCGGCGATGGAGAGGCCCTCGACCTGGGCCCGGGTGGCGGTGCCCTGACAGACGACCTGGCGCATCATCTCGGTCGTCTGTGCGGCCGCTGCCGACGACACGACGACGCGCGACTCCGACGGCGGGGTGTCGGTCATCGTGCCGTCGGGCCCGACCACGGCGCTGACCAGCTTCGGGGCCACATACACGCCACCGTTGGCGATCGTGTTGACCGCCGTCACGAGCTGCAGGGACGTACTTGCCACGCCTTGCCCGTACGCGACCGTGACGCGCTCGCTGCCCCACAGGTCGTCGGCCTCCTTGAGGATCCCCGACGATTCACCGGGGAAGTCGAGGGCGGTCTTCTCGCCCAGCCCGAAGGCCGCCATGTAGTCGCGATGCTTCCAGCGACCCATCGTCTCTTGCACCGTGATCGTCCCGATGTTCGACGACTTGATGAGGATCTGCGAGACCGACAGCCACTCGTCAGGGTGCTGCTCGGCGTCGGTCAGCAAATCGTCGTAGTACTGCTTGCGCCACGGCACCTCGAACGACGTGTCGGGCGTGACGAGGCCCTCGCTCAACGCACTCGACACCGTGATGACCTTGGCCACCGATCCCGGTTCGTAGGCGTCGACCGCGGCGTAGTTGCCGGACGTGACCTCGTACTGGCCGGTCTCGTCGTTCATCCGCACCGATGCCATCGCGTAGATCTCACCGGTGTCGGTATCCATCACGATCGCCGTCGCGCCGCGAGCGCCGATCTCGGTCACCTTCTCGAGCAGCACCTGTTCCGTCGAGAACTGGATCGAGCGGTCGAGGGTGAGCACGAGGTCGTCGCCCGGGATCGGCGTCTCCGTGACGGTCTCGCTACCGGGGATCGATCGGTTCCCCGGGGCCACCTCGCGCGACATCTTGCCCCCCGTTCCGGTCAGGAGCTCGTCGTACTGCAGCTCGAGGCCGGCGATGCCGGCACCGTCGATGTTCGTCTTGCCGATGACGCTCCGGCCGGTCTCGCCGCCCGGCATCTCCCGCCGGTCCTCCCTGTCGACGTTCACGCCGGGGAGGCGGAGGCTGGCGATCTGATCGCCGAGTGCGGCGTCGACCTGGCGGGCGACGTAGACGAACCCGCGCTGCTTGCTCGCTACTTCGCCGAGGAGGTCGTTGACCTTCTCGTCGGAGAGATCGAGCAGATCGTCGAGGAGCTGGATCGTGGCAGGACCGTTGTCGATCAGCTTCGGGTTGATCGAGATGGTCGCCGCCGGGACCGAGATCGACAGCTCGTTGCCGTTGCGGTCGAAGATCGTGCCGCGCTGGGCAGGAATCGCCCAGGTGCGGGTCCACTGTGCAGCGCCCTGCTGACGGTAGGCCTCGGCCTCGGTCGTCTGCAAGGCAGCGACGCGAGCCACGATCACGAGCAGCAGGACGACGACCACGACGAGCGCGACGATCAGGCGGAACCGGGGTGATCCGGGCCGGCGTGGCGACCGCTTCCTCGGTGGCGGCGCGGTCACCCGCGCACGTCGTTGCGGCGGGTGCTTGCGATGGCTGTGCGTCGGCACAGGGGCGCGCTTCGGCGCGGCGGTGCGCTTGGCCGGAGCCGCGCGCTTGGCCGGGGCCCGACGCTTGGCCGGGGCGGATCGCGATGTCGAGGTGCCGTGGGTCCGGTGCGCGGCGACGCGGTCGGTCATGGCTGTGTCTCCGGCGACTCGGGTGCTGGTTCCGCACCGGTGTCATCGGTCGGTTCGCCGGCCGTGACCGCCTTGACATCGCGGAACTGCTGCAGCGGGTCGGTGTCGATGATCACCCGCGATGTCGCGTCGGCGAGGCTGCCGGCGGCCGCCAGCTGGCGCGCGACGGCTTCGGGTGTGACCCGCACGAAGTCGCTGGAATCGCCGCGCACCATCCCCATGGCGCCGGCCGCCTCGGCGAGGCGGACGGGCGACCGGAGCTCGGCGCGCTCGTAGCGGAGCTCGTCGAACAACTCGCGCTGCTGGTCGACGGCACGGTCGAGGCGATCGATGCGCAACTGGCGTTCGGCAAGCTGTGTGTGGAAGACCGCCGCTCCGAGCAGCCCCACGCACAGCGTGGTCCACGCCAGGCCCGCGATGACCGCGGGCCAGCGACGGCGCCGCGGCACCACGACCAGCGCCGGTTTGGCAACCGTCTGCTGTCGCGGTGCACGTGTGCGCGTCGACACGTTCGAACGCGACGTGGTGCGCGCTGGATTGGAGCGCGCCGGTGCGATCCGGGCCGGTGGCTGCTCACGACGGAGTGGAGCGGCCATCAGCGATCCGTCCGGTCGGCGTTGGCGATCGGGTCGATCTTTTCCACCACGCGCAGCCGCGCCGATGCCGCGCGGCGGTTCGTCTCGCGCTCGGATGCGCTCGGGCGCTTCGGGACGCCGCGGACGAGGCGGACCGTCTGGACCGCGCCGCACACGCACGGCAGCTCGGGCGGGCACTCGCACGCACCCGCCGCGAGCGCGAAGCGCTCCTTGACGATGCGGTCCTCGCCGGAGTGGTAGGCGAGCACCGCGATCCGTCCACCGGTCATCGTCGCCTCCAGTGCCTGGTCGAGGGCGGCCGGCAGCACGTCGAGCTCGCCGTTCACCTCGATGCGGATGGCCTGGAACGTCCGCTTGGCGGGATGGCCTCCACGGCGGCGGGCGGCCGCCGGGATCGCCGTGGTCACCACTTCGGCGAGCTCGGTCGTCGACTGCAGCGGGCGGGCCGCCACGATCGCCTTGGCGATGCGCGAGGCGAACCGCTCGTCGCCGTATCGACGGATCACACCGGCGAGCGCGCGCTCGTCGTAGCCGTTGACGACGTCGGCCGCCGACCACGGCTGGTCGGTGTCCATGCGCATGTCGAGCGGGCCGTCGTGCCGGTACGAGAACCCTCGGTCGGCATGGTCGAGCTGCGGCGACGACACGCCGAGGTCGAACAGCGCCCCGCTGATCGCGTCGATCCCGTGCTCGTCGAGCGCCTCGTCGATCTGGTCGAACCGTCGACGGCTGGTGCGAACCCGGGGGCCGAACTCCGCGAGCGTGTGGGTCGCGGCCGCGAGTGCCTCGGGATCCTGGTCGATGCCGAGCACGTCGATCTGGTCGTGGTGACGGAGCAACGATGCGCTGTGCCCTCCCCCACCGAGGGTGGCGTCGACCACCGTGCCCTGCGGAACGGCGGCGAACAGCTCGGTGATCTCGTCGACCATCACGGGTCGGTGCTCGAACCCCGCCGGGGCCGGCGTTCCGTCTCCGTCCAGGGGGCTCATCGGACGCCCCCGACGATCTCGGCCTGGCCGGTCGCTTCGCTCTGGCGGTACGCGTCCGGGTTCCAGATCTCGATCTGGTCGAGGTTGCCGAGCACCATCACCGCGGCCTGCTGCTCGATCGCCGCATGCTCGCGCAGCCGCGCGTCGAGCGTGATCCGGCCCTGCTTGTCGATCGCCGCGAGCACGGTCGACGACGAGAACGCACGCTTGCGGTCGCGCGACGCCTCGCCCCGCTTGACCTGCTCGATCAGTTCGGCGGCCTGAGTCTCGAACGACTCCTCGCTGCGCACCGTGACACAGCCGTCGTCGCCGAAGAAGAGGTAGCAGTGCTCGCCGAGTTGGGCACGGAACGGCGAAGGCAGCGCCACGCGCCCTCGCTCGTCGAGCTGTCGCTCGTGTACCCCGACAAACACGCGCCGCGTCCTCGTTCCTCTGCTCGATCGCCTGTGAAAGGTCGTCCCGCGAACGTCTGCCTCGCCGGGTCTCGCAGGACACCTCCCCAGCGATCCCCATTCTTCCCCCGAATTCCCCCAAAGTCAACCATTTGCCCCCATCCGCTCCCCATTCGATCCCAACCTCGACGCGAGCGATGGCGATGTAGCGTCATCAGCGCCCCACAACGACATCGCTCGGGGCTTCGATCGGTCGGTTCAGCCGCGGAGGCCGCCGGCGAGGAGTTCGCGGACCACGGAGCCGATCACCGGATCGACGGTGGCAACCGGGCGGAGCTCACCGACTGGCGCCCGGAACTCGGGCGCCAGCAGGGCGACGAGCGCTGCCGGGTCGTACGCGGTGTGCCAACTCGCCTGGAAGCGGGCCGCCTCGCGGGTGAGGCGCTGGCTGAGCCCGACGAGCTTGCTCCCGTCGAGCAGCACCTCGCCGGGCCCGATGCCATCGAAGCAGACCGTCGCCGACCAGGGCGTCGCCACGAGCGGCCCGTCGTGGACGGTCATCCGGTCGGCGAGCGCTGGCGCTGCGGCGACGAGGGCGTCGCGTACGAGCGAACCGATCCACACCATCCCCGCCCGCACGTCGTCGAGCGCAGCGCGGGTGCCACGTGGGAGCACCACGTCGATCCACACGACCTGTCCCGGCACGAGCAACACGGCGCCTCCCCCACTCCGCCGGCGCACCACGTCCACCCCGGCGCGCCGGCACGCGTCCCGGTCGACGACGGCGTCAGCCTGGCTCGAACCGAGCACGAGCGCCGGCGTCTCGAAGTGGTGCACCCAGATCGTCGGCACCAGCGGTTCGGGCAGCGGTCGGTGGTGGAGAGCCTCGACCGAGCCGGTCGTGCCCTCGACGACGACGTCGATCACGACCGGCCGGCGCGACGGCGGCTCAGGAGGCGACCGGCAGGTACGGACGCCATGTGTCGGGGATCGCGCTGACCGACACGATCACCCATGCCGTGGCCCGCGGGGCGCGGCACGGCCGGGCCAGCCGCATCCCCGCCTCGTCGGGGGTGCGGTCGCGCTTGGTCAGGTTGCAGGGCCGGCATGCCGCAGCCACGTTCTCCCACGTGTGCGGCCCGCCCTTCGACCGCGGAACGACGTGGTCGATCGAGTCGGCGCGCTCGCCGCAGTACTGGCAGCGGTGGTCGTCTCGGGCGAAGATCGCCCGGCGCGAGAGCGCAGCCCGGCGCACGAAGGGCACCTTCACCATGTAGCGCAGCCGGATCACCGACGGGCACGGCACGGTGAGCGACTCGGAGCGCAGCACGTGGCCATCGTCCTCGACGAGGTCGGCCTTCTCGGCCAGCACGAGGCAGGTGGCCCGCTGTGCGGACACGACACTGAGCGGCTCGAAGCTGGCATTGAGCACGAGCGCGCTACGCATGGGTTCGGACCCTACCGACCGCGTCTCAGCGGCGAGGACTGTGTTCCCAGTCGCGACACCATCGCAGGTAGTTCACCACATCTGACGGCTCCGGTGCGTGCGCAGCGTCGCCGTATTGGGTGATCATCCGGAAGCGCAGGTAGTCGGCCGACGGCAGCGGCAGGAGCGGCCACCGGCGCCACCACCCGACCCGTGCCATCCGCCGCAGCTGGCGTACCCCGGTCGGCCACAGCGACGGGCGCCCGAACACAGCCAGAGCGACGCGCACCATCGTCTGGTTCCGCCGACCGTTCAGGGGCGCGGTTCCTTCGGCAGGCCGAGGATCATCTCGCCGATGATGTTGCGCTGGATCTGCGACGACCCGGCGTAGATCGTGCCGGCACGGGCGTTGAGGAACGTGCCCACCCACGATGCCGAGCAGTTCGGCGCGCCCGGGTCGTCGGTCTGGAACGCGGATGACGGCGGACGGCCCGCGGTGTACAGCGCATGTGCACCGAGGATGTCGACCGCCAGCTCGGTGACCAGCTTGTGGTACTCGCTCCAGTACAGCTTGGAGATCGCCGCGTCGGGCCCGGGGTGGTGGCCGGCGAGGAACTGGGTGAGGGTGCGCTGCCCGAGGAAGCGCATGATGCGCACCTTCGAGTAGCACCACGCCAGCCGCTGGCGGATGATCGGGTCGTCAGCCTTGCCGTACTGGCGGGCCAGGTCGAACAGGCGCTCCAACTCGGCCTCGTAGCGGATCGGGCCGGTCGCCGCCGCCTCGCCACGCTCGTAGCCGAGCAACGACATCGCCACCGCCCAGCCGTTGTTGACCCCGCCGAGCACGTTCTCCTTGGGGCACCGTGCGTCGGTGTAGAAGACCTCGTTGAACTCGCTCTCGCCGGAGATCATCTTGATCGGCCGCACCTCGATGCCGGGCTGGTCCATCGGCACGAGCAGGAACGAGATGCCCTTGTGCTTCGGCGAGTCGGGATCGGTGCGCGCCAAGGTGAAGATGTGGTCGGCGAGATGGCCGGCCGAGGTCCAGATCTTCTGCCCGTTGAGCACCCATTCGTCGCCGTCGAGCTCGGCCCGCAGGCCGACGTTTCCGAGGTCGGAGCCGGCGTCCGGCTCGGAGTAACCCTGGCACCACGTATCGGCGCCCGAGAGGATCCGGGGCAGGTAGTGGAGCTTCTGTTCCTCGGTGCCCCACATGAGGATGGTGTTGCCGAGCATCTGGATGCCGAACACGTCGTTGTGGCCGCCCGTCGGCACGCCGGCGCGGGCGAACTCTTCGGCGAGGATCACCTGCTCGAGCGAGCTGAGCCCGGCCCCGCCGTACTCGACCGGCCAGCCAGGGGCGAGGTAGTTCGCCTCGTGCAACGTCTTGCGCCACGCGGCCAGGAACTCGTCGATCGCGTCACCCTCGAGGGCGCCGGTGCCCTGCCAGTCGGCGGGGAGCTTCTCGGCGAGGAACGCCTGCACCTTCTCCCGGTAGGAGTCGGCGTCAGCGGAGTAGGTCGGCTGCATGCGCGAAGGCTAACCGTCGGCGGTTACCGCCTGGTAGCCCGGCGCCGGCGCTGTCAGTCCGACGTCGCCAGCACGCCGGAGCGGACGTCGGCACGCACGAGCGCCGAGGCGGCCACGAGCGGTTGTACCGGGTCGGTGAGCTCGACGAGTGCAAATGCACCGAGGTGGGTCAGGCGCGACCGGAGCATCACCTCGCGGTGGATCGCTTCGAGCAGTTGGTCGCCGAACGTGTCGACGACCGAGCCGGTGATGAACACGGTCGACACGTCGACGATGGCCATCGTGCTGGCGATCGCCCGGCCGATGAGGATGCCGGTGCGATCGATGATCGTGTCGGTCGCTCGGCGCAGGGGGCGGTTCATCTCCCGCTCGAGGTCGGTGGCCGAGGCCCGCGCCGCAAGGCACCCGATCCCGCCGCACCAGCAGGGGGCGCCCGCCGGCTCGACGACCGCATGGGCGATCGAACCCGCATTTCCCTGGGCACCGCGCAGTCGCCGTCCGGCGACGATGCAGGCCGACTCGACGGTCGCGTCGACCATGAGGGTCAACGAGCTGTCGATGTCGACCGCTGCGCCGAGCCATCGTTCCCCCTCGGCGAGGGCCGCCGCCGCCGAGTCGATCACGACCGGCAGATCGGTCAGATCTTCGAGGTAGGTGCGCAGCGGAAAGGCCTGCCACGCCGGCACGAGGTGGGGCGACACCGATCCGGCGTTCAGGTCGAACGGCGTGGTGGTGCTGACGCCGACGAACGATGGTGCGGCGACACCGTCCGAGGCCGCCGCGAGCACACGGCCGATGAGTTGCTCCAGCACCCGCCACACCTGGCGTCGCGGCGTGCTGATCCGGTCGCGCACGAGTATCTCGCCCGCCGGATCCACGATCCCGGCCGACAGTCGGACCGGGTCGATGACCACCGCCAACACGGTCGACTCGTCGGCACCCATCGACTCGACGGTAGTGGCGATCCGTCGAGTCGGGCATGCGGGTCTACGCTCAGGCCGGTGACCACCGGAATCACCGCAGCAGGGTCGGCCCCGACCACGTCGGCCGCCGAACAGCCCGATCGCTCGTTCGGACAGTTGTTCGACGCCATCACCGCCAATGTGGCCACCGTGCTGCACGGCAAGTTGGAAGCGATCGAGCTCTCCGTCATGTGCCTGCTCGCCGAGGGGCACCTGCTCGTCGAGGACGTGCCCGGCGTCGGCAAGACGAGCCTCGCCAAGGCGCTCGCCGCGTCGATCGACTGCACGTGGAAGCGAGTCCAGTTCACACCCGACCTGCTCCCGACCGACCTCGTCGGCGTGAGCGTCTACCAGCGCTCGACCGAGACGTTCCGCTTCGAGCCCGGCCCGTTGTTCGCCAACATCGTGCTGGCCGACGAGATCAACCGTGCGTCGCCGAAGACGCAGTCGGCGCTGCTCGAGGCGATGGAGGAGCGTCAGATCACCGCCGACGGAGTCAGCCGCCGGCTCGATGCGCCGTTCATGGTCATCGCCACCCAGAACCCCGTCGACCAGGAGGGGACGTACCGCCTGCCCGAGAGCCAGCTCGACCGGTTCCTGTTCCGCATCACGATCGGGTACCCGGGACGGACAGCGGAGATCCAGATGCTCGACAATCTGGGTTCGGCCGGCGCCCTTCGCGTGCTCGAGCCCGTGGTGTCGATCACCGAGGTGCGGCGGATGATCGCGGCGGTGAACGCGATCTACGTCGCCAACGCGTTGAAGGCGTACCTCGTCGATCTCTCCGAGGCGAGCCGGCGTCACCCCGGCATCGAGCTCGGCCTGTCGCCCCGGGCGACGTTGCAGCTCGCCGCCGGCGCCCGGGCCCACGCTGCAGCTCGCGGCCGCAACTACGCCACACCCGACGACGTGAAGGCGGTGGGCCTCGCCACCCTCAGCCACCGGATCATGATGCGCGCCGACCGGAGCGCGCACCTGTCGCCGACCGATGCGATCAGCGAGGTGTTCGAGGCCGTGCCGGTCCCGATCGCCCAATGACCAGATGATCACTCGACACGGCTGGGTCGCGATCGCTGCGGGCGCGGTGTCGATCGTCGTCGCCCGTGTGTTCGGCATCCTGGAGTTGTTCGTGATCGGGGTGGGCTTCTTCGCCGCCGTCATCGTGGCGCTCGTGCTGGTGATCGTGCGCCGCCCCCGGCTCAGCGGCGGGCGGTGGATCCACCCGACGGTGATGGTCGCCGGCGACGTCGGCCGCGTCGACATCCGCATCGAGCACCTCGCCACGGTCCCGTCGGTGTCGTTCGAGCTCTCCGAGACGGTCGTGCGGCCTCGCGCCACCGCCTACGTCGCCCGCCTGCCGGTGCCGTCGATGTCGGGCCGGGCGTTCACCACGACGGGCTACGAGCTGACCACCGCGGCCCGCGGCATCGTTCGGCTCGGCCCGCTGATGGTCGAGCACCGCGACCCGCTCGGGATCGCCCGGACCCGCACGATGTTGCTCGACGTCGACGAGGTCTTCGTCGCCCCGCTGTCGTTCCTGCTCGACATGCCCCAACTCGGTCAAGGCACGCTCGGCACGCAGTTGCTTGCGATGGCTCGCCGCCTCGGACCCGGCGAGTTCCACGGGTTACGGGAGTACGTCGACGGCGACGAGCCCAGATCGATCCACTGGAAGGCCTCGGCGCGTTCGGAGCAACTGCTCGTGAAGGAGCACACGACCGAGGGTCTCCGGCGCTGCACCGTCGTGCTCGACGCCTCCGAGGCCGGATATGACGAACCGGACGGATTCGAGCGCGCGGTCACAGCCGCGGCGAGCCTCGTGCACAGCGCCGACCGGGCCGGGTTGACGACCCGGTTCGTGACGGGCGACGGGGTCGACCTGCGCGGTCCCGATGTGGCGCAGCACACGCTGCGTCATCTCGCCCGGCTCGAACTGACGCCGGCCGGCCTCGGTGCCGTCGAGCACGATCCCGGCGACGGACTGGGCCTGCTGATCGCGATCGGTTCCGAACCCGGCGGGGCGGCAGCGCGCGCGACGAGCGGCCTCGTCGATCCGACTCAGACGGTCGTGGTGGTGTGCACCGAGGCCGGGGGCAGCGGCGCGCTCCACGTCACCGCGCGCACCGACGTCGAGTTCGTCGGCTCGTGGAACGCGCTGTTGGGTCGTGGCCGTCTCGACGTGGCGGCGGCGCGGTCACCGGAGGCGGCGCGCACGTGACGGTGATCGACGCTCCCGCCCCGCCCTCGGCGGGGCCGCCCGAGGCAGCTCCGGCCTTCGTCACCCCGGCGCGTCCGGCCGCCCCGGAACGCGTCGCCAAGTCGCTCACCTCCGACGTCCTCGCCACCGTCGGGCTCGTACTGTTCTCCGCCGTCGTCGCCGCCGGCTTCGCGCGCGTGTTCACCGGTTGGGACTTCTTCGACGGCCTGCTCGTCCTGGTGCTGGTCGGGCACGGCACCGGGCTCGTCACGCGCCGGGTGGGAATGCCCCCCTGGGCGTCGATCCCGCTCGTCAGCGTGGCCGTGATCTGGACGCTCGGGCTCATCTACTACGGCTCGACCTACTCGTGGGGCCTTCCCACGAGCGAGACGTGGAACCTCTTCAGCGCCGAGATCGATCTCGTGCGGGAGCAGTTCCATGTCGCTGTGGCACCGGTGGTCGACGGCGGCGGGTGGGATGTGCTCGCGGCGATCGGCCTGGCACTGGCGGTCGTGCTGGCCGATGCGTTCGCGTTCGGAGCGATGGCGCGTGCCGAAGCACTCGTTCCCGGCGGCGTCCTGTTCGTGTTCGTCGCGGCGCTCGGCGACGAACGCCTCCGCGTCGCGATCAGCGCGCTGCTCGTGGGCGCCGGCGTGGTCGCCACCGTGCTGCTCCGCGCCCACCATGCCCCCGGAGGGATCACCGACGTCACTCGCGGCGCGCCGCGGGTCGTCACTCAGGCACTGGTCATCGCGACCGCGATCGCGCTCATCGCGGGTGCCGCCGGATCGAGGGTGCCGGGGGCGACGTCCGAGCCGCTGCTGGACACGCGCGGAGGCGGCGACTCCGACCGGTCGGCTCTGAGCCCGCTCGTCGACATCCGTTCGCGGCTCACCAACCAGCGCGACCTCGAGATGATCGTCGTCACCGCGACCGAGGAGTCGTACTGGCGCGCGACGACACTCGCCGAGTTCGACGGGCGGATCTGGCGCACGCCCGAGCGCGACCTCGAAGCGCCTCCCGCCACCGCCGAGCGCACCGACCCGACGATCCGCCAGCAGGTGCGCATCGTCGGGCTCGCCGGTTCGTACGTGCCCGCGGCGCCCGACGCCATCGCCGCATCCGGTTCCGTCCCCCTGCGCTACGACCACGCGTCGTCCAGCGCGTCGAGCGCCAACGATGATCTGACCCCGGGCGACGTGTTCGAGTTCACCTCGGCGCCACCCAGATTCAGCCCCGAGTCGCTCACCGCCGCGACGTCGTTCGATCCCGGTGACGCGATGTACTTCGAGCTGCCGGACGACTTCCCGGAGGAGGCCGCCGCCCTGGCCAGCGAGATCACCGCCGACGCCACCAGCACCTACGAGGCCGCGCTGGCGCTGCAGAACTGGTTCAAGGCAGAGTTCACCTACAGCCTCCAGGTTCAGCCAGGACACGGGAATTCCGCGATCCGGGGCTTCCTGCGCGACCGGGTCGGCTACTGCGAGCAGTTCGCCGGCACGTACGCGGCGATGATGCGGTCCCTCGGCATCCCCGCCCGGGTCGCCATCGGCTTCACGTCGGGGCGGTCCATCGGCGGGAACTCGTATTCGGTCGCCGGGCGCAACGCGCACGCGTGGCCCGAGGTCTGGTTCGACGAGCTCGGCTGGGTGCTGTTCGAACCGACGCCAGGGCGCGGAGCGCCGGGCACCGAGGTCTACACCGGTGTCGCACCGGCCCAGGAGGACGGTCCCGCGTCGGGGGATGCCGACGCCGGCGAGCCCGGCGAATCGGACGTCCCGGTCGGGACCGCGGCCACCTCGGCGACCACGACGATCCCCCGACTGCCCGACAGCGAACAGGACCTCACCGGCACAGACGGCGCAGCCGTCCCCACGGACGCCGCCCCACCTTCGGACTCGTCGTCGCCGTGGGTTCCGCTCGGCATCCTGGCCCTGGCCGGCGCGGCGATCGCGGCGCCGGCGGTCGTGCGTCGCGTGCGCCGACGACCGGGTCGCTCGCCGGCCGACCAGTTGGCGAACAACTGGGAGCGGGCCATCGATGCGCTGCGACTGGTCCATGTGCCGATCGTCGCCTCCGAGACCCCTGCCCAGACGGCGGACAGTGCGGTCCGCCTGTTCCCGATCGTGTCTCGGCCGATCCATTCCCTCGCTGAGATGGTGACGTTCGTGACGTACTCACCCGACGGCGCGGACGGTCTCGACGACGTGGGCGCCTACGGCAACAGCAAGCTGCGTGACAGCGCCCACTGGGCCCGGCAGGTCGAGCGCTCCGTCACCGATTCCCTGTCGAGGTCCGTGCGGGTCCGCCGCTACTTCACGACCTGGAGGTAGGCGGACGGTCAGCGAGTGGCGTCGTCGTCGACGCCCGTGTGGCGCTTGCCGCTGAGCCACGCGGAGATCGGCAGTTGTCCGAGCCGCTCGCGGCCGAGGAGCCGGAGCTCGGATTCGAGCATCAGCGCGACGACGAGGACCAGCAGGAAACCTCCGAACGCGAACAGGAAGTTCAACGCCAATCCGCCGATCGTGAGCGCCAACCCGCCGATCAGGCCGAGGACCAGCACCGCTGACCGGCGACGCGAAACCCGGTACCCACGTTGCGCGAACGTCGGGTCCTGCTCGAGCTCCTGCTCGATCTGGCGAAGGATTCGCTGCTCTTCCTCGGACAGAGGCACAGGCTCATCATCGCACGTTCCGAGGCCTTTCTCAACGCGGTGGTCAGTAACGGTCTGCTCGAGCCTCACGTCGAGTCTCCCCGCGGCCGTTGATCGGGGCCCCACTGCTGCGCCCCTGGGCGCACCACCCGTAGCCCGCCGGGTTCCAGCGCACTCGCCGGCCCGATCGCCGTCGCCCCGAAGCGCTCCCGGATCTCGTCGAGGGCGTCGGTCGCGTCGGCCCAGTTGGGGGCCTCGTCGGCGGCGTCGTCGAAGGTCAGCTGGCGTGCCGCCGACCCGAGGTTCGACCCGCTGATGCCGAGCAGGCGCACCCCGGGACTGGTGTCGATGGCCGCCAGCAGGGGACGAGCGACCGCCAGGATGTCCGGGGCCAGATCGAGGGCGTCCGGGCCGGTAGCTGCCCGGGTGATCGTGGTGAAGTCGCCGAAGCGGATCTTGAGCTGGATGGTCCTGGCGCCGACGTCCGCGGCACGCAAGCGGCGGGCGACACCGTCGGCCAGCCGGACGAGCTCACGATCGAGTTCGTCGGCGGTGAACTTGTCGGTCGGGAACGTCTCTTCGTGGCCGATCGACTTGGCCGAGCGGTCGGTCTCGACCTGGCGGTCGTCGTGACCGACGGCGAGCGCGGCGAGGTGGCGGGCCTGCGCCGAGCCGAGCGCGGCGACCAGCAGGTCGACGTCGACGGCGCGCAGCTCACGCACGCGCGAGACCCCGAGACGTTGGAGCTTGTCCAGCGTGGCGGGCCCGACTCCCCACAGGCGTGACACCGGCAGGCGGTCGAGGAACTCCTGCTCGCTGCCGGGCTCGACCGCGACGACACCCGGTCCTGGCTCGATGCCATCAGGTCGCGCGACGGGCTTGGCCTCGACCGAGGCGAGCTTGGCGAGGAACATGTTCGGCGCCACTCCGACCGAGCAGCCCAGGTCGAGGTCATCGCGCACGGCCGTACGGATTGCACGGGCGATCGCGACGCCGTCGCCGAACAGCCCGATCGAGCCGGTCACGTCGAGGAACGCCTCGTCGAGCGAGAGCGGTTCGACGAACGGCGTGAAGCGATCGAAGATCGCCCGCACCTCACGGCTGACCGACCCGTACAACTCGTGGTCGCCGGCGAGGAACACGGCGTCCGGGCACCGCCGCCGGGCGATCGCCGACGGCATCGCCGACCGGACGCCGTATCGGCGAGCCTCGTACGACGCCGCCGCGACCACGCCGCGAGGACCGGTCCCCCCGACCACCACCGGACGCCCGGCGAGCTCCGGCCGGCGCCGCAGCTCGACCGACACGAAGAAGGCATCCATGTCGGCGTGCAGGATCGTCCGCGCCGCCCGGCCCCGAGCTGGGCGAGCACGATCCGACGTCACTCGCCCAGTCTGCCCAGCGCCCGGAAAGATTTCGGACGATGGGTACGATCCTCGGCGATGGATGAGCAGGGATCACTGTCGGCACTGCCGTCGGTCGGGGTGCGGGTGGCGGCGTTCGTGGCGATCCTCGTCGCCGGGTTCGCCGGCGGGATGATCGGCGCGTCGCTGGTCAAACTGCAGTGCGACGGCGACTGTGGGCTGCCGATCGGGATCGGCCTGTTCGTCGGCGCCGTCGGTGCAGCCGTCGGTACGGCGATCGTCGCCGTCCTGGTGATGCGGGCGATGGGTGAATGGCGCGAGATCGAAGACCGTGCCAACGCCGGGCACGCGCCATGGTGATCACCGACCGCCGGACCAGCCACGATCCGGCCGAGCTGCGGGCGCTCGCCGAGGAGTTGGCGCGGGCCGCTGGCAACGCCGCGCTGGCGGGCCGCCGTTCGATCAGGGCCGGCCAGCCCGCGGCGCACGACACGAAGTCGACCGCGACCGATCCGGTGACCGAGTTCGACCGGGCGGCCGAGGCGACCATCGTGAGCGAGCTCCGGCGAGTTCGGCCCGACGACGGGATCGTCGGTGAGGAGGGCGCCGACGTCGTGGGGACCTCCGGCATCGACTGGCACCTCGACCCGATCGACGGGACCGTCAACTTCGTCTACGACCTGCCGATGTGGTGCACGTCGGTGGCCGCGGTCGATGTGGAAGGGTCGGTCGCCGGGGCGGTGTACGCCCCGGTGCTCGACGAGATGTTCTCAGCGGCGCGGGGCCTCGGCGCCACGCTCAACGGCGCGCCCGTCGCCGTGTCGGCGCCGTCGTCGCTGTCGATGACGCTCGTCGGGACCGGGTTCAGCTATCTCCCCGAACGCCGCCGCGCGCAGGGGGCGCGGGTCGCCGCGATGGTGCCGCTCGTGCGCGACGTCCGGCGGTACGGTTCGGCCGCCCTCGATCTGTGCCTGGTGGCCTGTGGGCGCCTCGACGCGTACTTCGAGGAGTACCTCAACACCTGGGACCTCGCCGCCGGCGTCCTGATCGCCGCGGAGGCCGGTGCGGTCACCACCGACCTGGCCGGGCAGCGCCCTTCGACGACCGGCGTCGTGGTCGCCGGTGCCGGCGTCCACGCCGAGCTGCGCGAGCTGATCGAGTCCACAACTGTCCGCTGATCTGCCCGTGCACGCCGATCGGGCTGCGGATGGGGCATCATTGGGGGCGTGGGTACACGCATCCTGGCCGTCGAGGACGACGAGCGCATCCGTTCGGCGGTGAAGCTGGCCCTCGAGGACGAGGGTTGGACCGTCGACGAGGCCGAGAGCGGCGAGGCGGCCATCGAGATGTTCCACCGCACGCCGCCCGATGTCGTGCTGATCGACATCATGCTGCCGGGCATGGACGGCTTCGAGCTCTGCCGCACGCTGCGCCGTACGAGCGACGTGCCGGTCGTGATGGTCACCGCCCGCAACGACACCCACGACGTGGTGGCCGGCCTCGAAGCCGGTGCCGACGACTACCTCACCAAACCGTTCGCGCCGAAGGAGCTGTCGGCCCGTATCCGGGCGCTGCTGCGACGCATCCGCCCGAGCATCACGGGTCAGCACCAGCGGCTCGCGTTCGGCGACCTCGAACTGATTCCCGACGAGGGCAAGGTGCTGCGCGACGGCAACGAGGTGCACCTCACCAAGACCGAGTTCCGGCTGCTGTGCGAGCTGGCCGAGAGTCCCGGCAAGGTACTGAGCCGTGAGGCGCTGCTCGACAAGGTGTGGGGCTACGACTACTTCGGCGACGGTCGCCTGGTCGACGTGCACGTCCGCCGGCTGCGCACCAAGGTCGAGGCCGACCCGGCCAACCCGCGCCACGTGGTGACCGTCCGCGGGCTCGGCTACCGGCTCCAGACGTGACCGACGGCGGCCCGCTCCGTCGCCTTGCCAACCGATCCCGTCCGGCAAAGCTGGGTGTGCGTCGCCGAATCCTGCTCACGTTCCTGCTCGGCTCGATCGCGTTGTCGCTCTTCCTGGCCTTGACGACCTACGGCCTGACCAAGTCGAACCTGATCCAGCAGCGCATCGACACCGCGGTGAGCACCTCGCTGCGCAACGCGCAAGGCGTCGAGCGCGACCTGCGGTCGAATCCCGCCACGGCCGAAAGCGCGCGCGACTCGTTGAACCGCACCGGCGTGCAGAACTACCTGATCCGATACCGCAACGGCTGGATCGGTGGCTCGGCGTCGAGCGACCCGGATGCGCTGCCGACCGAGTTGCGCACGAAGGTGCTCGACGAAGGCGAACCGGGCAGCCAGGTCGTACTCGTCGGCGACGAGTTGAACATCGTCGTGGGGTGGGACGTGCCGGGCGTCGGCGCGTATTTCGAGTTCGTCCCGCTCGACGAGGCCGAGACGACCCTGGCCAGCGTGCGACTGTCATTGTTGTTCGCCGCGCTCATCTCGATCCTGCTCGGCATCCTGCTCGGGATCTTCGCCGCCCGCCGCGCGGTCCGTCCGGTGGCGACGGCCGCCCAAGCTGCGTCCTCGATCGCCGGCGGCCGGCTCGACACGCGGCTCGAGACGTCGGACGATCCTGACCTGCGGGTGCTGACCGAGTCGTTCAACGACATGGCCGAAGCCCTGCAACAGCGAGTCGAGCGCGACGCCCGTTTCGCCTCCGACGTGAGCCACGAGCTCCGCTCACCGCTCATGACGCTCGCCGCGTCGGTCGAGGTGATGGAGGCCCGCCGCGACGAGATGCCCGAACGAGCCCAGGCGGCCCTCGATCTCCTGTCCAGCGACGTGGTGAGGTTCCAGGGGCTCGTCGAGGACCTCCTGGAGATCTCCCGCTTCGACGCCGGCGCGATCCGCCTCCACCTCGAGGAGTTGATGGCGGCCGAGTTCGTCCGCCAGGCCGTTGCGGTCAGTTCGGTTCCGACCACGCCCGTACGGGTGTCCGAGCGGGCCGAGCACGCGTTGATCCGCGGCGACCGGCGGCGCCTCGCCCGCGTGATCGCGAACCTCATCGACAACGCCCGCGCCTATGGCGGCGGAGAGCCGGAGGTCACGATGATGATCGTCGACGACGACGATGACCCGATCTCGCACCTGCAGATCGCGGTCGAGGACCACGGTCCCGGCGTGGTGCCGAGCGAACGCGACCTCGTGTTCGAGCGCTTCGCCCGCGGTGGTGGTGCCGGCCGGCGGACCGGGAGCGAGGGCGCCGGGCTGGGGCTCGCGCTCGTCGACGAGCATGTCCGCATGCATGGCGGGCGGGTCTGGGTGGAGGACCGCCTCGACGGCGAGAGCGGCGCGCGGTTCGTGATCGAGCTCATGACGACGGAGCTCGACGAGTGAAGCCGCTACGGGTCCTCGCCGCCCTGTTCACGTTGGTGCTGTTTGCCGTCGGCTGCGCGATCCAGCCGGACGCGTCGCCTCGCGACATCCCGGAGGAGGATCGAGGGGCGTTCGGTGCCGACGAGGTGACGGGTGGAGAGGCGGGCGGATCGGCCCTCATCTTCCTGCTCGCGCCACCCCAACCCGGAGGCGAGCAGTTGCTGCGCTCGGTGATGCGTGACGTCGGCACGACGTCGGCTGCGATTCGGGCATTGTTTGCCGGCCCCAACTCGGCCGAGCTCGCCGACGATCTCGACACGGCGATCCCGACCGATCTCGAGCTGATCAGCGAGCGGACGCTCGGACGCGTGTCGATCATCGACGTGAACGACGCACTCGACGAGCTCGACGCCGTCGACCTGCGCAACGCCGTCGCGCAGATCGTGATGACCGCGACGGCGATCGACGACGTCGATGCCGTGCAGATCCGCGTCAACGGTGAGGACCAGGTGTGGCCCCGCGGCAACGGCGAGCTCACCGACCGGCCGTTGACCCCGTTCGACTACCCCGGCCTCGTCGAATCGACCCAGCCCCCCTACCCGTCACTGTCGTCGTCGAGTGCGTAGGTGTCGGTTCTTGCGAACGAGAAGTTCAGCGATCGGTAGTCGTGTTCGATGGATCCACGCCGCAATCCGTACCCACCCGGGGGCCGGGATGCGTGCGACGGAGTTGGCGGGATCACGCACACCGCGTCCCCTCGCCACCTGAGCTCTGTGGCAGCCACTTTCACCACGGGTCGGCCGATCGACTGCCACAAACTCTGCGCCCTCGGTTTGTGGCAGTCATCTTGACCGCGGGTGGGCCGAACGGCTGCCACAAACCAACGACCGATGCACAGACTTGGCGCGGTCTTTGGCGCGCCACTGGTTCGGAGCTTCCCATCACCTCGTCACTCGCATCACGACGACGAAACGATGACACGAATGTTCGAGGACCGAGCGTTCCCTCGTTCGGTCGTCGTCGACCGCCTTGATCGCTCAGGCGAAGAACGGTTCGGCGACGTCCTCGAACAGCTGGGGATCGACCGGGCGGGTCTTGCCGACCGCCGTCGACAACGGTTCGCGCTCGATGCGATCGCCGCGCAACACGGTCATCTGGCCCCACGCGTGGTCGTGGACGGCCTCGATCGCACCGACGCCGAAGCGCGTCGACAACACCCGGTCGTACGCGGTGGGCGTGCCGCCGCGCTGCACGTGGCCGAGCTGCACGACCCGGGTGTCGAATCCGGTGCGCTGGCCGATGGCCTCGGCGATCCTCGTCGCCACGCCACCGAGGAGGACGTGTCCGAAACGGTCGTACGAGCGCTCCTCCATCTCGAGCGTGCCGGGCTTGGGCTCCGCACCCTCGGCGACGACGACGATCGATGCGTAGCGCCCCCGCTCGTGGCGGCGGCTGAGACGCGCGCACAGTTCGTCGATGTCGAACGGGATCTCCGGGATGAGCACCGCGGTCGCACCGCCGGCGATGCCGGCGTGGGTGGCGATCCATCCCGAATGTCGTCCCATCACCTCGACCACCATCACACGGTCGTGGCTCTCGGCGGTGGTGTGCAGCCGGTCGATCGCGTCCGTGGCGATCTGCACCGCCGTGTTGAACCCGAACGTCACGTCGGTGCCGACGATGTCGTTGTCGATCGTCTTCGGCACGCCGACGATCGGGAGCCCGCGCTCCTCGTACAGCCGATGGGCGACCGACAAGCTGCCGTTCCCGCCGATCACGATCAGGCCGTCGACGCCGAGGTCGCTGAACGTCGCCTCGACCTCGGCGACGCCGCGGTCGTCGTCGAACGGACTGCCGCGGCGGGTGCCGAGCACCGTGCCGCCGCGCGGCAGTGTGCCCCGCATCGATTCGACCGTCAGGGTGACGGTGCGCCGCTCGCGCACGCCCTCCCATGCGTCGAGGAACCCGATCATCTCGTCGCCGTGGACCCGCTCGCCGATGCGGACCGCAGCGCGGATGACCGCGTTGAGCCCGGGGCAATCGCCGCCGCCGGTCAGGATCCCCACACGCACGCGCTGGATGGTACGCCACCGACCATCCACTCCCCCGGGACCGGCCACCCGGTCGGGTAGGTTCGCCGATCGTGACCGACACCTGTGTGATCGCCCTCGACGCCGGCACGACGGGCGTGCGCTCCCGCGCCGTGTTCGCCGACGGGCGCGACAGCATCGCCAGCTACGAGGAGTTCACCCAGCACTTCCCCGAGCCGGGCCACGTCGAGCACGACGCCACGGAGATCTGGACCGCGATGCTGCGCACCCTGCGGACGGTCGTCGCGGATGTCGACGCCGCGGTCGGTGCTGCACACATCGCCGCGATCGGCATCACGAACCAGCGCGAGACGGTGTTGGCGTGGAACCGCACCACGGGCGAACCGTACGGTCGGGCGATCGTCTGGCAGGACCGGCGCACGGCGGCACGCTGCGACGAGCTGGAAGCGTCCGGCCATCTCGCGCTCGTCCGCGAGCGCACCGGGCTCGTGCTCGACCCGTACTTCTCGGGCACGAAGATCGAATGGCTGCTGCGGGAGCGGGCGATCCCGGTCGACGATGACCTGGCGATCGGCACGATCGACGCCTGGTTGATCTGGAACCTGACGGGCGGCCAGGTGCTCGCGACCGACATCACCAACGCCAGCCGCACGATGCTGTGCGACATCCGGACGCGGGCATGGGACCCCGAGCTCTGCGACCTGTTGCACGTGCCGATCGCCTCCCTCCCGCGCATCGTCTCGTCGAGTGGGCGGATCGGGAGCACCTCCGGCCTCGACGGCGTGCCGGACGGCATCCCGATCAGTGGCGTCGCCGGCGACCAGCAGGCCGCCCTCTTCGGCCAGGCCTGCGTCGTACCCGGAATGGCCAAGAACACCTACGGCACCGGCTCGTTCGTCCTGCTCAACGTCGGCGAGACCTGCCCGAAGCCGACCGATGGCATGCTCACGACCGTCGCGTGGACGTTGGCCGACGGCACGACGCACTACGCGCTGGAAGGTTCGATCTTCGTCACCGGGTCCGCGATCCAGTGGCTGCGCGACGGCCTGGAACTGTTCGACGAGGCGTCGGCTGCGGGCCCACTGGCAGCGACCGTCGAGGATTCGGGAGGCGTGTACGTCGTGCCGGCGTTCACCGGGCTCGGCTCACCGTGGTGGGATCCATACGCCCGCGGCACGATCGTCGGCATCACCCGCGGGGTCGGGGCGGCGCACCTCACCCGGGCCGTGATCGAGTCGATGGCCTTCCAGACCCGTGACGTGGTCGACGCCATGGTGCGCGCGAGCGGAACGGCGATCACCGACCTCCGTGTCGACGGCGGCGCCTCGGCGATGGACCTGCTGTGCCAGATCCAGGCCGATCAGCTCGGCGTCACCGTCCGGCGACCCATCGATCGCGAGACCACGGCACTCGGCGCGGCGTTCCTCGCCGGCCTCGCCGAGGGCGTGTGGCCGAGCACCGATGCGATTGCCCACCGCTGGGAACAGGACGCCGAGTTCGAACCAGCGCCAGATCGCACGATGGCCGACCTGGTACACACCCAGTGGCTCCGCGCCGTCGAACGCTCCCGCGCCTGGGCCGACTGAGGCCGAGCAATCACATCAGCGCGTCGGCGAGGCGGCCGACGAGGGACACCCGCACGCGCTCGCGCTCATGGATCGGGTGACCGGTCCGCCCTGCGGCGAGGGCGAGTGTCGAGGTCGGCAGGTGCATCCAAACGATGTCGCTCGGAGCGCTGTCGTCGGCGGCGTCGAGGTGTTCGCTTCCGGCGAGGAACGCTGTCAACCAGGCGAGGTCCGGTGGCTCGCCGACCTGATCGACGACGGCACCTGATCGGAGCACGGCCACCCAGTCGGCCTCGGCGATGCGAGCGATCCCTGCCGCGAGCACTCCCACGCGCTCGGGCGCCGGTGACTCGGCGACCGCTGCGCACAACGCCAGCGCGGCCAGGCTCGGGTCGGTCCGGTCGGCGTCGACCTCGCGGATGCTCTCCACCGACACGCCGTCGACCGCGTCGACCTCGGCGGTGAGCAGGGTGATCAGACCGGCATCCGGCAGCGACACCATGATCTCGTCGATCGCCCGGCCGGCGCCGTGCTCGAGGATCTCGATCGCCAGCACGTCGCCGCGGACCGCGCCGATACGGCTCGCGACCTGGCCCAACGCGCCTGGTCGGTCGGGCATCCAGACTCTGACGACGACGGTGATCACGCGGCCGCAGGGTACAGGTGGCGCGTCACCAGGAAGTGACCGCCGTGTTACGACCACGCAACCTGCGTGCGCGCCTTGCGACCTACCCGAGCTTGGGTAGCCCGCGCTTCAGGTTGCGGATCGCCTGCTGGATCCGCTTCTCGTTCTCGATCAACGCGAAGCGCACGAATCCCTCGCCACCCGGCCCGAAACCGACGCCGGGCGACAACGCGACGTCGGCGTCGCGCACGATCAGCGAGCAGAACTCGACCGAATCGAGGTCGGCGTACGGCTCGGGGATCGGCGCCCACACGAACATCGATCCGCCCGGCTTGGGGATGTTCCACCCGATGCGATCGAGACCCTCGATCAGCGCGTCGCGGCGCGACTCGTAGATCGCGCGCACCTCGTTCGGGAAGTCGGCCGCCTCGTTGATCGTGACGGTCGCCGCGATCTGCACCGGCTGGAACATGCCGTAGTCGAGATAGCTCTTGAGCTTCACCAGTGCCTGCACGACCTCGGCGTTGCCGAGCAGGAACGCACTGCGCCAACCGGCCATCGAGAAGCTCTTCGTCATCGAGTACAGCTCGACCGCGCATTCCTTGGCACCGTCGGCCTGCAGGATGCTCGGCGGCTGGTAGCCGTCGAAGCCCACGTCGGCATACGCGAAGTCGTGCACGACGATCATCTCGTGCTCGCGGCAGAAATCGACCACACGCTGCATGAACGGAAGATCGACGCAAGCGCCGGTCGGGTTGTGCGGGAACGAGATCACCAGCACGCGTGGCTTGGGCCAGCCCACGTCCCATGCCGTCTGCAAGCTCGCCATGAAGTCGTCGGCGAAGTGTTCGCGCTGCTCCGGGTCGGCGAGGAACCGCATCGGCACCTGGCGCAGGTCGGCGCCGGCGAACAGCGGGCCGTAGATGTGGATCGGGTAGCTCGGGCTGGGCACGATCGCCGCGTCGCCGCGGTCGAGCAGCACCCACATCAGGTGGCTGAAGCCCTCCTTCGAGCCGATCACGTTCGTGATCTCGAGTTCCGCGTCGAGGTCGACGTCCCACTTGTTCTTGTAGTAGCCGGCGATCGCCTCGCGCAGCTTGGGGAGCCCCCGGCTCAGCGAGTAGCGGTGGTTCCGGGGGTTGCGCGCGGCCTCGGCGAGCTTCTCGACGGCGATGTTCGGCGACGGGATGTCGGGGTTCCCGAACCCCAGGTCGACCACATCTGCCCCGCCGCGACGTGCCTCGATCTTCAGCCCGTTGATGATCGAGAAGACGTACGGTGGCAGGTTTTCGATGCGCCGGAACTCCATGCCGGTGACGCTATCCGGCGCGTCGTGCGTAGCTTGTGGGGAATGTCCAAGACACCCGCACCTGACTGCATCCATGTGATCGTCGAGATCCCGCGGGGTAGCCGCAACAAGTACGAGATCGACCACGAGGACGGCCGCGTGTATCTCGATCGCCGGTTGTTCACCGCCACCACGTACCCAGCCGACTACGGGTTCGTCCCCGACACGCTGGCCGGCGACGGCGACCCGCTCGACGCGTTGGTCCTCCTCGAAGATCCGGTCTATCCAGGTGTCGTGGTCGAGTGCCGGCCGGTCGGCGTGCTGTACATGCAGGACGAGGCCGGCGAGGACGCCAAGCTCATCTGCGTGCCACCGAAGGAACCTCGCTTCGCCAACGTGAACGACATCTCCGATCTCACGCCGCAGCTGATCGAGGAGATCCAGCACTTCTTCAACGTGTACAAGGCACTCGAACCGGACAAGCACTCCTCGGCCCACGGGCTCGGCGGCAAGGACGAAGCCTGGGCCGAGATCCGGTCAGCCCAGGCCGCCTACCCGCACTGACTCAGTCGCGTTCCAGGGCGGAACCGAGAAAGGCGGCACCCACGGCGCCGGCGTGTTCGCCGAGCTCGGCGAACACGATCCGCGGAATGGGGCGTTTGTCGGCCTGGTACAGCACCTCCGAGTACCACCGCCGGATCGGCGCGGTGTACAGGTCGGCGCCGGTGGCCATCCCCCCACCGAGGACGAACAGCTGCGGGTCGTACGCGTTGGTGAGGTTCGACAGCCCGATCGCCACCCAGCGGCCGAACTCGTCGATCACCCCGAGCGCCCCGTCGTCGCCGTCGCGGGCCGCGCTCATGACGTGCTCGCCGCGCACCGATTCCGGGTCACCGCCGGCGAGGCGCACCACCACCTTCAACCGCCCGCCGAGCGCTGCCCGCCGCGCCAGCAGCGCCAGGCCCGAGCCCGACGCGTAGCGCTCCCAGCAGCCGCTGCGCCCGCACGGGCAGGGCGGGCCCGCCGGGTCGACGAGCATGTGTCCGAACTCCCCAGCGAAGCCGTTGTGGCCACGGAACAGGCGCCCATCGGCCACCAGGCCCCCACCGACGCCCGTGCCGAGCGTGACCGAGATCAAGCTCGTCGTCCCGCGCCCGGCGCCGAAGCGCCATTCGGCGAGCGCCGTGCACGTGCCGTCGTTGTCGACCACCACCGGATATCCGACCCGTTCCGACAGCAGCGGACCGATCGGGAACTGGTCGACGCCGTCGAGGTTCGCCGCCGCACACGCCACACCGCCGCGGTTCACGAGGCCTGGGATGCCGACGCCCAGCTGACCGTCGGCGCCGAGCGCCTCGGCCACGTCGCCGACGGCGTCCACGAGCGCAAGCAGGCTGTCGTCGCCACGAGGCGTGGGACGACGCACTTCGTCGACGACCGTGCCGCCGGCGTCGACGACGACACCGAGGATCTTGGTGCCGCCCACATCGATGCCGACACGAGTGCTGCCCACGGCCGGGGCCGGGTTCACGCCTCGGCGCGAACCTTCAGCTCGCGCACGGTGTTCAGGATCCGCACCTCGGCGCGTCGCTTCACGAATCCCGGCAGCGGGATCGCAAGGTCGATCTCGAGGTCGTAGCGCACGAGTGTGCCACCTTCGTCGGTCGGTTCGAACGTGAACACACCGTCGATCGAGCGTTGGATGTCGCCGCGCACCATGCTCCACTGCAGGCGCTTGGGCGCTGCCGCGTAGTCGTAGGCCAACGTGTAGTGCGTGCTGCGGCCGAGCGCTGAGGCCCGGAACTCGACTTCGGCCGGGCGGCCCTCGGCGTCGGTCTCGTGGATCGTGACGTCTTTGATGTCGTGAGCCCACGAGGGGTAGTTGGCGATGTCGACGGCAATGTCCCAGACGCGTTCCGGCGGAGCATCGATGGAGATGATCTCGGTTGCGGTGTCAGCCATGCCGACATTCTGGCCGATCGTGGCCGCAGTCGGCGCGACCGGCTGGCGTTCTCGTGATCTTGTTGCGCCCGCGGGTGCGCAACAAGATCACGAGTTCGGTGTGGGGAGCGGGGGGAAGGTGGCGTGGTAGGCGGCCCAGAGGCCGTTCAGGCCGAGGCCGAACATCGGCACGAGCACGCCGAGCGCCAGTGACGAGCCGGCGCTGCCGTCGGCGGTCTCGGTGCGGGCGAGCGCAGTGGCCAGCCCGACGACGATCTGCACCGCCAGCAGGGCGAGCATGCGGATGCGCACCCGCTTCGGCGTCGGCGGACCGAGCAGGAGGTACACCTGCATGACGCCCACCTGCTCGACGCGACTGCGCTGGACGGCATTCCAGAACGACCACAGGAACGTGAACACGCCGATCGCGAACAGCGCCATCGCGGTGACCGCGCCGACCCACTGGGACGGCGTGCTGAACACGACCGCCGCGGTGACCGCGGTGATCACGAAACCGAGCGTGCCGATCGCGTCGGCGAGGATGATCACGTCGCCGGCACGGGCGGTGTCGGACGCCACTTCAGTCATCGAACACTCCCAACGTCTCGCCCAGACGCCTCGACAAGACGTCGTAGGTCAGCTCCTCCACCGCCCGGCGGCGCGACTCGCGTCCCATCCCAGCGCGCCGATCCGGGTCGTCGAGGATCGCCGCGAACGCGTCGGCGGCCCCTTGGACGTCCTCCGGATCGTCGATCACGAAGCCCGTCACGCCATCGATCACCGCCTCGGCCGCTCCGCCCGACGCGCCGGCCACCTGCGGCACACCGCACGCGGCGGCCTCGACGAACACGATTCCGAACCCTTCCTGCTCGAGCCCGCCCCAGCGGTTGCGGCACAGCATCGTGAACAGGTCGGCACATCCGTAGAGCAGCGGCAGGTCGTCGTTCGGGATCCGGCCGAGGAACCGAACGGGCGCGTCGAGCTCGGCGGCCAGCCGGCGCAGACGGTCGTCGTCGCGGCCGCCCCCGGCGATCACGAGCAGCAGGTCGGGCCGCGTGCGCCCGAGTCGGGCCGCGGCGCGGATCGCGGTGTCGAAGCCCTTGCGCGGCACGAGCCGCGAGATGCTGACGATCAACTCGGCCGACGCGGGCACGCCGAGGCGCTCCCGGGCCGCAATGCGCTCGCGGGCGTCGAGCGGCCGGAACCGTTCGGCGTCGACGCCGCACGGCACGACCGTGATCGGTAGCTCCCGACCGGCCGCACGCTCGGCCTCGGCCGCCGGGTAGCCCCCGGCCGCGATGATGTGGCGGGCACGGCCGAGCGTGTAGGCGAGGGCTTGCCTCGACAGCGGCAGCCGGCCCGGCACGGTGACCTCCGCGCCGTGCAGCACCAGGTCGTACGGCAGCTCGAGTGACGGGCCGATCAGCCCGAGTGGCACGGCCGGGTCGAGGACCACCAGGTCGGCTCCGAAGTCGCGGGCGAGCCGGTTGACCTGGCGCACCATCATCGGATGCGGCAGCAGTACCGGCTCACGGGTGCGCTCGACGCGGAAGGGTTGGTCGGCATCGAAGGCAGCCGCGCCGGCGTGCGGACTCGTGAGCACGGCGAAGCGGTCCGGCGGAAGCCGGCGCCACCACTCCCAGAGCAGCGACTGGATGCCGCCGATCTTCGGCGGGAAGTCGTTGGTGACGAGGAGGTGTTTCATGCGCGGGCGGGGATGGGCGTGGTGTCGATCGTCGTCGCGTCGGCTCGACGCCGGTCGAGCCGGCGTTCGGCCCAGTCGGCGTGTTCGGCGAGGATCGGATCAGCGCCGGCACGGTAGCGGGCCAGCACGTCGCGACTCCTGCGGTCGTCGGGATCAGCGACGTTTCCGACGACGATGAGCGCGTTGCGACGGACCCACCGGTAGTCGCGCTCCGCGACGTACCAGTGGGCGTACCGCTGCTCGATCCAGGTGTCGTCGGCGTCGAGCAGCACCAGCGCGTCGACACTGGCGCCGGCCACGTCGTCGAGATGGATCGTTTCACGGCGCCCGAGCCGGACCGAGATCGGGCAGGCGTCCTGGCAGTCGTCGCAGCCGTAGATCCGATCGCCGATCAGTGCTCGCCAGTGCTCCGCGATCGATCCCGGCTTCTGCAGGATCCACGACAGGCACCGGCCGGCATCGATCACGCCAGGCGCGACGATTGCACCGGTCGGGCATCCGTCGAGACAGCGCGTGCACGAACCGCACCCGTCGGCCACCGGCTGCTCGGTGGGTTCGTAGACGGCCGTGGTCACGATCGAGCCAAGGACGAACCAGCTGCCCACTCCTGGCAGGAGCAGGTTGGCGTTCTTGCCGAACCAGCCCAGCCCGGCACGATGAGCGACCGCCCGGTCGACCATCGAGTTGTCGTCGGCGAACGCCACCGCTCGATGGTCGGCCCGTCGGATCGAGCGGGCAACGGTTCGCAACGCCGCACGTAGCGGCGCGTAGTGATCGACCCACGCGTACCGCCCGACCCGAGCCAGCGGGCCGGCGTCGTCGGGTCGATCAGGCGGATCGCCGTCCGCGAGGTACGAGCGGGCAGCGACGATGACCGACCGCGCACCGGCGACCGCCCGGGCGGGATCGGTGGAACGCTCGGGGTTGCGGAACGTGAAGCCCATACCGTCGTGCAGATCGGCGTCGCGCCGGTCGTGGATGGCGTGGCGGGCGTCGGTCAGCACGTCGGCAGTGGTGACTCCGACGTGGCCGATGTCGTGCTGAGCGAGTACGTCACGGATCTCCTCGATCGTCGGTAGACGTTCCGGGCGGCGCACGCCGAGCAGCGTACGACCAGTTCATCGGGCACCGACCCCGGTCGCGACCTCCGACAGGGCCCCGGACCCGAACTCGGCCGCGGTGAGAAAGACCACAGGATCGTCGACGAGACCGGCCCGCACGAACAGACCTACCACGACGTCGGCCGGCGATACCGATGCGACCTCGACCGGTGCGAACTCGATGGGCCCGGCGTCGTTGGCGAGGATGTAGCTGACGACGCACTCGCTGCACGCCGAGGTGTTGGCGGCGACACACGTGCCGCACTCGATGGACGATCCGTTCGAAGAGAACATGGCGCCATCCTGACAAGGGGGTGTATCACCCGGCCGTCCCGCCCCAGCGCCGGCTGTCAGAGCACGGCAAGCAAGGCGTTGCTCGGTACGACGTTGGCGCCGAGTGCGCGCACGTCGTTCGCCACCTCGGCGTCGTTGGTCACCACGACGACTGCTCGATCAGCGCGCACCCGGGCGAGCTCGGCTCGGATCACGTCGTCGGCGATGACCCCGGCCGGCGAGTAGACGACCCGGATCGCCCGGCGCCGGCCCGCGTGGGCGCCGACCACCTCGGCGCCGTCGAACACGATGGTGGCATCGGTGCCGAACCGGCGAGCAAGGTTCTCCACGCCGTTCACGAGTGCCACTCGCTGCTGGTCGATCGGCAGCGTCGGCCATCCGAGCATCGACACGTTGTACCCGTCGACGAACACGGCCGCATCGGAGCGCACGAGGAAGGCCGCTGCTTCGGCGGACGCGGCAAGCACACCACCCGGTAGGCGCAGCGGTCGACGACGGGGTGCGGCGTCGGTCGGCGACTCGGCGCGGTCGAGACGCCGGGAAGCGTCGGACAGCAATGCATCCACCCGTTCCGTGGCCGCCGCCGCGTCGGCAGCCGATCGCTCGGCCTCGTCCCGCAGCGATCGGATCTCGGCCTCGATCGTTCCGCGGAGCACGGCGAACTCCGCGGCGCTGATCGTCGACTCCGTGCCAGGCGCGTCGTCGCGCCGCGGCGACGCCGCGCCGCTCGTGCCCAGGCGCAACTCGTCGAGGGCGTGCGCGAGCTTGGCAGCCGCGGAGGCCTCACGGTCACGGGCGTGACGCGCCTCGTTGCGCACATCGACCAGCTCGGCACGCATCTCGGCCAGAGCATCGTCGGCCTTCTCGAGATCGGCCACGAGACGGTCGAGCTCGGCACGTTGCTCGTCGACGAGTGCCTCCAGACGGATCGCCTCGGCGCGGGCGCGGACCGCTGCCTCCTCTGCTGCGGCACGGCGCTTCTCCTCACGCCGCAACGCCACCGCCACATCGGCGGAGGTGCGTTCGGCCTCGGCCGCGGCGATCGCGGAGCTCGCGGCGGTGACCCAGTTGTCGGGACGGGCCAGCCACAGACGACCCACCTCGTCGACGAGCTCTGGCGATGCTCCGGCAGCGATGCGGCGGCGGAACACGTCGTCGGCCTCGACCGCTCGCCGCAACCGGCCGAGCGCACCGGAGGGGATGCGTGACTTGCCGAAGAACGCTCGAAGCTCGTTGGGCACCGGCATCGGTGGCTTGCGGCGCTGGGTCTCCTCCGCGATCAGGACTGCGTACTCCAGGGCGCTGCGAAGATGCCGGTGTTCGATCGCGGCGGCGCCCTCGAGATCCCCATGTGGGGCGTCGGGGGCAGCGCTCATGTTCCAACGCTACCGGGCCGACCTCGACGCTTCGGGGGACGTTCAGGGACCGCCACCTTGCCCGTGGCCAACACGCCCGGATCGTCAGACGTCCGCAACCTTCGATTGACAACGTACGTGTGTTCGTGATGACATGCCGAGCATGGTTGTCGGGGCAGCACCGGATCGTTCGACGCAACGTTCGTTCGATGACCTTGGTGTCCCCCTCCGGGATGTGACGTTCTGCGTGATCGATCTCGAGACGACCGGCGGGCATCGGGTCGACGACCAGATCACCGAGATCGGGGCGGTCAAGGTACGCGGCGGCGAGTGCCTCGGTACGTTCCAGACCCTCGTCAACCCTGGCCGGGCGATCCCGCCACAGATCACCCTGCTCACGGGTCTCTCCGACCTGCTGGTCGGCCCGGCACCGCGGGTGGGCGCGGTGTTGCCGTCGCTCCTCGAGTTCGTCGGCGACTCCGTGATCGTCGGGCACAACATCGGCTTCGACCTCGCGTTCTTGCGCCACGCGCTGGAACGCACCGGGCGGCCGAAGCTCGACAACCCGAGCCTCGACACCGTCGCACTCGCCCGCCGTCTGGTGCGTGACGAGGTGCCCGATTGTCGCCTCGGCACGCTGGCGTCGAGGTTGCGTCTCGATCATCAGCCGAGCCATCGTGCCCTCGACGACGCCCTCGCCACCACCGACCTCCTCCACCTGCTCATCGAACGGGCGTCGGGCCTCGGCGTGCTCGGCCTCGACGACCTGTTCGCGCTCGCCAAGCTCGCCGGTCATCCGCAGGCAGCGAAGCTGAAGATGACCTCCGACCTGCCGCGTTCCCCCGGCGTGTACATGTTCTGCGGCCACCGCGACGAGGTGCTCTACGTCGGCAAGGCGACCAACCTGCGTCAACGGGTGCGTAGCTACTTCGGCAGCGACGACCGCCGCCGGATCGGACCACTGCTGCGCGAGACGCAATCGGTGCGCCACCTCGACCTGCCCGACCCGCTGACCGCCGAGGTGATCGAGAGTCGCCTGATCGCGTCGATCCTCCCCCGGTACAACCGCGCCGGCAAGCGGGTCGACAAGTACTGCTACGTGCGCCTCGACACCGACTCGCCGTGGCCACGCCTGTCGATCGTGAAGGATCCAGCGAGCGCAGGGCTCCACCTCGGCCCGCTGCCGTCACGGACGATGGCCACCCTCGTCGTCGAGGCGATCGAGGCGGCGATCCCGTTGCGCCGCTGCTCCGCCCGGCTCGGGCGGAACTTCACGCCAGCACTCGATGCCGCGATGTGTGGTGCCGCACAGCTCGGTGTCGCGCACTGCCCGTGCTCCGGAACCGTCGCGCCGGCGGACTACCAGCGGGCCGTCGACGAGGCCAGGCGCTGCTTCGAGGGTGACAACAGCGTCGTCGCTGCCCGGTTGACCGAACGGATGCGCACGCTCGCTGCCCAGCAACGGTTCGAGGAGGCCGCCGACGCCCGCGACCGGCTGAGTGCGTTGGAAGGGGCGCTCAAGCGACGCCGGCTGGTCGAATCGTTGCGTTCGGCCGGCCGGGTGCGCCTCCGCCTCGGTGAGTCGTGGTGGATCGTCGACAACGCCACGCTGGTCGACTGCGGGACCGAAGGCCATGCCGGGCGGTCCCTGCCCATCGCTGCTCCGGCCGTGGTCCCCACCGGTGAACCGGTGCCGCGGCGGTCCATCGACGAAGCGCTCCTGCTGGCCAGATTCTGCGAGAAGCGAGCCGCCGAGCTGGTGGTGAGCGCAACGGGGCCGTGGACCTTTCCGAGCCAGATGTGAAGCCCAGCCAGGTGTGAGGCCGAGCCGTCATTCGACGGCGTAGGCCTGCGACACCCGGATCATCGCCTCGAGCGTCGCAGTGGCATGACCGCCGTCGATCGACGCCGCAGCGCGCTCGATCCCCTCGCCGAGGTCGGCCGCCAGGCCGGCGACCACGAGCGCCGCGCCCGCGTTGAGCAGCACGATGTCCCGATGCGGGCCCGTCTCGCCACCGAACACGCGGCGCACCACTTCAGCGTTCTCCTCGGGACCGCCGCCGCGGAGGTCCTCCTGCGTGGCGATCGCCAGGCCGTAGTCGGTCGGATCGACCCGGAACTCCTCGATCATCCCGCCGCTGAGCGCGATCACCGTCGACGTGCCCGTCGTGGTCAGCTCGTCCATCCCCTGGCCGTGAACGACCCACGCCGAGATCAGACCGTGCTCGCGCAACGCCTCGACCATCGCCGGAGCGAACCGCTGCTCGGCGACGCCGATCAGCTGACGACGGACCCGACCGGGGTTGGCCATGGGTCCGACGAGGTTGAACGCAGTCGGCACGCCGAGCTCCTTGCGGGGCTGCATCGACGCCCGGAACGCGCCGTGGAACGCTGGCGCGAAGCAGAATCCGATGCCGGCATCGCGGACGCAACCGGCCACACCGTCGGGGGTCTGTTCGATGGCGACGCCGAGTTGTTCGAGCACGTCCGCGGTCCCGCACTTGGAGGACGCCGAACGCGCACCGTGCTTGCACACCGGAGCGCCCGCCCCGGCCGCCACCAGCGACGCCATCGTCGACACGTTGATGGAGTGGACGCCGTCGCCACCGGTGCCCACCACGTCGATCGTGCGGGCCCGCTCCTCGTCGTCGAGCGGTACCAGCTGCGCTTGGGCCAACACGGCGTCGAGCAGGCCGGAAAGCTCCTCGGAGGTCTCCTGTTTGGCCCGGAGAGCCACGACGAAGCCGGCAATCTGCGCAGAGGTGGCCTCGCCGGTGAGGATCATCTCCATGGCCGCCGAGGCGTCGGCGCCGGTCAGGTTGCGCCCGGCGATCAGGTCGCCGATCAGGGACGGCCAGGTGCGCTTCGTCCGGTCGGCGCGGTCGGGGTCGTGGGCGTCGCGTTCGGTCGTGGTCATCGCCGCAGAGCGTAGGCCCGGACGAACGGGGTCCGGGGCTTGTTCAGGCGGTGCGGCGGCGTTGACGGATCAGGCGGCGGCGGTCACGTTCGGTGGCGCCGCCCCACACCCCGGCCTTCTCGCGGACCGACAACGCATGTTCGAGGCACGCGACACGCACCGGACACTGGGCGCACACCGCTTTGGCGGCCTCGGCACCCTCGTCGTCCTCCGGGTAGAACATCGACGCGTCGAGTCCCCGGCACGCCCCGAGATCCCACCACTTCATTTCGTGCAATGACACCGTGTCACCTTCTGACCGCTCCCCAAGCTTTCGCAGCGCTCGCGCCGACCCGTCCACCGGGTCGATCGGGAAAACGAATGTAGATCGACTCGAAGCCGATTACCAGGGGTAATCCGGAAATCTTCGGGGTCTCGACGACCGCCCTAACATCTCGGCGATGACGGCTTCCCGGAAGCGAGCTCGGCCGTTCGCACGGACCGCGATGCTCGACGCGCTCCGCCGTCATGCCGCCGATGGCTCGGCTTCGCCGGAGGTCCTCGACGTACTCGTGGTCGGCGGCGGCATCACCGGGGCGGGCGTCGCGCTCGACGCCGCCAATCGCGGCCTGGAGGTCGCCCTCGTCGAGCGGGCCGACTTCGCCAGCGGCACGTCGTCGAAGAGCTCCAAGCTCGTGCACGGAGGTCTCCGGTACCTGCAGAACGGCGACGTGCGACTGGTCTACGAGGCGCTCCACGAGCGGCGCCGCTTGATGCACAACGCGCCCCACCTCGTGACCGTGCTCCCCTTCCTGATCCCGGTGATGACCAAGGACGGGGTCATCTCGCGCAAGGTCGCCAAGGCCCTCGGCTCCGCACTGTGGATGTACGACCTGACCGGCGGCTGGCGCATCGGCAAGCTCCACCGTCGGCTCTCCGCCGGCGACGCGGCCGCCCACTTCCCCACCACGAACACCGAGCGGCTGAGCGGTGGCTACCTCTACTACGACGCCACGGCCGACGACGCCCGCCTCACCCTGACGGTCGCACGAACGGCCGCCGAGCACGGAGCGATCGTGGTGAACCGTTGCGCGCTCGTCGAGGTCGTCCACCGCGACGGCAAGGTCGCCGGTGCCGTGCTCGCGGCAGCGGGGCCGACCGGGGATGGCGATCCAGAGCGGATCGAGGTCGCCGTCCGCTGCATCGTGAACGCCTGCGGCGTGTGGACCGACGACGTACGAGCGCTTGACGAGAGCTCCCATCCACGCTCGATCCGGCCCGCCAAGGGCGTGCACATCACGTTGCCGTGGGCGCTGGTCCGCAACGACATCGCCGTGATCATCCCCGTCCGGCGCGACAAGCGCAGCCTGTTCCTCGTCCCGTGGGGCACCCTCGATGATGGTGGGTTCCGGCACGTCTACGTCGGCACGACCGACACCGACTTCGACGATTCCGATGGCGAGCCGCTGACCGACGGCGCCGACATCGACTACCTGCTCGAAGCCCTCAACCAGGCGCTCGAGCCGACACCGCGCGGGCCGATCACCCGCGCCGACATCACCGGTACCTGGGCCGGCCTGCGGCCACTCGTCGAGACCGACCCGGCGGCGACAGGATCGAAACCGACCTCAGCGACGAAGGACCTCTCGCGGCGGCACCACGTGTCGGTCAGCGACAGCGGTGTCGTCACGGTCACCGGCGGCAAGCTGACCACGTATCGGGAGATGGCGGCCGACGCGGTCGACGCCGTCCGCGATCTGCTCCCCCGGGGAACGGCGGCTCGCCGGTCGACCCGCCGGCTGAAGTTGTTCGGAGCGGCGAAGCCCGTCGACGACCCAGGGCCACTCGACCGCCACCTCGCGGGCCGATACGGCTCGGCAGCCGACGAGGTGCTGGCACTGGTGGCCTTCGATGCATCGCTCGGCGAGCCACTCGTCGCGGGACTCCCGTACCTGCGGGCCGAGGCCGTGTATGCCGTCCGCCACGAGATGGCGACGACGCTCGACGATGTGATGATGCGGCGCACGCGTGCCCACCTCGCGGACCGCGCGGCCTGCGTGGCCGCAGCTCCCGGCGTCGCTGCACTGCTCGCCACGGAGCTCGGCTGGTCGGCGACCGAGACGACCCGCCAACTCGACCACTACCTGGCCGCGTGTGCGGCGGAGGAGGCCGCAGGTGACCACGTCGCCAACGCCACCCATTGAGCTGAACGGGCACCGCTCCCACTTCGCGGGCGAGGGGATCGATCTCGACGACGACTTCATCGCCGCGATCTCGGCCATCTGCGAGGTCGTCACCGACGAGGGTGAGGTGGCCGAGGCGAGCCGGGACTGGTGGCCGCTCGCCCTCCACTGGTCGATCGAGGGCGAGGTGCCGCGGCTCGCCGACCTGGTGGTTCGCCCGTCGAGCACCGGCGAGGTCGCCGCCGTCGCGCTGGCGTGCAACATCGCGCGGGTTCCGCTCACCGTCGCCGGCGGGCGCAGCGGCGTGTGCGGGGCGGCGATCCCCGTCTTCGGCGGGGTCGTCCTCGACACCACGGCGCTCGCCGGGATCGTCGGGGTCGACGAGCGGTCCGGGGTCGTCGCGGTGCGGGCCGGCACGTTCGGTCCCGATCTCGAGCGGGAGTTGCAGCACGACTACGGGCTGTCGGTCGGGCACTTCCCGCAGAGCTTCGACATCGCCACGGTCGGCGGCTGGGTGGCGTCGCGTGGCGCCGGCCAGTACTCCACCCGCTACGGCAAGATCGAAGCGATGGTGGTCGGCCTCGAGGTCGTGCTCGCCGACGGCACCGTGGTGGTCACGGGCGGCGCACCGGCGGCCGCCGCGGGGCCCGACCTCACCCAGTTGTTCCTCGGCTCCGAGGGCACCCTCGGGATCGTCACGAACGTGTGGCTGCGGACGCACCCCGTGCCGGCCGACGAGGCCAGGGCGGCGTATTCGTTCGGCTCGTTCGGAGCCGGCGTCGAGGCCTGTCGGGCGACGCTGCGGGCGGGCGCGACACCGGCGGTGCTCCGGCTCTACGACGCCGAGGAGTCGGCCCGTGGCCGGGGTGGCGACGGTACGACGTGCACGCTGCTCGTACTCGACGAGGGTGATCGGCGGCTCGTCGAGGCGACGATGTCGATCGTTGCCGACGCCTGCGCCGCCGCCGGTGGCATCCCGGCCGACGCCGGCCTGGTGGCGGAGTGGATGGAGCACCGCAACGACACCTCGGCGCTGCAGGCGCTGACGCGCCGGGGCTTCGTCGTCGACACGATGGAGATCGCGGCGCCGTGGTCGGCGCTCGACCGCTTGTTCGAGGAGGTACGCCTGGCCCTGCTGTCGGTCCCCGAGGCGAGAGCGGCCACCTGCCACCTCTCGCACAGCTATTCCGACGGCGCGTGTCTGTACTTCACGTTCGCCGCCACCCCAGCGGCGAACGAGATCGAGGCGACCTACATCGCGATGTGGGACGCCGGCCAGCGGGCCGTGTTGCAGGCCGGAGGCAACCTGTCGCACCATCACGGCGTGGGGTTGAACCGGTCGCGCTTCGCGGCTGAGGCCCTCGGCGCCGGTCACGAGGTGCTGCAAGCCGTCAAATCGGCGCTCGACCCGAACGGCGTGTTGAACCCGGGCAAGCTCGGTCTCGCCGCACCGTTCGGCGCCTCGCCCTGGCCACCGGAGACGACCGAACCGTGACCGACTCCCCCACTGGCCGCTGGGACCTCGACGCTCTGCGGGCGGGCGCCGGAGTGTGCGCGCTGATCGCGGTCCCCCTCACGGTGGTCGCGGCGCTCGTCGACTCCGACAACGGGGCCGTCGAGGCGTTGTTCTTCTTCGGTGCCCTCGCCGGCTTCGTGATCGGTGGCGGGTGCGCCGCCTGGCTCGAGCAACGAGGAACGCCGATCAGCCACTCGGTGGTCACCGCCGGCGGCACCTACCTCGTGGTACAAGCCGTGTTCGTCGTCGTGCGCCTGATCGGCGGGAGCGACGTCAATTGGTTCGGGGTGTTCTTCACCCTCGGCCTGGTGCTCGTCGCCGGCGTGATCGGCGGCCTGTTCGGCTCCCGCCTGCAGGCGAATGGTTTCATCCCGTCGGAGCGGGCGACGTCTCGCAGATCGGACCACGGACAGTGACCGCCATCCTCGTGATCGACGTCGGAACGACCGGTCTGCGCGCCGCGATCGTCGACAACTCGCTCGCCATCCGTGCCCTCGACCACCGGCCGTGCCCGCCTGTCGCTCCGGCCGGCGGCCTCGTCGAGTTCGAACCGACGCAGATGGCGGCCCTGCTGCTGGAGGCGGCGCGGTCGGTCATCGAGCAGGCTGGCGAGCCGATCGCCTGCGTGGGAATCACCAACCAGCGGGCCAGCACGCTGCTGTGGGACCGCTCCACCGGCGAGCCGATCGGCAACGGGCTGGGCTGGCAGGATCTGCGAACGATCGGCGAATGCATGACCGCCAAGGCCGAACACGGCTGGGCACTGGCACCCAACCAGTCCGCCACGAAGGCCGCCTGGCTCCTCGCCAACAGCGGCGACCTCACGGGTCGCGATCTGTGCCTCGGCACGGTCGACAGCTGGGTCGCCTGGACCCTGTCAGGCGGCGCCAGTGGCGACGCGCTCCACGTCAGCGACCACACGAACTCGTCGGTGACCACGACCGGATTGCGGCGCACCGACGGCTCCGACTGGAACGACGAAGTGCTCGCCGCGTTCGGCATCCCTCGCTCGATCCTGCCCGCGGTCATCGACTCGATCGGCGTGTGCGGTACGGCGAGCGCCCTGCCCGGATCACCACCGATCGCCGGCATCCTCGGCGACCAGCAGGCGTCGCTCGTCGGCCAGAACTGCGTGGTGCGTGGCCGCGCCAAGATCACGTTCGGGACCGGTGGGATGCTCGATCTGTGCACGGATCTCGGCACTCCGGCTGCGGCCGAGCGCGCTGCTCACGGCACGTATGCGTTGCCGCTCTGGTCACGTGGCGGCGAGTTGACCTGGGGCGTCGAGGGGATCATGTTGGCTGCGGGCACCAACGTCGAGTGGCTTCGCGACGACCTCGGGCTGATCGAGACGAGCGCAGCCAGCCACGACGTGGCCGGCCGCTGCGAGCACACCGATGGCGTGGTGTACGTCCCGGCGCTGCTCGGCCTCGGCACACCCCACTGGGACTACGGCGCGCGGGGCGCGCTCTTCGGCGTCACGCGCGGGACCGATCGGGCCCACGTGGTGCGGGCCGTACTCGAAGGAGTGGCACATCGGGGCGCCGATCTGCTCGAAGCGGCGATCGCCGACACCGGTGTCGACGTGGAGGCCGTCCGCATCGACGGCGGCATGAGCGTCAACCCGACGTTCGTGCAGGCTGTGGCCGACGCGATCGGCCGACCGATCGAGGTGTCTCCCGTGCCCGAGTCGACGACGATCGGCGCCGCGTTCGTCGCGGGGCTCGGTGTCGGGATCTTCGACGACATGGGCGATCTCGAGGCGCTGTGGCGACCGGCCCGAGTCGTCGACCCATCACGACCGGACCGTGCGGCGGACCGTGAACGCTGGCGCTCCGCGGTCGAGCGAGCGGCCGGCTGGATCCCGGAACTGTCCGCGCTCGACTTCTGAGCGATCGCAGTCGGAACGGGAGCCCTCCCCTAGAGTTGTGCCGATGCTCCGCCAGGGGCAAGGCTGTCGTGAGCATGAACCCGAAAGGACACACCCCCGTGGACCTCGAAACCGCTGATCGCGCGTCGTCGCGCCGCAGCATGATCGGCGCACTCGGCGCCGCCGGGGCGATCGCCGCCATCGGCGCCCTCGCCACCGCCCGGCCGGCAGCGGCCTCGGCGCCGTTCACCCTGACCAGCGCCGACCGCGACCGATTGAACGTGCTGATGCGCTTCGAACTGACCGCGCGTGACCTCTTCCAGGCCAGCCTCGGCGCCGGTCTCGACGGGGTCGCCGGCGAGTTCACCACCACCCTCGTCGCCAACCACGCCGCATACGCCCAGGCGATCGGCGGCGCCGCCGGGATCTCGGCCCGGCTGCGCAGCACGGTGCTCTTCGACCGCTTCGAGGCCCCGTTCGCCACCAGCAACGTCCCCGCGTGGGCCACGGCCGCCCATCAGCTCGAATCGACGTTCGTCGCCACGCACACAGCGGCGATCGGCCAGTTCGAGTCGATCCAGGCGGTCAACCTCATCGCGTCGATCGTGGCCGTCGAAGCCCGCCAGGCCATGGTGATCGCCGACATCGGCGAGTTCGAGTGGGATGCATCCACCATCAATGCTCTCGACGCCGAGGCGCTGAGCCTGGTGCTCACGGGCGTCGATGCGACCGCTACCGCCGACGGAGACACCGCTGAGAGCGAGTCGACCGACCCTGATACCACCGAGCCTGATACCACCGCGCCGAGCACGACCGATGAGGAGGGCGAGTGACCGTCGACCCCCAGAGCCAGCACACCTCCAACCTGGAGGCGACGCTCCGCCGGCGTCTCGGTCGACGCGACGCCCTGCGCATCGGCGGGCTGTCGGTGTCGCTCGCCGCGATCGTGGCCGCGTGCGGCGACGACCGCACCGGCAGCACCGATCCGGGCCGCGTCGGCGACGCCCCCCAGATCACCTCGCCCCCCGACTACCCGGTCGACGACGCCGTGCTGCTGCGGACACTGTCGTCCCTCGAGCAGTCGACGCTCACCGTCTACGGCTCGATCCTCGATCTCGGCATGCTCGACGCCGCCGGTACCGCGCTGGTCGAACTGCTCGTCGAGAATCACACCGCGCTCGACGCCGAGATGGGCGAGCTCACGGTCGCCGCAGGCGGCGAGGCGTGGCCATGTGGCAACCCGTGGTTCGAGGACCGCTACCTGGTCCCGATCGTCGAGGCGATCAAGGGCAGCGACAACCCCGAGCGCGACATCTACAACGTCGCGGTCAGCATGGAGAACCTCGGCGCGGCGACGTACCAGCAGTTCTCGACCATGCTGACCCAGCCCGATCAACGTCAGGCGTCGGTCGCCGCTGCGGCGCAGGATTCGCGCCACTCGGCGGTGCTCGTCGTCGCCGTCCAGGGCCCCGAGGGGTATGTCAGCCCGGCGCTCGCCGGCCTCGAGGTCGAGACCGACGCCGATGGCGTGCCGCTGCAGTACGCGATCCCGTGGCAGTTCGGCTCGGTCGCCCAGTTCGAGTTGATCGTGGGTGCGCCGAACGAAGAGGGCACCCGCGAGGACTTCGTGTTCCAGACGCCGTCGCTCAACAGCTACATCTACAACGAGCTCGAGCCCGACTGCTGACCAGTCGGCCGTAGGCTGGCGGTGATGGTGAGGTGGCCGGGTGGTCGCGGCGTTGCGTGCTGCAGCGTCGAGGAAAGTCGGGACTCCTCAGGGCAGGATGCTGGCGCGAGCCAGGTCGGGGTGACCTGACGGACAAGTGCAACAGAGAGCAGACCGCCGATGGATCGGGTGCCGCGAGGCAACCGGTCACAGGTGAGGGTGAAACGGTGCGGTAAGAGCGCACCAGCGATGTCGGCGACGGCATCGGCTCGGTAAACCCCATCCGGAGCAAGGCCGAGCAGAGGGAACGAACGGCCCGTTCGCCCAGCGTCCTCGGACGTCGGGCATCCCTCGGGTAGGCCGCACAGATGGATGGCCACCGGGTTGCCTGCAAGGGCGACCTACAGAATCCCGCTTACAGGCC
>CAZYWK010000002.1:59631-85160 GCA_964651825.1 uncultured Ilumatobacteraceae bacterium | reverse complement strand
CCCGTTCGTTCTGGCCCCGTCCCCAAACGCACTCAGGGCGAGGGGAGGTTGGCGATCATCTGGTCGAGTTGCTGGACCATGGGGGTGAGGCCGTACTGGCTGGCGGTGGCGCGGGCCTGCGTGAGGGCCTGGAGGGCCTCGTCGCGGCGGCCGAGGAGGCCGAGCACCTCGCCGCGGTTGGCGGTGGCGAACAGGTGACCCTGGGCGTCACCGATGCGGACCGCAATCGCGAGCTGTTCGTCGAGGCAGGCGAGCGACGCCTGGAGGTCGCCGCGGTACCGGAGCACGATCGCCCGGTTGCCGACACACGCAGCGAGGCCGACGTCGTTCGACGACCGCCGGCACACCTCCTCCTGACGGTCGAGCAGCGCAGCCGCCTGCGTCAGCAGCTGCTGATCGACGTTCGCGGGCGTACCGACCGCGCCGGCAGGTTGGGCGCGGTTGATCAACAGCAGCGCCCACTCGCCGAGCGCCCGCTGGAGCGCGGCGTCGTCACCGGTCGCCTCGGCGGCCGGAGCGAGCACCGCCCACAGGGCCTCGGCCCGGGCCGTGTCGCCGAGCTGGTAGGCGAGCGGTACGGCCAGGTCGCCCCACTGGATCACCGCCTGATGCACACCGAGCCGGGCGGCCTCCCGGGCCGCATCGGCGAGGTCGGACATGGCCTCGGGGAAGCGGCCGGTGGCGTGGTTCACCTGGCCACGGTTGGCGAGGAGCGGGAGCAGCATCGAGGGCGTGTCGAGATCGCGCAGGATCGCCTCCGCGATCGCGTACCGCTCGTACATCTCGGGGTAGCGCTGCTCGGCGATGGCCATGGTGCCGAGGTTCGTCTGGGCGGTGGCGATCGCCGAGCGGTTGCCGATCGACTCGGCGAGCTCCAGTTCGGCGACGTGGACCGCCCGCGCCCCGGCAAGGTCTCCCTGCTCGCGCCGGGCCGTGCCGATGGCGCCGAGGGCGAGCCCGACCTGGGCATCGAGCCCGGCCTGCCGCGCGGTGAGCTCGCCTTCCCGTGCCACCCGCTCTGCCTGCGCCCAGTCTCCCAACTGACCGAGCGCGTTCGCGCGGGTGACGAGCACGCGCGACAGGAGGTCGGGCTGGCCGAGATCACGTGCCCACGACTCCGCCTCGCCGATCGCGCTCATCGCCGCGTGGGCGTCGCCGAGCTGACCGTGGAAGACCGCCAGGTTGAGCTCCGCCTCGACGAGGCCGCGGCGGTCGCCGTCGCGGCGGGTGCTCGCCGCGTACCGCTCGGTGAGCGCGATCGCCTCCCGCACGTCTCCCCGGTCGGCGAGCACCGACGCCTGGCCGGCGAGCGCTCGGGCGACGGCAGCCGGATCGGCGAGGTCGCGGCAGATCGCCTCCTGCTCGACGAGGAGGTCGAGCGCATCGCTGTACCGGCCCATCAGGCGGAGGAGTTGGGCGCGGTTGCCGAGGCTCGCCTGGAGACCGAACTCGTCGTCGCGAGCACGACAGATGGCGGCTTCCTCCGTGAAGCGGCGGTCGGCGTCGTCGTGGAGGCCGAGGTCGCGCTCCACCATCGCCAGGTTGCCGAGTGCTGCCGACAGCATCGCGTCGTCGGCTGCGGCGCGGCAGCGGTCGACCCCTTCGCCCAGCGTCGTGCGGGCACCTTCGAGATCGCCGTTCGACCACAGGGCGGCGCCGAGGTTGACGAGCGCGGCCCGCAGCTTGGAGTCGCCACCGGGCGGATCGTTCGCACCCTCCGGAGCGAGCCGGGCCTGGTCGACGAGGTATCGAAACAGCGCGGTGGCCTCGGCCGGATGGCCGTCGTCGGCCAGGAGGCGGGCCGCACCCCACACGAGCTGACGCCGCGGACCACCGGCCACCTCGACGTCGTGGCCGGCCGGGTCGACGACGACGGGCCGGTAGGCATCGACCATCGCGGTGCGGCTGTCGATCCGGCTCCAGAGCCGGCGGACGTCGGCGGGTGACCGGCGGTACGCGTGTTCGGTGAACTCCAGGTCGCCGAGAGTGCGCGTGAGACCGTCGAGGTCGCCGGCGTCGGCGAGCTGCCACCCGAGCTCGTCGGTGACACGATCCGACAGCGGTCGGGCCGCGAAGTAGGCGGCCAGGCGGGCGTGCGCCGCCCGGCGGGCATCGTCGGTGGGCAGGTATCGGTCCTCGATCGCGGTGCGCAGCTCGGCGTGGGCGACGCCGAGCAGGCCACCGCGCACGGCGAGCCCGTCCTCGGCGGCGAGGTGGAGGGGCGCCCACGCCGCCTGCGGAAGCGGCGCGTCGTCGCCACCGCCGACGATGGCGAGGAGCTCGGGTTCCGACAGGCCACGGCGTGCGGCCCACAGCGAGGTGAGCGCGGCGCGCGTCAGCCCCGGAGCGTCACGCTCGAAGTCGCGCTCGTACCGCGAGAGCACGAGCTCGAGGAGGTCGTCGACCGTCGCGGCACCGCAGAGCTCGGCGATCCGGTCGCCGAGTGTGAAGTGGTCGCCGTGCTGGCGGAGCTCGTCGAGCACGATGCGCAAGAACCGCGGGTTGCCCGTGTTGGGCGCCGCGACGAGGGCGGCCAGATGCGCCTCGTCGAGCCCCTTCGCGTAGCCGGCGAGGAAGCGGATCGCGAGGGTGCGCCGCTCGTCGGCATCGAGCGGTGGGACTTCGACGACGTTCCACCCGCGATGCTCGAACGTGGCCCGCGGCCGCGGGCCGGTCGCGGTGGCTACGACGGCAACGGTGCTCGGCACCGAATCTGGCAGCCAACGCAGATCGGGCGCACCGTCGACGTCGTCGAGCTGGTCGACCCCGTCGAGCACGATCAGCACCCGCGGTGGCCGTTGGCCCCCTTCGGGGTCTGACCCCGGAGGGGGCCAACTCGGGCCGGTGCGGGCGAACGCTTGGCGGAGGGCGCTGCGCAGTGCGGCCGGGTCATCGGGGACGGCGTTGTGCGTGTCGTCGCCGGGACGGGTCGGATCGAGCTCGGCGAGGAGGCGGGCGACGAGCGCGCGGTGGTCGGCGGCCTCGCTGTCGGCGCCGACGTGATGCACGATCACCCGCTCGCCGGGATGCTCGGTGACGCGGCGGGCCGCCCAATCGGTGACGAGCGCGGAGGCGCCGCCGCCGGATGGGCCGGTGAGCAGCATCGGCACCGATCGGCCGTCGACCGCGAGCCCGATGCCTTCGTCGAGCAGCGCGGCGACCTGTGGTCGGGGCACGAAGCCTGTGGCCAGGCGGCGACCGAACGACGCGTGGACCAGCGACGCACGCTCCAGCGGGCCAGGCGGACGGGGGTCGGGATACCGCTCCTCGACGAGCCGGGCCAGATCGGCGAGCACGAGCTCGCCCAACGCGACAGGGTCGGAGTACATCCGGGTCGGCAGCGGGCCGGCCGCGAGCCGCTCGCGGAGCTCGGCGAGGCGTTGCGCGCCGTCAGGGTTCTCCTCGAGGAAGGTCGACCGGTCGGCGTCCGCCAGGCGGTCGACCCATTGCGGGTCGCGTAGGTAGAAGAACGCGTGCCCGGCCGAGTCGGGGTCGTTGAGGACACCGTGGAGGATCTCCAGCTCGGTCACCGAGCGGCCGGGATCGTCGCCGAGCCAACCGAGCTCCTGGGCGAGGGTGGCCGGGATCTCGTCGGGCACCCATCCATAGCGCTGGCCCAGCAGGCCGATGAAGTACGGGCGGGTGCGCTCGATCTCGGCGAGACAGATCGGCAGGACCGCGCCTTCGGCCTTCTGTTCGTCGGTGACGCCCCAACGCAGGTCGACCTCGCTCCACGTGACGCCCCGCTGCTCGCACATCCGGCGGATCTGCGGGAACACCCGCTTGACCAACTCGTCGCGCTCCAACTGCATGTCGCGGAACGTCGACGACACGAACACCCGGATCGAACGATCGTCAACCACCTCGCCTACCACGACCGGCAAGTCTGGCAGGCGCCGCGATGTCGCAGTTCACGAGATCCAGGCCTCGACGTCGATGATCACGTCGGTGGTCGTCGAGGAGAACACGCACACGTCACCAGCGTCGCCGGCATCGATCACGGCGAGGTTGGCGGTGGCCGGTGCGGCACCGACGTTGACGTTCGACACCTCCGGCGGCGTGCCGCACGGATGCACCGACACGTAGCCGGGCGCCTGCGGATCGGCCACGGTGACGTTGACGATCGCGCCGCGCCGGCCTGCCGGCACCAGCCCGGGGAGTACCCGCGTCTCACCAGCCGCGACCGCCACGTCCAGGCGGGTGTCGACCACCCTGGTCGGCACGACCGGAACGATGCTCCCACCCCCGATCGTGCTGCCATGGGCGGCGTGGAGGTCGACGATCACGTCGGTCTCGACGTTGCTGAACACGCAGAACGTGCCCTCGACGAGGCCCACCACCGCTCCGGCGGCCGCATCCTGATGGGCGCGCACGTTGAGCGTCGACGTCGACGGGATCTGACCCGTGCACGGTCCGGGCAACAGCGACAGGAAGCCGTCGCCGCCCGGCCAGGCCGCCGTCAGGTTCACGGCGAGTGCCGCCGGCAGCGGGCCACCGGCGAGCAGGGTCCGCACATCGACGGTCAACCCCGCCGGGCCGACGCGCTGATCGGGCACGGCCAGGCGCGCCGGCGCGCCCGGCCGGGTGTCGACGAGCCGCACCGGTGGGAGCGGCACGGTCCCGTCACCGGCCGGCGCCACGACGCCGAGGAGATCGACGATCACATCGGTCGTCGCCGACGCGTAGACGCACACCTCCCCATCGGCGCCGAGCGGGACCAGGGCGGCATTGGCGACCGTCGTCCCGTCGCCGCCGTTCACCACCGATGCGTTCGGCGGTGCGGACCCGCACGGATACGCGGTGAGGTACCCCGCGGCACACGCGTCGACCTGGACGAGCGACACGAGCGCAGCACTCGCACCGGGCGTCGGCGCCACCGGCGCGACGGCGACGCGGGCCACACCTCCGGCCGCCAGCGGTCCCGACCACGTCCGTGTGTCGAGCAGTCGTACCGGCGCGGGCAGCATGTGCAGACCGCCCTCGCCGCCGGGGCCTGCATCGGCCGCCACGTCGGAGCCAGCGGCGTCGGCAAGACCGGACGGGCTCGGCGCGTTGCACCGAGAGGTGGGGGCCTGGTCGAGCGCGTCGCCCACGAGATCGGCCATCGCCAGGGCGGCCTGGGCGCCGAGATGGATCCCGTCGGCGGAGAACCAGCTCGGCGGGAGACCGGCGCTCATCGCGTTCCAGTCGGCGAGGCGCAGTTCCGGGATCTCCGCCGCCTTCGCCCGCAGGACCGCGTTGTTGCTGCGGAACCGGCTGACCGTGGCGGCCGGCCCCGCCTCGCGGTAGGTCAGCCAGACGACGTCGCCGATGCCCTGCCGCCGCGCCTCAGCGACGATCACGTCGACGGCAGTGGCGATGCCGACCGGGCCGGTGGGCGGGTCGTTGTAGCCGACGGCCACCACGAGGGTTCCGTGGTACCGGCCGGCGTTGGCGGTGACCGCCGTAATCGCGTTGGTCGGCGCCGGTCGTCCGCCGATCGAGCAACTGGTCGTGATCAGCCGGCGACACCCGGCCGTGTCGAGGACGTAGGAGTGACGCGCGGCCAGCGCGGCCCGCGCCGCCGCGCCGTAGCCCTGGGCCATCCCGTTCATCACCGAGTCGCCGACGAGCAGTGCCTCGACGGGCGGTGCGGCGACCGCCCGATCGCTCGCCCACGGCGGTGTCACCACCCCCATCGCCGCCGCCAGTACGAGTACGAAGCTCGCGGCCCGTGCACCCATCGTCGTCATGGCCTCTACGTAGCACGGTCGAGCACACCGAGGCCATCGCGCAGCACGTCGAGGCAGCTCTTCGACGCCGTTGCCGTCGTGTTCCAGAAACGTGTACCTGTTCCCCGGCACGATCCGCGACAACATCGCCTTCGGCCGCCACGACCCCACCGACGACGAAGTGATCGCCGCGGCGACCGCGGCGCGGGCCGGCTCGTCGACCAGGGCACCCACGACGAGCTGATCGGCAACGCCGGCGTCTACGCCCGCTACTGGTCCCTCCGCCAGCGCGCCCAGACCTGGAGCGTCGGCTCCGAACCTGAAACGTTCAGGGTCTGACCCCGAACGCTTCAGGGCACGGGTTTGGTGTAGACGGCCTCGTAGCTGCGCAGCTCGAAGCCGAGACTCGTGTACAGCTGGAACGCCCCACCGGGGTTGTTGGTGTCGACGCCGAGGGCGGCTTCGGTCATGCCGCGCTCGCGGAGCTCGCGGAGGCTCATCGCGAGGAGCGCGCCGGCGATGCCGCGGTTGCGCCAATCGTGGTGGGTCGCGATGTACTCGGTGTAGCCGCGCCGGTAGCCGCGAGCCGCGTTCTCGTCGGGGTTGACGAACGACTTCACCTGGCCGACCACCTCGTCGCCGGCCCACGCCACCTTCCACAACGACTCGTCGCGGTACGGACTCTCCAGGATGTCGGCGTAGTCCTCCTCGGTCGGTTCGTGGAAGTCCCACTCGCCACGAAACGCCTCGAAGTCGGCGGCGAGGATCGTGCGGATCTGATCCGGTGTCACCGGGCGGACCTCGACGCCGTCGGGCAGGGCGCGCTCGGGGACGTCATCGAGATGCGGGCGCACGAGCGAGGCGCCCCACTCGGTGGCGACATAGCTGCGCGCTTCGAGCCAGGCGGCCTCGGTGGTCGCCGGCTGATCGGGTCCCGGGTGGGCGGCGAAGGCCCGCCATCGTGCCGGCGGCCTCTCGTCGGCCCACGGGCGCAGGTGCTGTTCCTGGCCGTCGACAAGCGCGTCGAACAGCGGCTCGATCAGATGCGCGACACGGAGGGGCGAGAACAGCACGCAGTCACGGGTCCCCGCTTCGAGGTCGTCCCACGTCGGCCGGAGATACCCCACGACCCGATCGTCATCCTCACTCGAGCCGCCCGCGGCGTCGTGCTCGACGATCGCGATGTCGCGGCCGGGGTCGCAGTGGTCGAAGTTGGCGTAGGTGACGTCCATCTGCTCGACGGTCGGCATCTCCGCGACGCCACTGTGCGCCCGGTACTCCCCGAGCACCGATGCCATCGCCGAATGATCGGCCCGGCCGCGGTACGGCCTGGCGGAGTAGCCCGCCGGCAGATCGAGGCGATCGACGAGGTGCACGCCCTCAACGTAGATCGACCACCGGCCGGTCGACGCGGAGGATTTCGTGCTGGCGGTCGTCGATCGGATTGTCGGGGTCGAGCTCACCACGGGCCACGAGCCGGAAGCCGGCCGCCAGCAACGCGCGCCATGATGCGACGTTGGCCGAGTTGACCGGCACGATCAGGCACGGCACGGCGGGCTCGACCGACCAGACCCGCTCGACGAACGCCCGGATCGTCCGGGTGCCGACGCCCCGGCCCACCAGGTCGGGGTCGCCGAGCAAGTAGTCGATGCTCGCCGCGCCCGCGGGCACGTCGACGATCGGCGCCAGTTCGTCGAGATACTCGGGGTAGTCGTCGTAGCGCGAGTACTGGACCAGCCCGATCGAGCGGTCGTCGAGCAGGACGAGCCAGTCCTCGCCGGGCTCGACACCGTCGGCCGAGGCGCCGAAGTCGCGCTCCAGTGCGGCGTCGTCGAACTCGTGGTTCCACCAACGGGCGACGTGCGGTTCGGCGAGGAAGCCGGCGAGCACACCGAAGTCGGCGCGCGTCAGGCGGCGGAACGACAGCTCACCGTCGACGGCTCGCGCCGAGGGCGGCTCGGGTTCGGTCTCGCCCGACATCCGAGCCGACCGTCAGAAGCTCGCGTTCGGGTTGTCGAACATCTGGCCGATACGGATGGCGTTGCCGAACGGGTCGCGGATGCCGAAGTCGATGCCGTAGGGGCGGTCGGTGGGCTCGTCGGTGATGTCGACACCGCGATCCTTCAGGGCCGCGAACGCGCCGTGGGCATCGTCGGTGGTCAGGAAGAGGGCGCCGCCGATCGCACCCTTCGTGACGAGCTCGCGGACCTGGGCGGCCGTCTCCTCGTCCATGGCCGGCGGGCCGGGACGTTCGAGCAGGATCTCACGGATGTCGTCGCCAGGCACGCGGACGGTGAGCCAGCGCATGAAGCCGAGGTCGATGTCGGCGGCGACCTCGAGACCGAGGGTGTTGGTGTAGAAGTCGAGCGCCTCGTCCTGGTCGAGCACGAAGATCTGGGAGCGGGAGATGTTGTTGAACATGGCCCCGACCCTACGGACGCGCCGATCGGGGCGCTTCTCCGAAACTGCTCGGCCTGACCCACGTCCGCACGAAGCAGTTGGGTACGTCCGGCAATGCGCCGCGCTTGCGGTACCGGCTCGGCGGCTCGCCGACGATCTCGGTGAACGTGCGGCTGAACGTGCCGAGGCTGGTGAAGCCGACGTTGAGGCAGACGTCGGTGATGCTGTCGTCGGTCGTGCGCAACAGGAACATCGCCCGTTCGATGCGGCGCCGCTGGAGGTAGCGGTGCGGGGTCTCGCCGAACGTGGCCTTGAACGTGCGGATGAAGTGCGCCTCCGAGCAGCAGGCGACCTTGGCGAGCGCACCGATGTCGAGCTCGACCCGATGGTCGCGATCCATCACGTCCCGCGCCCGCAGCATGAGACGATTCGTGATCTCCCGCTCGGTCGGCATCAGCGCTCCACCGTCCCCCCGGCGATCTGGTCGTTCACGGCAGTCCAGACTCGCAATGCGTGGACGTGGCCGGCGACGTCGTGGACCCGTATCGCGGTCGCTCCGCGTTCGACGGCGAGGAGGTGGGCCGCGATCGACGCCGCGTCGCGGCCGGCCGGATCGTCGACGCCGGTCAGCGTGCCGAGGAAGCGTTTGCGGGACGCCCCCACGAGCACCGGAAAGCCGAGGGCGACGATCTGGTCGAGGTGGCGGAGGATCGCCACGTTGTCGTCCAGCAACTTGCCGAACCCGATTCCCGGGTCGGCGACGAGCTCGGTGACGCCGGCGTCGAGCGCCCGCTCGATCTGCGCTCGCAGGAAGTCGACGACCGTGGTGACGACGTCGTCGTAGCCGGTGTGGGCGTGCGTCGCGGTCATGTCGGCGTAGGGGGCGTGCATCACGATCGCGGGGACGGCGGCGTCGCGAACGACCTCGATCATCGCGTCGTCGCGAAGCCCGGTCACGTCGTTGACCACCACGGCGCCGGCCTCGATCGCCGTCGCCGCGACAGCAGCCCGCCGGGTGTCGACGCTGACGGGGATGTTCCGGACGGCCAGCGCAGCGACGACAGGGATCACCCGGTCGAGCTCTTCGCCGAGCGTGATCGGCGCCGCGCCGGGACGGGTCGACTCGCCGCCGACGTCGACGAGGTGGGCACCGTCTGCCTGGAGCGATACGCCGTGCTCGACCGCCCGGTGGACGTCGGTGAAGCGCCCACCGTCGGAGAACGAATCGGGTGTGACGTTGAGGATGCCGACCACGGTGACCGGCCGGTCGAGGAACGAGAACGCCACGACGTGACGATACGCAAGGTGGTCGCGGTTCTCGTCTGCCGGCAGCGGGTAACCCCGCTCCATGACGATCATCCCGCCCGACCCCGAACCGTTCGAGCCGGCGCCCGACGGCGAGCGGCACCGCCGACGGTCAGCTGTGACACCCCTTCTCTATGGTGGTGGGTACCGGCTGCGGCCGGGTTTCGTCGGCGTTGCTCCGACCTGTTGTCCCTCTCGCTGAGGAGGTGCCGAGTGATCGACGCCCTGATGAGATCGGTCGCTACGGGCGATGCACCGCACCTGCGGGCATCCGGGGTGCACGGTGCCATTCGAGTCGTGTCGCATCCATCACGTGCGTTGGTGGACCCGCGATCACGGCCCGACCGACCTTGCCAATTTGCTCCCGTTGTGCGAAACCCACCATCACCTCGTCCACGAGGGTGGCTGGACGTTGACGATGACCCCCGACCGGGTTGCCACCTGGACCCGACCCGACGGCACCCACTGGAAGACGACCAACACGCCGACCGGGGCAGCGACGCCGTACGCCACACGAGAGTCACCGAACGGTGAGCCAGGGACCATCGCCCGGGCGACGACCCGGCCCGCGCCACGTCGGCAAGCGGGTCAGCGGTGGGCTGCGTGGCGGATCGACTGCCCGAGGACCGTGACCGCGAAGAGCGCGATCGCGAGGAGCACGATGGTGCCACCGGACGGCGTGTCGACGTAGTACGACAGCACCACCCCCGCCAGCGACACGACGAAGCCGATCGCCATCGACACGTACGCGGTCGCCCGGAAGCTCGACGTCCAGAGCTGCGCGGTCGCGACCGGCACGACCATGAGCGCGCTCACGAGGAGCACGCCCACGACGCGCATCGAGATCACCACCGTGCACGCGGCGAGCACTGCGAGCACGATGTTCAACGCCATCACGGGCAAGCCGCTCGCGCGCGCGAACTCGTCGTCGTTGCTGACGGTGAACAGGGCCGGGCCGAGCCACGTGGTGATGGCGAGGATGGCCGCGGCGAGGATCGAGAACGTCACGAGATCGGACGTCGACGTCGTCGTGATGCTCCCGAACAGGTACTGGTTGAGCGTGCGCGCCCCGCCCGGCGCGCGGGTCACGAGCACCACTCCGCCCGCGATGCCCCCGTAGAACAACATCGCCAACGCGATCTCACCGAAGGCTTCGCCGCGGGCGCGGATCAACTCGATCGCGACCGCACCGGCGATCGCCGTCGCCAGTGCGATCAGCAGCGGGGCGCGGCCGACGACGAGCCCGAGCGCGACGCCGCTCACCGCGATGTGGCCGAGGCCGTCGCCGATCAGGGCCAACCGACGCTGCACGAGGTAGATGCCCACCGCGGGCGCGCTCACACCGATCAGTACCGCGGCGAGGAGCGCTCGCCGCATGAAGTCGTAGTCGAGGAACTCGACCGCGAGCGTGGTCGCTGAAGCACTCATCGCCGGAACAATCCCAGGTCGCCCGGGTCCTGGTGCACACCGCCGTGCGCGTCGTCAGCGTGTTCGTCGTGGAGCAGTTCCTTCGGCACCGCGGCGAGCGGCCCGTCGAACCTGACCGCGCTGGCATCCATCGCGACGACTCGGCTCACGAGCGGCTGGATCGGGCCGAGCTCGTGGAGCACGATCACGATCGTCGTTCCCGCGCCCGCCAACGAGTGAAGCGTCTCGGCGAGGGCCGTCTGGCTCGCCGCGTCGACACCTGCCAGTGGCTCGTCGAGCACCAGCACGCTGGCGCCGCCGGCGAGCCCGCGGGCGACCATGGCCCGGCGCTGCTGGCCACCGGACAGGCGGCTGACGGGTGTGCGACGTTCGTCCCCGAGCCCGACGACGTCGATCGCGTCGGCGAGCGCGGTCTCGTCTGCACGGCGCGTCGACCGGCGCCACCAGCCGTTCGGGCCGGCGCGTCCCGAACGGACCAGCTCGTCGACCGTGACCGGGATCGGGCCCGCCGCGCTCTGGCGTTGTGGCACGTAGCCGATCCGCGAGCGATCGGCCGACCGGAGCGGCCGCCCGAACCACTCGACGCGGCCGCCGTACAGGTCGACCAGCCCGAGCATCCCCTTCACGAGCGTCGACTTCCCCGATCCGTTCGGACCGAGCACGGCGACGACCTCACCCGCCTCGATGCGCAAGTCGGCCCGGGCTGCAACGTTGCCGCCATACCCGAACGACGCGTCGACGACCCCGATCACCGGCTCGCTCATGTGCACCCGAGGCCGGCGCGGAGGGCGGCGAGGTTGGCGCGCATCACGTCGAAGTAGTCGAGTTCGCTCGCCGGGTCGAGGCCTTCGAGCGGATCGAGCACCGCGGTGGCGGCGCCGGTCTCGGCGGCGACGGTGTCGGCGACCGCGGGGTCGACGAGGGTCTCGTAGAAGATCGTGGTCACGCCGTGCTCACGCACGAAGTCGGTGACCTCGGCGAGCTTGGCCGGCGAGGGCTCGTCGTCCGGTGAGAGCCCGACGATGCCGACCTGGTGCAGGCCGAACCGCTGGGCCAGATAGCCGAAGGCCTCGTGACTCGTGACGACGTCACGACTCTGGCACGTGGCGAGGCCGGCCTCGACCTCGGCCGTCAGGTCGTCGAGCTGCGATCGCAGTGCGGCGGCGTTCCGTTCGAACTCGTCGGCGTTCGCCGGGTCGAGCTCGCTCAACTCGGCCGCCACCGAGTCGCCGACGTCGGCCAGCCGCAGTGGATCGAGCCAGAAGTGCGGATCGGCGCCGTCGTGATCGTGGCCGTGACCGTCGTCGTCCTCGCCGTGGCCGTCGGTGTCGTGACCGTCGGTGTCGAGCCGGAGGTCGGCCGCGACCGAGACGTCGAACCCGTTGGCGTCGACGTTGGCGACGGCGTCGTCGAGCGCGGGGGCGAAGCCGGCGAGGAAGACCACCAGGTCAGCATCCTGCAATGACGCGGCGTCGCGCGCCGAGAGCTCCAGCTCGTGAGGTTCGGCCCCGGTTGGCGTCAGGTTGCGCACGGCGACAGCGTCACCTCCGACCTGCTCGGTCACGAACTGCAGCGGGTAGAACGCGGCCACGACGTCGAGCGCGTCCACCGGTGCAGCGTCAGGTGTGGCACCGGTGGCGTCATCCGGGTCGTCGGAGCCACAGGCCGCCAGGGCCGACATCGCCACGAGCCCACCGACGGTGAACGCTGACCGGATGAGGCCACGGCCCCGGATCGTCGACCGATGCATCACCGCCCACAATATCGGGAACGATTCTCATTCCAACTGCAGGCGTTTCCCGTCCCACGTCGAGACCCGTCGTGGGGCCGAACTCGCTCAGACGTCCGTCTCGACCTCGGCGAGCCAGTCGCGCTTCACCTCGCGCCACCGTTCGTCGGTGAAGTTGCGTCGCCAGTACGGCGAGATCGACGTCTGCTCGCGCGGGATCCCACAAGTGCCGAGCAGGTGCTTGCGGATGGCCCGGACCTCGCTCGCCTCGCCGTGCACGAACACGTCGACCCGTCCGGGCAGCAGGTCGAGCGCGCGCACGGCGGTGAGCAGCAGGTCGGGGTCGTCGCCATCGGTGCTGCGGTGCACCCAGCGTACGCTGAGCTCGCCGGGGCAGTCCAACGTGAGCTCGTGAGCGGTGTCGTCGACCAGCAGGATCGCGACGGCGGGGATGCCGGGCCGGACGACTTCAAGCGACGCGGCGATCGCGGGGAGCGCACTCTCGTCGCCCACCAACAGGTGCCAGTCGGCGCTCTGGTCGGGGGCGTAGCCGCCACTCGGGCCGACGAACTGCAGCACATCGCCGACTTGGGCGTTGTTCGCCCAGCGGCCGGCGAACCCCACGTCGCCGTGCACGACGAAGTCGATGGCCACCAGCCGCTCGTCGGGATCCCACGAGCGGATCGTGTAGCGGCGACCCACCGGTCGGTGTTGCGGGTCGAGCGCCCGGGCCTCGTCGAGGTCGAAGGGGGCGCCGTACGGAGCGCCGTCCGGTACGAACAGCGCGTTGACGTACTGATCGGTGAACTCGGTCGGCGTGTACCCCTCGAGGCCGTCTCCACCGAGGACGACCCGCACCAGGTTCGGGGTCAACGTGACGACTTCTCTCACTACTCCGTGCATGGCACATCCTTCTGTCGGCGGGTGCGGTGCAGGCTACGGGGGCCTGTCACGGTCCTGTCCGGCTTCGACCCGTGGTGGTCGTGTTGACCGCGGGCCCGGTGTGACGACTCGGTGTGAGGACTCGGCGCGCCGATAGCGTCCACCGCCGAGCGTCGACGACCTTCCCCCCTCGCTCGAGGAGCACCCGTGAACCCGAATCCCGCCCCCGGTTCGGCCGCCGACAGCGCGGCTGAGATCGCCCTCGAACACGGCATCGATCCGCACGTTTACGCCCGGCGCTGGTCGATCCTCGGCGTGCTGTGCCTCAGCTTGCTGATCGTCATCATCGGCAACACGAGCCTCAACGTCGCGTTGCCGACGCTCGCCCGCGAGCTCGACGCGTCGACCAGTTCGCTGCAGTGGATGGTCGACGCCTACGCGCTGATCTTCGCCGGCATGCTCTTCACCGCCGGCACGCTCGGCGACCGGTTCGGACGCAAGGGTGCGCTCCAGTTCGGCCTCGCCCTGTTCCTCGTCGGTGCCGTGGTGGCGTCGGTCGCCGGCGGCGCTCCGCAGGTGATCGCCGGCCGGGCGATCATGGGCTTCGCCGCCGCGTTCGTGATGCCCTCGACGCTGTCGATCCTCACCAACGTGTTTCCCGCCCACGAACGGACCCAGGCGATCGCCATCTGGGCCGGCGTCTCCGGCGGTGGCGCTGCCATCGGGCCGATCGCGTCGGGCTGGCTGCTCGAGCACTTCTGGTGGGGCTCGGTGTTCCTCGTCAACGTGCCGATCATCGCCTTCGCGCTGGTGGTCGGGGCCATCCTGCTGCCGCGGTCGAAGGACCCCGGCGAGCATCCGATCGACGTGCCGGGCGCGCTCTTGTCGATCGTCGCGCTGTCGTCGCTCGTCTACGGCATCATCGAAGGCCCGCACAACGGATGGATCTCCGCCACCACACTCGGCGCCTTCGCGGTCTCGGCGATCGCCGTCGTGGCGTTCATCTGGCGGGAGTCGAACACCCCCAACCCGATGCTCGACCTGCATCTGTTCCGCGACCGCCGCTTCAGCATCGCCTCCACCGGCATGACGCTGACGTTCTTCGCCATGTTCGGCACGTTCTTCCTCCTCGCCCAGTACCTGCAGCTCGTGCTCGACTACTCGCCGCTCGAGTCCGGGCTCATCCAGCTTCCGTTCGCGTTCATCATGGTGCTGGTCGCCCCTCAGGTCCCGCGCTTCGTACGACGGTTCGGGTCGGCCGGCGTGGTGCCGGTCGGGATGACCTGCATCGCGGTGGGCCTCGCCCTGCTCACGCTCTTGGAGGTCGACAGCGGGTTGCTCAACGTCTATCTCGCGATGGTGCCGTTGGCCACTGGCATGGCGCTGTCGATGACGCCGCAGACGTCGCTCATCATGTCGTCGGTGCCGGTCAGCCGAGCGGGCGTCGGCTCGGCGATGAACGACACGACCCGTGAGCTCGGCGGCGCGCTCGGGGTGGCGGTCCTGGGCTCGATCGTCACGGCGCGGTACGTGTCGGGCGTGAGCTCGACGATCACCGAGCTCCCGGCGCAGGCCCACGAGGCGGTCGAGAGCGGCCTTGCCGGCGCGATCGCCGTCGGGAGCCAGATCGGCGGCGAGCAGGGGACGGCGATCATCGACACCGCCAAGCAGGCCTTCGTCGACGGGCTCGGCTCGGCGGCCATCGTCGGCGCGCTCGTGGTTGTCGCCGCCGCGGTCGTCGCTCGGCTGCTGCTCCCGAAGGGCGGCGACGCGTTCGCCGGTGGCCCGCACGACTACTCCCCGACCTTCGGCGTCGACGAAGCCGACGCCCACTGACCGCTGGCCCCGCTCGCAGGTCCAGCTGACGTTTGCGTCGGGATTCGGCACCGACAGGTGTGACCAGATCCCGACGCAAACGTGGATGTCCGGGAGGACGACCGGGTCAGTGGCGGCGGACTCCGCCGTACTTCATCCTGGTGTCGGCCATCGACGCCGACCGCGCCTCGTCGTCGCGGATCTCGGCGTCGACCACCTCGCCGATGAACAGCGTGTGCGTTCCGAGGTCGACCGCCTGACGCACCTCGCAATCGAGGTAGGCGATCGCTTCGTCGAACACGGGCGCACCGGTGACGCCGGCGCGCACGGCCCGCCCGTTGAGCGTGGTGTCACCCGACTCGGAGGAAGCGAGCTCGGCCGGCTTGGAGAACTTCACGAACACGCGCGTGTCGTCGGCCGACCAGAGGTTGACGCTGAACGAGCGCCCTTCGGTGATCAGCTCGTGGGTGACCGCGCTGTTGTCGACGCCGACCCCGATCAGCACCGGTTCCATCGAGAGCTGGGTGATCCAGCTCGTGGTCATCGCGTTCCATCGGTCGCCGGCGCGTGAGCCGACGAGGGCGAGCGCGTTCGGGATCTTCCACGTCACCCGGTTGACCAACTCGTCGGGAAGCGCGTCCGGAGGCATGCGCCGAGCGTACGACCCCGCTCCAGCCCACGCCGCTCGATCGACGTTTGCGTCGGGATTCCACCACACCTGTCGGTGCTGAATCCCGACGCAAACGTCAGCTGGAGCTGTCAACCCGGGCCGGTCGGCTGGGTTGGTCAACAGGCGAGGGTGGTGCGGATGGTGGCGGCGGCGGTGCGCAGTGGGGCGGACTGGGCGGCGGTGATCCACTTCTTCGACGCGTAGCTCGTGACGAGCCCGTCGTAGAGCTGGATCGCCGCGCAGGCCGCGCTCCGGGCACCGATGGTGGCGGCCACCTTGGCCAGCGCGAGCGGGACCGCCAGTGCGAGCTCACGAACGAGGCCCACCTTCAGCGTGTGGATCGCCACCAGCTGATCGTCGATCAGGCCGATCGCAGCCTTGGTCGACGGGGTCGACGGGGGCGACGGAGGAGCCGGCGGTGCGGTGACCTCGTAGGTGACCGTCGAGGTGGTGGCGTTCCCGGCGACATCGGTCGCCGTCACCTCGAGCGTGCGGAGCCCGACGGCGCCGGTGGGCAGCGTCGCTCCGACGGCCACCTCCGTGCCGTCGGCCAGCCGGCCGACGCACGACCCGATTCCCGATGCCAGCTCGGCCGCACCCGAATCGGCGCAGTCGAACCGGGCGACGAGCGCCGCCCCGATGGTCACCTTCTGCCCCGGTGCGGGCGACTGGATGGTCGAGACCGGAGCGACGGTGTCGATCCGGACGGTCGTCTCGACGGCGTCACTCACGTTCCCGGCGGCGTCGGTGGCCGTCGAGCGGACGACGGTCGAGCCGTCCGACGCGATCGGAACGACGGCGTCGGCGCCGCGCTCGGATCCCGAGCCCGTCACCGCGCCCTCGGCCGTCCAGTCGACCGAGGCGACCCCGGTTCCGGAGTCCTCGGCGTGCAGGACGACCTCGACCGGTCCGTTCGACCAGCCGGCCCTGTTCGGCGCCGGGGCAACGGTGGCCGTGATCGCCGGCGCCTCGGTGTCGTCGACGACCACTCCGACCGTGGTCGAGAAGTCGTCCGTCATCGGGCGCCCGGCGTGGTCGGAGGCCAGTGACCCGACCTGCACCGTCAGTTCGCCGTCGAACTCGGTCGGCAGGTCGACGCGGAACTCCGAGGCGAAGCGGCCGAGCGGCCCGTCCTCCGCGTCGACCGCGACGACCGTGCCCTCGATCGCCGCGCCGGTCGGATCGATGACCTCGATGAGATCGCCGGCATCGAGACGCATGTAGTTGTCGAAACGGACCGTCACCGACGTTCCGCGTCCCGGACCGGCCGACGCGTCGACCGACTCCACCCGGGGTGGTGCGAGCCGGGCCAGGCCGACGTCGACGTCGAAGTGCGGTGGCAGGACCTCCAGCACCGCGCTCCGGGCCGTCTCGTAGCCGTCCATCGTGTAGACGACCTGCCAGAAGCCTTCCGGCACGTCCCACCCGTAGGCGCCGGTCCCGTCGGTGACCAACGGGTTCGACTGGCCGAACCATTCGGCGTCCCACACCTCGAACGTTCCGTCGGCGGTCGGGCTGTAGGTGAGGGTCGCCGTCACACCGATGATCCGGTTCGACGGCACTCCCTCGTACACGTAGCCCGACGGGTCGTGGATCCACACCGGATCGATCAGCCGCCGCGCCGGCGACAACGGCAGCTCGTTGTTCGTGTCCGGCTGATTCTCCTCCGGCCAGTCGCTGTACGGGTCGTCCTCTTCGTCTTCGCAGAACTCCTTGACGAAGGTTTCGAACTCGTCGAGCGACTTGTTGATGCGCCAGTCGATGAGCTTGTCGACGAAGAACGTGACCGCCCAGAAGCCGACCGTGCCGATGCCGAACGTGCCGAGCCCGACGACGAACCCCGCCGCCTGCATCCCCATCTTGAAGATGTCGGTGTACACGGCGCGGTCGTTGATCTCCTGCAGGAGCGGCATCGCCGCGGCACTGTCGGCGGCGCTGCAGTTCTTGTTCATCCAGGCCTGGATGCCCTTGATGCGCTCGAACTTGCCGAGCGCCCCGTAGTCGCCGATGAACCCGTCGACGGTCGTGCCGACGTTGAACGCGATCTGGAATCCCTCCCGGACCAGCCCGAAGGGGTTCAGCGCCGGACCGAAGGTGGTCTCGTCGAGCACCGACTCGGGCACCAGGACGCTCCCCGACATCGTCACACGGTCGCCGAAGCGATCGATCTCGAACACCAATCCGTAGGCGGGCACCCCGGCGCCCCGAGCTGCCTCGAGATCGGCCGCTGTCGGGGTGTAGAGCACACCACGCTCGATGGTGAACGTCGAACTGCTGTCCGGCATCCCCGGAATGGCCGGGGTCACCCGGACCGTCCTGATCCCGGTCGCCTCGTCGACATCGACGTCGACCTGTGGCGTGAACGGCGCGTCGGCGAGCTCGGGTGGCAACTGCGCACGCACCTCCTCCTCGGTGAACACCGGCACGTCGTCGAGCGACATCGCGTCGGGCACCGCCTCGTAGGTCGCGTAGACGCCACCGAGCTCGGTGTTGCGGACCGTGACCATCGACCGGAACCGGTCGTCGCCGATCGGCTCGCTCGCACCGGCGCGCACGGAGCCCACCGACACATCGACCGAGGTCACCTCGCCGCGCCCGGCGAACTGGGTCTCGATCGCCAGCGTCCCCGGGTCACCGCGGAACACGTAGGGCACGTGGGCCACACCGTCACGAGGATCGATGTCGACGGTCGCGCCATCGGTGTTGCCGTTGCGCTGCACGAGCGACACGCCGACGAGCTCGGGATACCGAGGGTCGACCGTGATCGCCCGGGTGTGGGAGCTCACGACCCGGTCGTATCCGGCGTCGTCGAGGATCGTGACGCTGGCGACGACCGGATGGATCTCACCCGGACCGAGATCGGGCAGCGTCACCGTGAGTCGCCAGCGGCCACCGGCGCTCGACAGCGTCCGGCCCAGCTCCTGGCGGGCTTCGGTGACGCGGACCACCGTGTTCGCCGGGGCGAGACCCGACAGCACGACCGTGTTCGACGCCGACCGGGTCGGCCCGTCGATCGTCACGCCGGCGACCTTCACGGTCGGCGAACCCGCGAGCCCGGTGACCTCGGCGCCGCCGACCGTCGAGCGGACGTTGACGGAGGCGTTGAAGCCCGAGCCCGGCTCGACGCCGTCGGTCGCAAGGCGGTACCGGACGACCACCTCGTCGTCCGCGGCAAACGTGCGATCGCCGAGCTCGACGATCGCGACGTCGTCCACCCTGGTGAACTCGACCGCGTGGCCGTCGACCGTGACGCTGCCCGCGACGACCGACGTCCCGGCCGGGATCGTCAACCGCGCCGACATCGCCGTGTAGGCGGCAGGCACGTCCGGACGGAGCGCGGCGCGCACTTCGGCGACACCGCCCGCCGGCACGACGGGGCGGACCACGGTCACGTCGCTGCGGGTGGAGAAGCGGGACGTGCCGAGCGCGATCGGGCCCAGCTCGACCAGCTCGCCGTCGGCGAGGTCGAACTCGACGGTCCGCGCCGAGTCGGACGATGCCGATCCCGATGCCGCCGACGAGGATGTCGTCAGTGTCGAGGGCGGCCGGACCGGCACGTAGGTGCTGATCGCCAGGCGGTAGTGCCCGGGTTGCGCGAGGTCGAGCTCGAAGTCCGCCTCGTTGGCGTGCGCGAAGGCGACGCTCTCGTAGTTCCCGCCAGCGGTGCGCCGCAGGACCGAGACGTTGGTCTCGAACGCGGGGTGCAGCTCGCGGCCGCGGGAGTCGACGACGCTGAACGTGACACGACCGGCGCTGCCGACCCGCAGGTCGACCGGCACCACGCTGGCGTCGCCGAGCGTCACCTGCCGGCAGGCCTGACCCATCCCGACCTCCTTGCCGTCGGCGCACAGGGTGACCACCTCACCGGGCACGGCGCGGATCACCGTTTCGGTGGCGCCGATGATCGACTTCGTGCGGCCCGCCTCGAGGGTCAGGCGGAAGTGCCAGGCGTTCAGCGGATTGATGTCGACCGGTACCCACGTGGCGTCGTCCATCGTCCGGGTCGACAGGCTCGTGACGATCCGGTACGTGCCGGCGATCGCCAGGCTGAAATCGCCGGTCGTCGGCGCATCGCCGAGCACCACGGTGCCCATCGAGGCGGTCGGGTCCTGGCGGTAGTTGACCACCACGGTCGCCGGGCCGGCCCAGCCGCGAACGGTGTAGCGGCCGTCGGCGTCGGTGACGGCACGGAAGCTGCGTGACGTTCCGTTGCTCGTCTGGCTGATCACCACCCGTGCGCCGGCGGCCGGGAGGTCGCCGTCGAGGGTGATGCGGCCGGAAAGGACGCCAGTGCGGTTGCTGGACACGACGACGTCGACCCGCTCGTCGGTCGCCACCGCGGTGAGCGTGGCGACGGTCGCGCTGAGCTCGGAGCCGGCTCGTGGTGCGATCGCCAGCTCGACCTCGTCGCCGACGAAGAGCGAACCGGGGACCTGCACGTTCCCCACTCGATCGGACACGACGGCGCCGAGCGCGGCGCGGTTCGCGACGAGCGAGACCTGGACGGTCGCGCCGGCCACCGGCACGCCGGCCTCGTCGACCAACCTGGCCGTGACGAGGCCCAGTTGGCGGGGCGCGAGCGCGACGTCGATGCGGCGCCCGTCGACGACGTCGACGGTGGTGTCGGCCATGACGCCGCCGGCGAGGTCGAGCACCCGGATGCGGCGGGTGCCGGGCGCGACCGCTTCGAGGTTCCAGTCGGCCCAGTCGCCGAGCGGTCGCTGGGCGATGCCGTCGACGATCACCCGACCGCTGAGGCGCAGGTCGGTGGCCGGATCGAGCACGAGGTGCAGCGCGCCCCGGACGGTCGTCGCCGGCTGCGCGGCGCTGGTGCGAACCGTGGTGCCGTGGCCGTCCGTCAGCACTCCCCGGACGGCGGTGACCTCGGCGATGCCGTCGACCAGGACGAAGCTCGCCGCGTAGCGCCCAGCGATCCCGAGGTCCTCGACGGCGGGGACGGTCGTGGTCAGCGTGCGCGGCGCGTCGAGGAGGGAGCCGTCGTCGCCGTACCAGGTCGTGTACTCGACCTCGGCCGACGCCTTCCAGCCCGCGTCGCCGCGGATGTCGACGTCGATCGTGCCACCGACGCGGGCGCGGCCCTGCCAGGTGACCGATCCCACCGCGATCGCCGGCGTCGTGACCGAGCGTTCGACCGTGTGGTGCGTCGTCGTACCACCGTCGACGGCCTCGACCCGGTAGGTGTAGGCGGTGGCGGCGGCGAGGCCGGTGTCGGCGTACGTGGTGGTGCCGTCCGGCACGTCGGCAACGGCGGCAAAGGTCCCATCGGCGGTGGTACGCGACACGACGTAGGTCGTGTCGGGTCCGGCCGGGTCCCACGAGAGCCGGACCCTGCCGCCCGGACCGGCGTGCAAGGTGAGCGCTGCCGTCCCCGGCGTGTCCGGCGCGGCGACAGTCGACGCCGACACGGCCAGCGGTGCGCTCTCGTTGCCCTCGGCATCGACCGCCACGACACTGAACCCGTAGGCGGTCGCGGCGGTCAGGCCGGTCGCGGTGTGAGCGCGCGCCGAGCTGTCGAGCTGGGCCACGATGGCCCCGTCGACGAAGACCCGGTAGTTGACGACGGCGAAGTCGTCCGCGGCCGCGGGCCATGCCACGGTCACGAACGAGCTGCCGGCATCGGTCGTGTCGAGCGCGGCGCCGGCCGGCCAGGTCGGTGCAGTCGTCGAGACACGGCGAGCGATAAACACGTCGGACGTGCCGGGCGCGTCCCCGGCCACGAAGGCCGCGGAGGTGGAGGAGAACACGACGGCGCTGCCGTCGGTGGCGACGTCGAAGGTGTCGGTGGCGTCGGTGGTCGCGATCGTCTCGCTGGCGCCCGTGGCACGGTCGACGATCACGAGGTCGGCGTCGCCAGTCAGGTTGGCGTCGTCTTCGCCGCCTGTCGCGACCGCCGCGCTGAACGCGACCGTCGAACCGTCGGCCGACATGACGAGGTCGGCGACGCGCAGTCCGTCGGCGACCTCGGCGATCACCTCGTCGGTCCCCGACGCGATGTCGTGCACCAGGATGCGGTCGCTGCCGTCGGTGTCGAAGGCCGCGTAGGCGAACGATTGTCCCGTGCCGTCGAGGTCGGGGAGGCGGCCGCCGGGGATCTCGACCCGCACCGGGATGTCGGCGACGCTCGTGACTGCGGAGAGATCAGATACGTCGAGCACGCGCATGCCCAGCGGGACCTCCGCGATGTGGGTGTCGAACGCGACCGATGCTCCGTCGGCGCTGATCGACGGCCGGCTGGCGGACTCGTAGTTGTCGGCGATCGCGCTCAGGGGCACGTCGGCGACATCGGCGCCCGGGAGGAACAGGCGGACGTCCTCGGTCTGAAGCTCCTTGCTCGTGGTGTGGTCGGCGTAGACGACGCGGGTGCCGGAATCGTCGATCGCGGCCGACCGCGTGCCTTGGACCGCGGTCGATTCGAGGGTGCTCGTGGCGATGCGATCGCGCACCTGGACGCGTCCCTTGTCGGCCGCGCTGATCATCGCCACGACGCTGCCGTCGGCCGACACGTCAGCCGCGGACGGCGCCGACACCGGCGCGCCCTCGTGGTCGAAGCTGACGTGCTCGACCACGCCGGTCACCAGGTCCTCGACGACGACTCGGGTGGCAGCGACAGGCATGGCGACTCCGCTCAGGTTCGACGCCGCGGTGACGTAGCTGACGTGCCGCCCGTCGGCGCTCAGGGCGGGCGAGCGCGACTCGCCATCGGCCTGCTCGCCCGACGGCGTGGCGCTGAGACGTTCGACGGCCCAGCCGGGCGGCGAACCGGTGGAGGGCGAACCAGTGGAGGTTGCATCAGTGACGGCCGCCGAGACGTCGGCGTCCGTGGCGAGGGCCGGACCGGCGAGGGCGCCGGCGGCTACGGAGAAGGTGACGACGAGGGCGCCGAGGCGAGTCATCTGGCGGCGGCGAGCGGGCGCGGACGGGGACGGGGACGTGGGGAACATGGCTGGATCTCCTTGATCGAGGGCGACCTGAAGCAGGCCGGGTGGGCGACTACGAGTTGCGGGGGGAGGGCGCGGCGGCCGGCGAGGGCCGCAGACGCGGTGGGTCAGATCAGGCGGGGCAGATGACCGGGAGGTCTTCCAGCTCCCGGACGAGCGCGCCCGCGGACGCGTCCGCTCGGATGACCTCGCCGAGACGGCGTGCCGCGTCGGCGAAGCTCGGGTCGTCGAGCACCTTCGTGATCGCGGTGGCGATCGCCTTCGGCTTCGCGGTTCGCGACAGCTTCAGGCCGGCGTGGCGGGCCACGACGCGGGCGGCGTTGTCGCCTTGATCACGTCCGTGCGGGAGGATCACGAGCGGCACCCCGGCGGCGAGCGACTTGACGACGGTGCCGTGACCGCCGTGGGTGACCACCAGCTGGGCGTGCGGGAGGAGCTCGCGGTGCGGCGCTGCTGCGACCACCTCGACGTTCGGCTCGTGCGTGATGAGCGACGGGTCGATCGTCGGCCCGGTGGTCACCAGCGCCCGCACCTCCAGGGTGCCGAGCGCGTCGACCACCCGCTGGAGCGAGGCCTGCTGGTCCTGGAACGTCGACGACATCGCCACCAGCACGAACGGGTCGGTGCCCGACGGCGCCTGGGACGCTCCGACCCAGGCTGGATCGTCGAGCACGGCGCCGACGTAGCGCACGTTTCCGGGCATCGTCGCCGGGAAGTCGAAGGCCTCCGACGTGAGGACCAGCTGGCGGCGGGCACGCCCCGCCTGGTCCCACAGCCGACCGAGCGGTTCGAGGCCGAGGTCACGGCGCAGCGCATTGAGACCGTCGAGGCCCTTGGCCCACGACCGCTCCGTCAGCCCGGAGATGATCCGGTCCCGCATGCGGCCGGTGGCGTTCGTCGCCGGCTGGAGGCCGAGGCCCATCGGCGGCATCCCGTCGGCGGGGAGCAGGTAGATGTTGGGCAGCAGGAGGTCGAACGGGATGCCGGCGGACTCGGCCGCGACCATCGCCCCGAGCCCGAACATCGAGCAGACGACGAGGTCGGGCCGGCGATCCTCGACGGCTGCCAGCACGTCCGCGGCGTAGGCGGGGGCGGGGCCGATGAACTGGCGGTCGAGGAGCCGCTTGAACAGCTGCAGTGGGTTCGAGCACTCCCAGTCGCGGTAGGGGTCGTCGTCGGGTTGCCGGCTGGGCCGGTTCGGGGCCGAGGCCCAGCGCCGGAAGACGGCGCCGGTGGCGGCGACCTCGTCGGCCATCGTGTCCTCGGCGAGGACGGTGACGTGGTGGCCGCGGTCGACGAGTCGGCGGGCCGCCGCGAGCTCGGGCGGCACGGTGCCTCCGCCGTCGACGAGTGCGAACAGGTAGGTGTGTGGGCGCGCCGCGCTCGGTGTGTTGCTGGACATGGTGTTCTCCTGTGGTGAATGCCCGGCGCGGTTCGCCGGTGCGATCGGCTGGATCGATGGTCAGGTTCGGGTCAGGTCGGTGGCCGGTGGAGGGCGCCGAGCACGAGGTGGACGATGGTGCGTTCGGTCTCCGGGCGGCTGAGGCCCAGATCGCGGCGGAGCAGCTTCCACGTGAAGACGTCGGTCGCCGCGTAGAGCGCGTTGAGCACTCGCCGGCGCTCGGCCGGCGCCTCGGGGAGCTCGGGGCCCCAGACGTGTTCGAGCCACGCCCGGTGGGTGCCGCGGGCGCCCTCGACGAACGGGGCGAGCGAGCCGAGCTGCTCGACATCGACCGACCAGCGCACGTTGGCGTCACCCATGAGTTCGTAGTCGCCGACCAGCACGCGGATCGCGCCGATCGTGTCGCCGACGGCCGCCTGGTCGCGGGCCGAGTTCGTCGTCTCGGTGATGACCAGCGCCGCGGCGTAGGCGACGCCCTCCTTCGATTCGAAGTGGTTGAGCACCGTCTGGTGGGAGACGCCCGCGGACGCGGCGATCTCCGCGAGCGTGACGTCGACGTAGCGACGCTCCATCAGGAGCTCGACCGCGGCGGCGACGATGCGGTCCTTCGTGGTGGCGACGGCATTCGCTCGGTTGGACATGGAGTAGGTGCGTGACGATTTCATTTGATCGCCACTCTAACCAACGGTTGAGCGCCAGTCAAGCCAAATATTGAGCGTGACTCAAATCAATCGGTGGAAGTGTTGGCCGGAGGCTCGTCGAGCCGGGCGTGCAGGCGCTCGCGCAGCTCCTCGGGCGAGTACTCCGTCCACTCGCGTGTTCGGTGGCGCTGGACCACCACCGCGCCGGCCGCAGCCGCGCCGAGCAGGCCCGCCAGACCGAGCCATTTCCACCAACGCATCGGCCGTACAGTACGCGTCGTGGAGCCGTCCCGGATCACCCTCACCGAGGCGGCCGCCATCAGCCGTAGCGGCGACCTCTGGGTGTTCACCGGCCGCAAGCTCGCCGATCGCGCGATCCGGGTGGCCACGAACAGCCCGGTCAACCACGTCGCCATGGCGCTCGCGATCGACGATCTCCCTCCCCTGCTCTGGCACGCCGAGCTCGGGCGGTCGATGGTCGACGTGTGGACCGGTGAGCTCCAGCGCGGCGCCCAGCTGCACCGCCTGACCGAGGCCGTCGACACGTGGGTCAACCGGTACGGCCAGCAGGCCTACGTCCGCCAGCT
>CAZYWK010000002.1:37404-59531 GCA_964651825.1 uncultured Ilumatobacteraceae bacterium | reverse complement strand
AGGCCGTCGACACGTGGGTCAACCGGTACGGCCAGCAGGCCTACGTCCGCCAGCTTGACCCCAGCGCCACGCGTGACATGGAGAACGCCGCGCTCGGCGTGGTGCGCGAGCTGAGCGGCCGGCGCTTCCCGAGCACGCTCGGCCTCGTCGGCCACTGGCTGAAGGGCAGGGCCCGGCGTCGGGTGTCGTTCGAGGCGATCTACTGCGCCGAGCTGGTGGCGATGACGTACCAGCGGATGGGCCTGCTCGACGATCGCAAGCCGCTCAACTGGTATGACCCCGGCCGCTTCTGGAGCGGCGATCGTCTCGAGCTCCTCGGTGGCGCCGTCCTCGGCCCCGAGATCGCCGTCGACGTCCCGGCCTGACAGCCCGCCGGCCTCCACCCCACCCCACCCCACCCGGCCGGCCGGCCGGCCGGACCCTTCCAACCATCGTTTGCGTCGGGATTGGGCACCGGCAGGTGTGCTCGAATCCCGACGCAAACGCTGCGAGCGCGTACGATCGCCGGGTGTTTGCTGCCTTCGGCTGGGGCGCACTCGGCGCGAGTGCTCTGCTCGTCGGGGCGCTGATCGCCTACGTCACCACGCCGAGCCGGCAGGTGCTGGCGATCATCATGGCGCTCGGCACCGGAGTGCTGATCGGCTCGGTGGCCTTCGAGCTCATCGACGACGCGATCCTCCACGCCGACGTCGCCCTCGTCGGACTGCTGACGCTCGTCGGCGCGCTCACGTTCACCGCGGGGAACTGGTGGATCGCCCGGTCCGGCGGCGGCGACCGCAAGGACTCCGCCGGCGCACAGGAGAGCGGGTCGGGCCTGGCGATCGTGTTCGGCTCGGTGCTCGACGGCATCCCGGAGTCGTTCGTGCTCGGTCTCACCGTGCTGCAAGGTCAGGTGAGCATCGCCCTGCTCGCCGGCATCATCCTCAGCAACCTGCCGGAGGGCATGTCGTCGTCGGCCGGCCTCCGGGTGGCGGGATGGGCCCGCGTCCGGGTGGTGAAGATGTGGCTCGTCGTGATCGCCGCGTCGGCGATCGCGGCCGCGCTGGGCTACATCCTGCTCGACCCGTCCGGCGGGCGCACCGGCGCGCTCGTCGAGGCGTTCGCTGCCGGCGCCCTGCTGGCGATGGTTGCCGACACGCTGCTGCCCGAGGCGTTCGAGGTGGAGGGCGTGTTCACCGGCTCACTCGTCGCCGTCGGCTTCTCGATCTCGCTGATGCTCGCCGCCGTGTGACCGAAGCGCGGGTGAGCCCGGCGTCAGCGCTCAGGCGAGCCGGAACACCGCGACCTGGTGGTCACTCTCCGAGGTGAATGCACCGCGATCCCAGCCCGACCAGCGGTGCTCCAGCCCGAAGCCGGCGAGCTGACCCATGAGGTCGAGCTCGGAGGGCCAGACGTAGCGGTACGGCGCCGCATGATGGACGAGGCGGCCCTCGACGGACATCCAGTGATGCGACCACGCGATCTGCCCGACGAGGTCGTCGAAGGTCTCGACGCCGACGTGGTCGGGTTCGTTGATGAAGACCAGGGCGGTCTCACCCGGGGGAACCCGTCGGAGTTGCGGGACGATCACCTCGACCACGAAGCGACCACCAGGCACGAGGTGCGCCGCCGCGTTGCGGAAGACGTCGACCTGTTCCTGCTGGGTCGTGACGTTCATGATCGTGTTCCACACGAGGTACACGAGGCGGAACTTCCCGGCGACGATGGTCGAGGACATGTCGCCGATCGTCACCGGTAACGTCTCACCGCCGGGCTTGCGCCGGAGCTGCTCGACCATGGGCACCGACAGTTCGATGCCGTGCACCTCGATGCCCCGCTGGGTCAGCGGCAACGCGACGCGACCTGTTCCGATCGCGAACTCGAGGGCCGGGCCACCCTGTGCCAGGTCGGCGAGCCGGTCGACCGCCGGCTCCAGTACGTCGACCGCGAACATCGCCGCCGACGTCGTGTCGTAGGCGGCCGCGACGTCTTCACCCCAGGCGACGATCCCCATCACGTTGAGCATGTCCGCACCGACCGCCGGAGAGCGACTGGATTACGAGACCGCACGAGAGCATCCGTTTCGCGCTTGCCCGAAGGCGGGGGGTGAGGACGATGATGACGAGATGATGCTGCGCCTGCGACCGCCCCGCATCAGCGACGAGGCGGAGGTGATGGCGTGCCAGCGCGAGCTCGCAGCGGAGGACTTCGTGTTCGCCTTCTTGCGGCACGGCCAATCGTTCGAGGAGTTCGTGCAGATGGTCGAGGACCACCGGCACGGTCGTTCGCTCGACGACGACTGGGTCGAGTCGAGCTGGTTGCTGGCCGAGGTCGGTGGCGAGGTGGTCGGGCGGTCGTCGATCCGCTTCGAGCTCAACGAGTTCCTGCTGAGCGAGGGCGGGCACGTCGGTTACGCCGTCCGCCCCGGCCATCGCCGTCGGGGCTATGCCACGGAGATCCTGCGGCAGAGCCTGGTGGTGGCACGCGCGGGCGGTGTGCAGGAAGTACTGGTGACCTGTGACGAGGACAACGTCGGCTCGGCGAAGGCGATCGAGACCAACGGTGGGCTGCTCGAGAACACCGTCGACGTCGACGGGGTTCGACTGCGCCGATACTGGATCGGCTGATTCATCCCTGCGCCGCCCCGTGCGGACCAACCCGTCACGTCGTGGCCCGTCGCATCTTGACAGGTAACTTATTGGTCACGTATTGTGTGACAGGTGGGCGACCGCACCGGCGACGATCTCGTGTTCAAGGCGCTGGCCGATCCGACACGCCGGGCGATCCTCGACGCGCTGTTCGCCGACGACGGCCAGAGCCTGACCGCACTGTGCGATCACGTCGCCTCGGCGACCGGCAGCGACATGACCCGGTTCGGCGTGATGAAGCACGTGCGCGTGCTCGTCGACGCCGGCCTCCTCACGACCCACAAGACCGGTCGCGTGACGAACCACCACCTGAACCCGGTCCCCCTCCATGCCGTCGCCGCCCGCTGGCTGCACAAGTACTCACTGCCGGTCACCGGCGCGATGCTCGGCCTCCAGCGCGACCTCGAAGCCACCGATCCCGACCGTCTCCCCGACCGCACCGCCGACAGGACCATGCCATGACGCCGCACCGCTACCGCATCTACATCCGCGCCACACCGCCCGAGGTCTGGCAGGGCATCACCGACCCCAGCTTCACGCGCCGGTACTTCCACCGCACGGCGTTCGAGTCGACACTCGAACCCGGTTCGCGCTACCGGTACGTGATGGATGCCGACTCCGACGCCGTCGTCGGTGAGATCGAGGTCGCCGAACCGCCGCACCGGCTCGTGATGACCTGGCGGGTGATGTACGACCCCGCCACCTCCGAGGAGCCGCCGTCGCGGTTGGAGTGGCTGCTCACCGACGCCGGCAACGGGATGACACAACTCGACGTCGTGCACGGCAACCTCGACCGCAGTCCCATCACCTGGGACAGCGTGCGCTACGGATGGGTGTGGATCCTCGACAGCCTCAAGTCGCTGCTCGAGACCGGCGAGCCGCTGCCCGAACCCGACCCGGCTCTCGACTCCGTGTCGTGAGGTGAGCGCACAGCTGCCTCGACGTCGTGACGTAGGCGCTCCTACGACGCGGTGAGCTGCTCCAGCCAGACCTGAAGAAGGCCGAGCAGGCTGTGAGTGTCGGCGACCGTGCCGATGACGACGATCTTCACCTGCGCCTGCTCGGGGTCGTAGACCACTTCGGCGTGCACATCGCCCCGCTGCTCTCGGTTGCTGTGCAGGGAGTTCGTCACGGCACCGGCGAGCTTGCTGGCGAGCGTCGGGCCGACGCCCGGCACGTCGACGATGCTCGTCACGCGGGCGGCCTCGGCGACGCTCACCGCGTCGGCACCGCCCGGAACGCCGGCGAACGCGTCCAGATCGGCACGGCGAATCCGGTACGCCTTGCCGATCCTGGTCGCCGGCAGCCGGCCATCGCGGATGTACCGCAGCACGGTCTTGCGGTGCACCTGGAGGTGCGCGGCGGCGGTGTCGACGGTGCACAGCTCGCCCTGCGAGAGCCTGGTCGCGGAGGTCGCCACGGGACGAACCATACGGGCCCGGTCAGCCGGACCCGGCCAGCCGCAGCGTCTCGTCGAAGTCCGCGGCGCCCACTCCGGCGAGGAAGCCGGCGAGTTGCATCTTGCCCATCGTGTGCAACAGGAGCGGTGAGCCGAGGGCGAGCCGGCCCGACTCCAGCTCGGCCCGAAAGGCGTCCGGGCTGAGCGCGTCGAGGTCCGTCTCGGGCGGGTGTTGCCCGATCGAGGTACTCATCATCAGGCACGCGTAGAACAAGCGGTTCAGGTGTCGCATGACCGCGAAGCGACTGCGCATGGGGCGATCCGGCGGACGCCCGAGCCACGCCTCGAGCAGCGCGTCCTCGACGGCTCGGGCCGCGGGTGACGCCGCGTCCAGGTCCGGCTCGGTGAAGTTGTTGGCGACGCTCGCGACGTCGGCGAAGGGGTCGTTGCAGAACGCCAGCTCCCAATCGATCAGCCAGAGCCGTTCCCCGTCGAACAGCACATTGAAGGGATTGACGTCGTTGTGACTGGACACCTGGGCGTCGCTCCCCCACGGGTAGGCCTCGACGATGCGATCGAGGTTGTCGTGGACCGGTGACAGCACGCCCGGCGCAAAGACGCCGGCGCCGTCGATCATCGCCAGCATCTGGCCCAGGAGCCCGGCGAAATCGTCGAGCAGCGCGGGAAACGTGGCCGTCGCCTGCAACTGCGCCAGCCGGGCACCGAGCTCGCGCACGACGCCGATTGCGCCACCGGGATGCTCGGTGATCGGTCGCTGATGGACGAAGTCCATCACCACGATTCCGGCGTCCGGATCGGCCACGTGCACCGCTGGCGCGATGCCTGCCTCCGCCGCGGTGCGCAGGCACACGTAGCTGCGGTGTGGGTTCCGGAACGGGTCGCGCGCCGTCTCGATCCGGAGGAGCAGGCTCCGCGCCCCGTCGAGGTCGACGCGATGGACGAGGGCCCCCGACGCACCGCCGCTCACCGGAGTGAGCGAGACGACGGCGCGGCCGTCCGCCGCGTTCAGCAGGGCGCTCCGAACGGATTCGCGATGGGCTTCGGGCACGACGTCGAGCGGATACCGAGTCAACCTCTGTTCCTCATTCATCCTCACATGTCTAGCAATAGGGACGAATAGGGAGCAAGTGTGTTGGGCGGCGCTGTGACGTCGTTCGGTCGCCTACACCTCGATCGTGCCGTCGATCAACGTGTGGACGTCGCCCGCGACCCACACCTGGCCGTCGTCGTCCTGGCTCACGTGCACTCGCCCGGCCCGGCCGAGGCACGATCCCTGGCTGGCGACGTACGGTGAATCGAGGCGGCCCGAGCCGATGAGCCACTGACCGAGCGACGCGTTGAGGCTGCCGGTGACGGGATCCTCGGCGGGCAGACCGTCTCGCGGGAAGAACGCCCGCACCTCGACGTCGGCAGTGCCTCCCGTCGGCTCGCGGCCGACGAGACCGACCAGGCCCACCTTGGTCGGCAGGCGCCGCGGGCGCGCCGCGCGGACGGCGTCGGCGGAACGCAGGAACAGGGCCATCCAGCCGGGGCCGTTGTCGACCCACTGCGAATCATCGACGTCGGACGGGTCGAGCTGCAGCGCGTCGACCACGTCGGCCACGACAGTCGGCTCGACCGGCCCGCTGCGGATCAGCGGCGGTGCGGCGAAGGCGAGCCGCTGGCTGTCGCCGCGCACCTCGATCAAGCCGGCACCGCACTGCTGAACGGTCATGCCCGGCTGCGTGGAGACGCCACCGTTGGAACGCCACGCCCAACACGTGCCGAGCGTCGGGTGCCCGGCGAACGGGAGCTCGCCGAACGGTGTCCAGATCCGGACTCGGTAGTCGGCGCCTTCGCTCGTCGGTGGCAGGACGAAGGTCGTCTCCGACAGGTTCGTCCAGCGGGCGGTCGCTGCCATCGTCTCGTCGTCGATCCCGTCGGCGTCGAGCACGACTGCGAGCGGGTTGCCGAGGAGTGGCCCCTCGCCGAACACATCGACCTGCACGAATCGTCGCTGTCGCGTCATCCCGCCATTGTGGACCGTGGCAGGGCGTCGAAGCCGCGAAGATTGGGCGTGGCTCGCCTCAAGCAGATCGTCGTCGACAGTCGCGAACCGTCCGCACTTGCCCGCTTCTGGACGGCCGTCCTCGACGACTTCGAGATTCGCGCGTACGACGAGGAAGAGGTGGAGCGCCTCGCGTCCATCGGACGGACGCCCGCGACCGATCCGTGCGTCATCATCGACGGACCGACGCTCGAGATCTGCTTCCAGGAGGTCGTCGTTCGATCGACGACGAAGCGACCGATCCACCTCGATGTCGAGGCGCTCGACCGAGCAACGGAGTCAGCTCGACTCGTCGCGCTCGGAGCATCGATCGTCGAGCAGTTCGAGAGCCACACCTGGATGCGAGATCCGGAAGGAAACGACTTCTGCATGACCGATCCCTGAGCTCGTCAGGCGTCCAGCACGGGCCTTGTGCGGTGTGTGACAACATCGGGTCGTGGCAGAGACGATGGTGCCGATCTTCCGGGTCGACGACGCACGGGCGGCCGCGGTGTGGTACGGGCGACTCGGTTTCGAGGTGATCGGTGAGCACCAGTTCGAGCCCGGCTTTCCCATCTACATGTTCCTCCGACGCGGCGACGTGTACGTCCACCTGTCCGAACACACAGGCGACGCTCCGACCGGATCGCTGGCCTACTTCTACGTCGCCGACCTCGACGCCATCGCCGACGAGTTCGACGAGCCCGTGACGAACGAGCCGTGGGGACGCGAGGTCGCGTTGACCGACCCGTTCGGAAATCGGATCCGCGTCGGCGTCGTCACCGACTCATAGGCCGGCGAACGTGGACGTGGTGCGCACCGAACTCGCCGATGATCCGACCGTCGACATCACGACCACCGGACGACACACCGGGCTGCCACGCCGCATCGAGATCTGGATGCTCGACGTCGACGGTCGCTTCTTCATCACGGGAACGCCGGGCCGTCGCGACTGGTTGGCAAACCTCACCGCGGACCCGAACCTGGTCGTGGATCTCAAGCGGCACGGCCATGTCGACCTCACCGCCCGGGCGACACCGGTCGAGGATGCGACGACTCGCCGCGCGGTCCTCGAACACCTGAGCGCCACGTGGTATCGCACGCAGCAGCCGCTCGACGTCCTCGTCGACGAGGCACCGATGGTCGAAGTCGTGTTCGATCGCTGAGAGCGCATCCTTGCCGGCCTCTCCGGCGGTCTGGATCTCAGTCGGACACCCGGAGCTCCCACAGCCAGAGGCTCGGGAGACCGCTCAACGCGGCGAGGGCGGCGTCGGGATAGAAGATCGACACTGGGAAGCTGGCGATCTGGTCGTCACTGAAGGGCTCTTCGACGCAGTTCTCGACGGTGAGACCGGCGGCGTTGAACGACTGCAGCCAGGTCGAAGCCGAGTGGTAGTGGTTGCGAACCCAACGCATCGGTTGACCGTCGACGATTCCGCCGTAGAAGGCCTGTCCACCGACGATCTCTCCCGCTGGATGTGGATCGGTGACGACGACGTTGCCGCCGGCTCGCACGACCCGGACCAGTTCGGTGAGTGCCGCGGCCGGCTCCCTCAGATGGCACAGGGCGAGCGAGACGACCGCGAGGTCGAACTCGTCGTCGTCGAACGGCATGTGTTCGAGTGATCCGAGCTCGAGTCGGACGTCGGGAAGCTTCGCCCTGGCGACACCGAGCATTTCAGGAGACTGGTCGAGTCCCACGACCTCGCATCCGAGCAGATCGAGGAAGGCGGCGTGACGACCGGTTCCGCAGGCCGCATCGAGAGCCTTGTCGGCGTCAGCCGCGAGGCGGCGAAGCACCGGTTGCGCAACGGCAGTTTCGGTCGTGATCAAAGGGTTCGGTCCGTCGTAAGACGCCGACCACTCCGCATATCCACGCCTGAGGTCCTGTTCCTGGGGATCGAGTTCCATGTTCCACGGCAACTGGTCCGCGTGGTCGAGGACCTCACGCATCTCGCGCACGCGACCCTCGTTGCCGGCGGCGTCTCGGTACCAGTTTCGGATCAATGAGAACCCGAGAACGCCGACGACGTATTGCTCGACCGTGATCCGTGACATCGACCGAACGTAACGGTCGCTGCCGTTGCGAACGACACCGTTTTCGACTCCCGGTCTCTGGCGCTCAGAACGACCGGCGCGGGAACTTCGTCAGCCGTAGCGGGCGATGGCGCGGGTGGCGGCGGCGACGTAGCTGCCGCCGAACTTGATGGCGTGGACCACGAGCGGGGCGATCTGGTGCAGTTCGACCCTCGACTCCCAGCCCGGCCGCAACGGACGGATCGACTGATACCCGTCGAACACCTCGGCGCCGAATCCGCCGAACAGCCGCATCATCGCCAGGTCGAACTCGACGTGGCCGCCGTGGCACGCGGGGTCGATCAGCCAACTCGCACCGTTGACGTCGATCAGCCGGTTCCCCGCCCACAGGTCGCCGTGGAGCCGGGCCGGAGGCGCGCCGTCGTCGAAGCGATCGAGCGTGTCGGCCAGGCATTCCAGGCGGTCGATCACCTCGGTCGGGAGTGACCCGCGGTCGCGGGCGATGCGAGCAAGGGGGGCGAACCGGCGCGTCGCCACGAACTCGGCCCACGCCGCGCACGGGTCGTTGGGCAGGCCGAGGCTGCCGGTCGTGCGCCCGTCCTCCCGACCGAAGCACGGCGCGCCGGCGTCGTGCAGCCCGGCGAGCTGCTGGCCGAACTCATACGCGTCCGCGGGCGCGCTGGCGCGGCTTCCACGGCCCGCCTCGATCCACTCCAGGGCGAGGAACGCCGGGACCGCATCGCCACCGGTACCGACGGCGTCACCGTCGGACACCGCGACGACCTCGGGCACGCGGACCGCGCCGCTCTCCCGCATCCACCGCAAGCCCCACGCCTCGGTCGTGAAGAACCCGGCCGGCGGGTCGGCGTGGGTCTTGGCGAACACGACTCGGCCCGATCCGAACCGGACCCGGAACGCCGCCGCAGTGTCGCCACCGTGCACGGCGGTCAGCTCGACGACCGCTTCACCGGTCACCGCGTCGAGGGCGGCGCGCAAGCGTTCGGTCAGGCCGGCCACCGCGCCATCGTGACACGGGTTCGGTCGTGGTGAACGGGTTGACCGATTCGGCGACCAGGCGGTCGTGCCGGCACCCGGGCACGGGGTTGGCGTGCGATTCTCGGGCCGAGTGAAAGGAACGAGGCCCCTCATGGCTCTTCATCGGATGTGTCCGACAGCCGGTATGCGATGAGCGACAGGGGTACCCGTGCCGCGCCAGCCGATTCGGCCGAGCCGCGGTTCGCCCGGTTCATCGAGCCCGCCGCCGTGACGTTGCGACGGGCATTGGTTGCGCGCAACGGGATCGAGGACGGCTGCGACGCGGCGGCCGAAGCCATCGCGTGGGCGTGGGAGCACCGGGACGACGTCGAGCAGATGTCGAACCCGATCGGCTACCTGTTCCGGGTCGGGCAGTCGTCGTTGCGTCGCGAACGTCGCGTCCGCGGGCGGCGGGCGGAGTTCCGGATCGAGCCGACGAGCTCCGACGCCGTCGACTTCGACGCCGACCTGTTCGCCGCGCTCCGCCGTCTGAGCCCCGACCAGCGCACGGCGGTCGTGATGGTCCACATGTACGGATTCCGCTACCGCGACGTCGCCGAACTGCTCGACCTGTCGGAAGCAGCGGTCACCAACCACGTGCACCGCGGAATCTCGCGGTTGCGCAGGATGCTCGGAGAGTGAGGAAACAGATGGACATCGAACGACGACTCTCGCAGGGGGCCGACACGCTCGACGCGGCGATCGAATCGCACCTCGCGGGACGGCTCGGCCGTCCCGGCCGATCGCACTGGGTGGTCACCGTCGCCGCAGCCACGATCGCCTTCGCCGGCGTCGGCGGCCTCGCCGCGCTGGCCGTGCGCGGCGAGGCCTCACCCTCCCAGACCACCACGGCGCTCATGTCGCCACCACCCCTCGAGACGACGAGCACGACGATCGTCCCACCGGCCGCGCTGGCGCCCGGTGTACTGCCGGTGGCCGGTGACCAGCTCCGCGGTTTCGTGCACGCGCTGATGCTCCAGCACGTCGAGCGCGACGAGATGATCGCGTTCTTGAGCACCAACGTGCCCGAGGCCGACGTCGCCACGTGCATGACGGCAGCCGGGTTCGACTACACCCCTGAAGCCGCACCGGAGGAACAGGTCGCCGGCGACGTCCGCTACTCGATGACACCGGAGCAGTACGCCGCCACCTACGGGCTCGGGATCACGGGCTGGGACCTCGGGGTGATCCCGCCGCTCGACGCACCGCGCAACCAGCGCGCCCTGAGCGCGCTCGACGAGGCCGGTCGCACCGCGTTCGCGCGGAGCGAGGCCCAGTGCCGGGAGCAGTTCGACCCCGACGACGACCGGTGGGAGTGGTCGGACGCGGTCAACGTCGCCGTCGATCTGTTCCGCGCGGTGATCGACACCGACGAGCGCGTGTTGAACGCACTGGCCACGTGGCAGTCGTGCATGGCCGCAGCCGGCTACGAGTTCGAGACGCCGATGGCGATGCGCGAGTCGCTCTACGCCCGCATGAACAATACCGATGAAGCCCTCACGCAGATCTTCGACGACGAGGTCCGGATCGCGGTCGCCAACGTTTCCTGCGAAGCCGACTACGAGGCCGTCCGACGCGACGTGATCACCGAGCGATTCGGGGAGTTCCAAGCGATGTTCGACGCCGCGCTCGCCAGCGGCGCCTCCCCCGACGCCCAGGGTTGATGCCGCCACAGACTCGCCGAGCCGATCGTTCCGGCCGAGGGAAGCGCCAGCGACGAGGCCGACGCGAGGCCGACCTCGAACGTCACGACGAGACCCGAAGTGAGGCCGAGCCGATCGTTCCGGTATCAGGGGTGTGGCGGGGCGCTCAGGACGAGCATGACCACGCAACTCGTTCCCTCGTTCACGCCCGGTGAGATCCTGCCAACCGGGTCCGTCCTCCAGATCAGCGGCGCCGACAACGTCGACCCCCGATCCGCCCAGGCCGCAGTGCACCTCGTCACCCCGTGTGGGGAGCGGCGCGTCACGGTCGACACCGCTCCCGAAGCAGGACTGATCACCATCGATACCACTGGCCTCGACGCCGGCGACTTCACGCTCGTGATCGACGAGCTGCTGGACGACACGGGCAACCGGTTCGCGCCGTTGGTCGCCCCGTTCGCGATCGACGACCTGCGCGGCAAGGTGGCCGCCGAGCTGCGCGTCGAGCACGTGGTGCGCCTCGCCGTCGGTGAGCTCGACGTGACGCGACTCGGCCGCGGCGACAAAGCGCCCAGCGGCTCGACGTGGGTCGAAGTGGCCAAGGCGGTCGACCGTACGAGCGGCGAACCGATCGAGCTCGCGTTCGACGCGCGGGGTCGCCGCGTCGAGACCAGCCAGCTCTTCGAGGAGCTGGCCAAGCGCCGCCTCGAGAAGTTCGGCAAGCTCCACGAGTCGCTGTACACACAGATCGAGCGGATGAAGGCGAACGACACCATCGACGTCGTGTTCTGGCCCGTCATCGATCCCGAGACGACGAGCTACGACAAGCCGGCCAAGGGCATGATCGACGAGCCCCTCCCCGAACAGCGCGACCGCGACCGCATGCTCGCCGAGCGGGCGACGGCGCTCGCCGAGCTCGTCGAGCGGAGGGGCGGGAAGATCTCCCGGACCCCCGACGAGGACGTGCCGACCGTGCACGCGACGATGCGCGTCGCTGACCTCCGCAAGGTGGCGACAGCCGACGAGATCGGGATCGCGATGTTCGACGACCGCTCCGAGATCCTCGATCTCGGGACGTCGATCTCGGTGTCCCGCACGAATCTCGCCCACGGCATGGGTTTCGACGGCACCGGCGTGCGGGTGGCGGTGTTCGAGTCGGGTCCGAGCAACACGACCAACCTGACGTTCGCTGGACGGTTCACCAACAATCCGGCCGCGAGCGCTCATGCCCGGCTGACCAGCGCGGTGATCCGCAACAGCCAGCCGAACGCACCGCACGGCCACGCGCCGGGCTGCCAGCTGTTCTCCGCCAACAGCGGCAGCAACGACGCACTCCGCTGGGCGGCGAACCAGGGTTGCACCGTGATCAGCCAGAGCTTCCACCGCAGCAACGAACCCGGCAACGCAGGGCTGCAGGCCGACGACGTGTTGAAGGACTGGCTGGCGCTGCGCTGGCCGTATCCGACGATCGTCCAGGCGGCCGGCAACTTCTGGTCGACCGACCCCGACGGCATCGTTCCGCCGAGCTCGGAGTTCGTCAACCACAAGGGCTTCAACACGCTGTCGGTCGGCAACCACAACGACACCGCCGGCGCCATGTCGAGCGACTCGGTGTTCCGCAACCCGTCGTCGAGCCACGGCGACCGCGAGCTGCCCGAGATCAGCGCCAACGGCACAGCTGTCACCGCGGTCGGTGAGTCGATGTCCGGCACGAGCTTCGCCGCTCCGGCCGCCGCCGGTGTGACCGCCGTGATCCAGGACGTCGACGCCACGCTGCGCTCGTGGCCCGAGGGATGCCGGGCGATCCTGCTCGCCAGCGCCACCCGCAACGTGTCGAACAGCACCTGGTGGTCCGACGTCGTCGCCCGCCGCGACGCCGTCGACGGCTCCGGTGCGATCGACGCCCAGGCCGGCGTGCGGGTCGCCCAGCAGCGACGCTCCCGCAACTCGGCCGGCGTCCGGCGCGGCTGGGACGTCGGCACGCTGCGCTCGTCCGACTTCGCAAACGGCATGTCGACGTTCCGCTACCGGGTCACGGTGCCGAAGTCGCTGTTCCTCTCCCGAGTCAAGGTCGCCCTGGCGTGGGACAGCTCGGTGGCGAGCATCTTCACCATCCCGCTGGCCTCGACGCTCACGGTCGACTTCGACCTCATCGTGCGCGACAGCAACGGCAACCAGGTGGCGCACTCGTCGTCGTGGGACAACAGCTACGAGATCGCCGAGTTCGTCGGCACGAACGGCGCCACCTACGACATCTTCGTGCGGCGCTGGTCGGGCACCGACGACGTCTGGTACGGCCTCGCCTGGAACGTCGAGGGCTTCACGTTCTCGTGGCCGTTTGTCGGCCTCAGCGCCGAGGCGCTGCGGCTGCACGGCTGAGGGGGCTGAGGGGGCTGCGCAGCACGAGCAGCGCCGGCGATGATCGACAGTTCGTCGCGACTTTGCTGTTCCGGGGTCGAGCCGACGAAGTCGTGTGCGGACAAAAACCGTGTGAACAGGGTCGTGGCCATGGGTGCTTCCTCACGTTCATCCGGTGACGGTCGTCATCTCGGTTCGTTCTATGGACTCAGCCTATCTTGATCCGGTCAGCTGAATCTGTCAAGAGAACTCAGCTAGGCTGTGACCGATGACCTCGACGAACGCCCCCCTGTCCGAACCCCGTTCGTTCGGGGACGGGGCCAGAACGAACGGGGTTCCGGTCAGCGTCGACGGCTGTTCGATCGCCGGGACCTTGGAAGCGCTCGGTGATTCGTGGTCGATCCTCGTGCTGCGCGAGCTCTTCTTCGGCGTCCACCGGTTCAACGATCTCCAGCGCGACCTCGGCGTGTCGCGCAGCGTCCTGTCGGCCCGGCTGACCCGGCTGGTCGAGCTCGGTGTCGTGCGGGCGGTGCCCTATCAAGAGCCCGGCGAGCGGGCCCGTTCCGAGTACCGCCTCACCCGCAAGGGTGTCGATCTGCTCCCGGTGATGATCTCGCTGATGCACTGGGGCGACCGGCACCTCAACCACGGTTCCGAGCGGGTCAGCCTGTTCGACCGCACCACCGGCGAGCCACTCCAGCTCGAGCTGCGCACCCCGTCGGGCCGGCGCGTCGAGCCGAACGAGATCGATCCGCGCCGCAACTGAGCGGGATCGGACACGGCTCCACTCGTCGCCGACGGACTCGATTTCGTACAGTCGGTCGATCGCAACGACTTGACCGCGACGACTGAGCGCGACGACTGAGAAGGTGACCGACGATGGCGTGGGATTTCTCCACTGAGCCCGAATTCCAGAAGAAGCTCGACTGGGTGGATGAGTTCTGCCGCGAGGAGATCGAGCCGCTCAACTACGTGTTCCCGTACGCGGTGCGCTCGAAGGATCCGAAGATCAAGGCGCTCGTGAAGAGCCTGCAGGACCAGATCAAGGACCAAGGGCTGTGGGCCATCTTCCTCGACGAGGAGCTCGGCGGGCCCGGCTACGGCCAGCTCAAGTTGGGCCTGCTGAACGAGATCCTCGGCAAGTACCCCTCTGCGCCGCAGATGTTCGGCGCCGCCGCGCCCGACACCGGCAACATGGAGATGCTCGCCGCCTACGGCACCGACGAGCAGAAGCAGCGTTGGCTCATCCCGATGCTCAACCAGGAGCTGTGGTCGGCCTACTCGATGACCGAACCCCAGGGCGGCTCGGATCCGAACCTGTTCAAGACCTACGCCACCCGTGACGGCGACGAATGGGTGATCAACGGCGAGAAGTGGTTCACCAGCGCCGGGCGCGTCGCCGACATCTTGTTCGTGATGTGCACCAACGGCATGTTCGTCGTGCCGCGCGAGACGCCGGGCGTGGAGATCATGCCCGAACCCCGCAACCACAACCACATCATCTACAACGACGTCCGCATCCCCCTCGACCACCTCCTCGGCCCCGAAGACGGCGCCAAGGTCCTCGCCCAACGCCGCCTCGGCGGCGGGCGCATCCACCACGCGATGCGCACCATCGCCCAGTGCAAGCTCGCCTTCGACATGATGTGCGAGCGGGCACTGTCACGCGAGTCGCACGGCAAGATCATCGCCGAGCACCAGATGGTCCAGGAGAAGATCGCCGACTCCTACGCCCAGATCCGCATGCTGCGCCTGTTCGTGCTCGAGACCGCCTGGAAGATCGACAACACCTCCACCCAGGAGACCCGCACCGACATCGCCGCGGTCAAGTACACGATGGCCAACGTGTTGCGCGAAGTGTCGTTCAACGCCCTGCACATCATGGGCTCGCTCGGCACCACCAACCTCACTCCCCTCCAGGACATGTACGCCGGCGCCCCCACGATGGGCCTGGCCGACGGCGCCGACGAGGTCCACAAGGCCACCGTCGCCCGCAACGTGCTCAAGGGCTACCGGCCCCACGAGGGCTACTGGCCCACCGAGTACTTCCCCGCCAAGCGCGAAGCCGCCTGGGCCAAGTACGAACCCCGCTTCGAGGCCGACCCCGAGCTCCGCACCCTCGCCGAGGGCTACAAGAAGTACCTCGCCAACCGCCGCTGACCTGGCGACGCCGCGTGCGATGAGCCCACCCACTCCGGGATCCCCGATGCCGGTGACCACCCGCGATGGGCGGACGCTGCACGCCGAACGCTTCGGCCACGGAGCACCGACCGTGGTCTTCGAGTCCGGGATGGGCGCCTCGCGCAACTGCTGGGGCGCGATCGTCCCCACGATCGCCGAGCGGGCGACGGCGATCGTCTACGACCGCAGTGGCCTCGGCCGCAGCGCGCGCGATCCGTCAAGCACCCGTGATCTGGCGCGGCTCACGAGCGACCTCGTCGACCTGCTCGACCAGGTGGGCGATGGGCCGTTCGTGCTCGTCGGCCACAGTTGGGGTGGGCCGATCGTGCGGTGCGCGGCCGCGGCGCGTCCCGACCGGATCGCCGGGCTCGTGCTCGTCGATGTGACCGACGAGCGCTGCGACCTGTTCTTCTCCAAGGCCAACGAGCGCCAGACGCAGTGGATGCCAAAGATCATGCCGTGGATGGTGCGCCTCGGCCTCGCGCGAAGGTTCGTCGGAGCGATGGCCAAGCGACTCCCGGAGCCCTGGGCCACGAGCATGCGCACCGAGGACGGCACGCCGGCGGCATTGGCCGAACAGTTGGCCGAGATGGCACCGTCGATCGACGACTTGCAACGCCTCCGCGTCGAGCCGCTCGTGCTCCCCGACGTACCGGTCACGATCATCTCCGGCGCCAGGATGGGACGGATGGAACGAGGCCGGCGCCCCGAGCTCGTCGCCGCCCATCGAGCGTCGGCGGCGGCGCTGACCCAGGGTCGGCACGTGCTCGCCGAGCAGTCGAGCCACTACGTGCCCTTCACGGACCCACAGATCGTGATCGCCGAGATCTCGAGGATCATCGACCCGCCCACGTCGTGACCCCGCGCCCTCCCAGCGCGCCACGGATCGCGCGCCGCGCACACCGATCTGGTAGGTATACCGAACATGAAGCGAATCGTTGTCCTGATGTCCGTCGCCGCACTCTCGCTCGCCGCCTGCGGGAGCGACGACGACTCGAGCGCCGCGACCACGACCCCGGCCGACACCGAACCGGTCGCGACCGATACACCCGCGGCGACCGACGCACCGGTCGGCACGACCGATGCGCCAGAACCCACCGAGGCCGCGGACACCACGGAACCCGAAGCGGCCTACCCGGTCACCATCGATCATCGCTTCGGTTCGACCACCTTCGAGGCCGCGCCGGAACACATCGTCTCGCTCGATCCGCAGTGGACCGACGTCCTCCTCGCGCTGAACGCTCCCCTCGATGGCTATGTGGCGCTGCCCTTCCTCGACACCGGCTACTTCCCGTGGCAGGAGGGCCTGCTCGACGGCGTCGAACCGATCCCGGCCATCGACACGATCCCGTACGAGGTGGTGGCCGCGCTCCACCCCGACCTCATCGTCATCACCTACTTCGCCGTCGACCAGGCCACCTACGACCAGCTCAGCCAGATCGCCCCGACGATCGCCACGCTGAGCGACGCCGAAGTCGACCAGTGGCAGGACATGGCCGTCGCGGCGGGACAGATCCTCGACCAGCCCGACGAGGCCCAGGCCCTGATCGACGACTCCGAACAGTTGAGCGCCGACGTGCTCGCCGAGCTCCCGGGCCTCGAGGGCAAGACGTATGCGCTCGCCAACTACGTCGCCGGCGACGCCATCTACATCGTCGCCGACCCGAACGACGGGGCGGCCACGTTCTTCCGTTCGATCGGCCTCGAGATCGATCCCGAGCTGGTCGCCGCGGCCGGCGGCGCGTCCGGACGCATGCAGATCAGCACCGAGGAGATCGGCATGCTCGACTCCGATCTGCTGATCCTGCTGACCAACGGCGCCGATCCGAACGAGATCCCCGGCTACGCGGCGCTGCCCGCCGTGCAGTCGGGCGCGGTGTCGATCCTCGACGCCGCCACCGTCAGCGGCCTGAACACCCCGTCACCGCTGTCGATCCCCTACGCCCTCGACGCCATCCGTCCGGCCCTCGAGGCGGCAGCCGCCAGCTGACGCCGGCCCGGCGCCGGGCAGACTGTGCCGATGGCGTCGGCGCAGGACATCGTCCGTCACTGGGAGTACGACCCTGATGGGGTCGAGTTCCTCGTCGAGCCGGTGCGCCGCACGATCGACGTCGTCGACTACGACCCGGCCTGGCCGGCGCTGTTCGATGCGCTCGCGGCCCGAATCCACTCGGCGCTCGGAGCGGCCGCGATCGACGTCGAGCACGTCGGATCGACCTCGGTGCCCGGCCTGGCCGCCAAGCCGGTCATCGACATCGACGTCACGGTCGCCGACCCGGCCGACGAACCGTCGTACCGGCCGTCGATCGAAGCAGCCGGCTTCGTGCTGATCCTGCGCGAGCGCGCGTGGCACGAGCACCGGCTGTTCCAGCCCGTGGATCGCTCGGCGAACGTGCACCTGTTCGGACCTGACTGCCCGGAGGCCATCCGCCACCGGCTCCTGCGCGACTGGCTGCGCGACCACCCCGACGATCGCGACCGCTACGCCGAGGCCAAGCGGTGGGCGAGCGGCGACGTCAACGCGGCCGGCGGCGGGACCGGCGCCGACTACAACCAACGGAAGGAACCGTTCCTACGCGACCTGCTCGACCAGGTATTCCGCGGTCACGGCTTGACCGGTGAGTAGCAAGCGAGCGATCGAGCGCTACTCGAAGCGCTGCACCCGCCGGCGGTGGTCGGTGCGGTTGTCGCCGTCGATCCGTGACTTCGTGGTGCCGGTGATCGCCTTGACCTTCGAGTCGTTTCCGGTGACCGGCTGCGCCTCGACACGAGTTTCGTGCTCGAAGTCGTGCGACGCATGGGTGTTGCGGTAGTAACGCCACAGCCCGAAGTAGACCCCGGCCGCACCAGCAGGTCCGAGCACGAGCAGCCACGCCGGGCCGCCATCGCCGTCGGAGGCAGCGAACGTCGCGGGCGACAACACCGAGGCGAGCTCGGCCAGCATGATCGCGATCATCCGGCCGCCGCCAGGATCGCGATCATGACCGCCTCGATGACCACGCCGACGGCCAGTGCCGCCGCGAGCAACCTCGGGTGCGAGACCGGAACGCTGCCCATGACCTCGCCCGTCCGGCCGTTCACGGCGATGTAGTGCACCATGCCCTTGCCACCCTTTTCGTCGATGTGGGAGTAGAGCCAGACCGGCAGGTACATCGACACCCAGCGCGTGCCGTGCACGTCGAGCCGCTCGCGTTCCCACCGCACACCGCGGTCGTAGCGACCGACGCTCGACGCGACCTGCGACCTCGCGATCGAGAGCAACTGGTTCTCGACCGCCGGCCGCAGATGGTCGACGTCCTGGTCACGCTTCTCGGACGTGAACCCCGTGAGGTAGCTGGCGTTCCACTTCACCGCGTTCGCGGTGTCGAACGGCAGGATCGTGTTGATGACGTTGTTGGTGTTGGTCGAGGCATCGATGTGCGCCCGCTCGGCCGACGACTCGACCGTCAAGTCGTCGACGGTGAAGTCGACGTGTCGCTGGACCTCGTAGACATCGGCGTCGTAGACGGTTTCCTTGTCGTCGTCGGTGCCCCGCGTGTACTGGCGCGTCTTGACCTCGCCGAAGCCCGCGATGTCGGCACTGGCATTGCCGTCGACCACCATGTAGGGCATGTAGACACCGACGACGTTGTCGGCCTTGAAGTCACGCACGAACGCTCGGTCGGCGAACAGGCGTCGCTTGCCGGCGAACTCGCGGATCTTCACCATCGCGTCGTCGTGGGTGATCTTGAACGGCAACACCGCGTCGGGCACCGCGCCATTGGGCACCTGCTCGTTGACCGTGAGCACGTGGCGGCACCAGTGGCACCGGGCACCCATCTGCTCGGCGGTGTTGACGACGACCTCAGCCCCGCAGCCGGCGCACTTCATGGTGATCAGCGAGTCGGCACCCGTGTCGATGTCGGAGGCGCCCGAGCCGATCGTCGTGCCGCGCAACGCAGCGAGGTCACCGTTGCTGATCGTCTCGTCGATGCGCGCCTCGGACCATTCGTGCCGGCAGAACAGGCAGATGAGCATGCCCGCGGACGGGCGCAGCTGGATCTCCGTAGCTCCGCACTGCGGGCAGCGGTTGACGCCGTCGTCCAGCCGTTCGTTCCGCGTGTCGATGCTCGGGATGTCGACGGCCGGCGATCGGTCGCCGTCGCCGGGAGGTGGCAGGTTCGTCATGTCGTGCGCCCGCGCGGGCTCAGAGTCCGAGCACCTTGTTCTTGGCGGCGTCGTAGTCCTCTTGTGTGATCAGACCCGCGTCGAGCATCTCCTTGAACTTGGCCAACTGCGCCATCGGATCCTCGGCTGCGGGTGCCGCCGGGGCCGCAGGCGCGGGGGCGGGTGCCGGCGCCGCGGCGGCGGGAGGGGGCGGAGGCGGCGGTGTGCTCTGGGCACCGATGCCCGGTACCGGTTGCTGCAGCCCGCCGAGGCCTGTCGCCCCCGCTGCCATGCCCATGCCGACCAGGCCTGCGCCACCGCCGCTGTCACCCGCCGACTCGAAGCCGGCGGCGACCGACGCCTGGAGGTTCGAGTTGCCTCGAGCGCCCGAGAGTGCGTCGGCGCGCTGCACGTTGCGGAGCAGCTCGCGGGTCATCTCGTCGTATTCGATCGAGATGATCGCGGTGGCCACGATCTGCAGGCCGCGCCCGGTGGCCCACTGGTAGTTCTGCTCGACCGCGGCCGACAGGCTCTGGGCGAAACCGACCGAGTCCTGCTGGATCTTGGTGATGCGGTTGCCCTTCGACGGATCGTTGGTGTACATCGAGAATGCCGGGGCGAGCGAGCCGACAACCTCGTTGAACAGCTGCGATGCGGCGTCGTTCTCGATATCGGTGAAATCGAACACCTGACCCGGCTCGAGGTACTTCGCCGGCACCCACGCCTTGACGAACAGGATCGGGTCGACGATCTTGAGCGTGTAGGTGCCGCGGGTGACCGCACCGACCTGCGCGTTCATGTACGCGTCGTCCCAGTAGATCTCCGACTGGGTGCCGAAGCGGTTGTTCGGGAGCTCCTTCAGCGTCACGAAGAAGGCGCGCTGCTGGGTGCCCGGCCGACCGCCGAACTTAAAGCGCTCCCACGATGTCTTGATCAGCGGGCTCACGATGCCGTCACCCGCGAAGATCGACTCGGAGTCCTGCGCCTCGCTGTTCCACTCGTACGCGCCGGCCTCGGCGGCGAAACCAGTGATCGCGCCCTGCTCCATCAGCACGAGGCCGTAGCCCTCGGGCACGACGATGCGGCTGCCGTTGGTGATCACACCGTCGGAGGCCTTGGTGTTCGAACCGCGGCCTGCGTTCTGACCGCGTGGCACCGCGGCGAACAGCGCGGCCGTCGGTGCCAGGCCTTCCGGCACGGTGTAGAAGTCCTTCCACTGATCGGCCAAGGTGCCGCCGATCGCGCCAACTGCCGCCCGAATGAGCCCCATAGGTGAGATTCCTTTCCTCGTCGCCCGGTGGTGAGGTTGCCACTCTAGGTCTCGGTCGTCTCACTGGGCCACGCCACGACGCTCACCGAAGGCCCCCGCGCGGATCGGTGAGGTCGCGGCGACCCAGTCGCGGACCGCGGTCTAGCGTGATGCGGCGGTCGTTCCGTCCGTGCCCGTCCGCCTGCCCGGAGTCGTCATGCCACAGGAAGCGCAACCGCTCGCCGTCGATCGCACCGGGCAGTCCCTCGGCCTCGGCGACCAGGGTGCCGAGAGGCGACGAACGGTATGAACACGGGCATGTCCTCGACTGAGCGACGCGCCGCGGCCCGAGTCGTGATCGTCGGCGCCGGCTTCGCCGGAGTGGCGTGCGCGAAGCACCTCGGCGCCGCCGGTGTCCACGTGACCCTCGTCGACAAGAACACGTACCACCAGTTCCAACCGTTGCTGTACCAGGTCGCGACCGCTCAGCTCAACGGCGGCGACGTGATGCGTCCCCTGCGCGGACTGTTCCGCAAGCAACGCAGCGTCGATGTCAAGCTCGCGGAGATCGTGGCGATCGACCCGGCCACCCGGGCCGTGACCGCCGACGACGGCACGAGGTTCACGGGCGATCACCTCGTGGTGGCCGTGGGTACCGAACCGAACTTCTTCGGCGTCCCGGGCGCCGAGGAGCACGCCTTCCCGCTGTACTCGGCGATCGATGCCGAAATCCTGCGCAACCGCGTGCTGCGGCTGTTCGAGGATGCCGACCTCGACCCGGCGCGCATCGAGCGGGGCGCGTTGAACTTCGTCATCGTCGGTGCCGGCGCCACGGGCGTCGAGACCGCCGGCGCGCTCGCCGACCTCGTGCACGAGGTGATGCCCGAGCGGTATCACGACCTCGACATCTCCGCCGCCACGATCACGCTCGTCGACCACGGCGAGGTCGTGCTCGCCCCGTTCTCCGACAAGGCGCACGCCTACGCCGCCAAGGTGTTGGAGAACAAGGGCGTCGTACTCAAGCTCGGCGCCGCGGTCACCGCCGTCGAAGCCGACCGCGCCGTCTTCGGCGACGGCACGCACATCCCCTCGCATTGTGTGGTGTGGGCCGGCGGGCTGAAGGCGCGCTCGATCGAGGGGCTCGACGTCCTCCCGAACGTCCGCGGCCGGATCAGCGTCGGGCCCGACCTCAGTGTCGAAGGGTTCCCGGGGCTGTACGCGGTCGGCGACGGCGCGGCCGCCGTCGACTCCGAAGGCGATCCGTACCCGCAGCTCGGCTCCGTGGCGCTCCAGGCCGGCGGGGCGGTCGCCGCGAGCATCCTCGCCACGATCGACGGCAAGCCGGCGCCCCCGAATCCACGGCGCCTTCGACACGGGCACCCTCATGATCGAGAACGCGCGCACC
>CAZYWK010000002.1:0-37304 GCA_964651825.1 uncultured Ilumatobacteraceae bacterium | reverse complement strand
CCGAATCCACGGCGCCTTCGACACGGGCACCCTCATGATCGAGAACGCGCGCACCAAGGTCTGTGTCAGCCAAGAGTACGAGTGCCGCGCTGTTGGCTGACACAGACGTCCGTCCGGTCCCGGCGCAGGCCGTTCAGCTGGTGAGGCGCAGCAGGATCGCCGTCTCGGGATACATGGCCGGAGGCTGCAGACCGACGGCGGCCAGGGCTGCGCCCGACATCGTGATCGGCGCGTCGAGCCAGGCCGGTTCACTGCGACCGGGGCCGGGCCGGCCGCCGGGGAGGGCGATCTCCGCGATCTCGTAGCGCCGCTGGGTATCGAGACCGGGCAGGACGAGCCGCGGAGGGGTCAGGCTGCCTGCGCTGGCGACCACGGCGAACGAGACGATCGCCTCGCGCCGGTCTCGCGAGTACACGCCGTGGGCGACGTAGGCCGGCTCGGTGTCGAAGCGGACGACATCGCCGGCGTGGAGCAGCGGCCGGAGCCGCCGGTGGAGCGCGATCACGTCACGGAGGCCGTCGAGCTCGCGCTCGTCGAGCGCCAGCAGGTCGAGCTCCAGGCCCAGGTGGCCGAAGATCGCCGTGGCTGCCCGGAACGCCAACCGGTGGCGGCGGCCCGTGGTGTGTGACCGCGCGGGTCCGATGTGCGCGCCCATCAGCTCCGGCGGGATCAGCATCGACGCGCCACGCTGGATGTGCTGGCGTTCCAGGGCGTCGTTGCAGTCGCTCGTCCACACGCGGTCGGCGCGGCGCAGGATCTCGAAGTCGATGCGTCCGCCGCCGGACGAGCAGCTCTCGATCTCGACGCCCGGGTGGCGACGGCGGAGCTCGTCGAGCAAGCGATAGACGGCGAGCGTCTGCGCGTGCGTTCCCGCACGACCGGTCGATCCAGCGGCCTGGATGTGGTCGCGGTTCATGTCCCACTTGACGAACGCGATGTCGTGGTCGCGCAGCAGTGCGTCGAGCTGGCCGAGGAGGTGCTCGAACACATCGTCGCGGGCGAGGTCGACCACGAGCTGGTTGCGGTACAGCACCGGTTCGTAGCCGTCGGTCGTGAGTGCCCAGTCGGGATGCGCGCGCAGCAGGTCGCTGTCGGGGTTGGCCATCTCCGGCTCGACCCAGATGCCGAACTCCATGCCGAGCGAGGTGACGTGTTCGACCAGCGGTGCGAGGCCGTCGGGGTGCGCGTCGGCCGACACCCACCAGTCGCCGAGACCCGAGGTGTCGTCGCGACGGCTGGCGAACCAGCCGTCGTCGAGCACGAACCGCTCGACCCCGATGCTCGCCGCGGCATCGGCGAGTGCCCGCAGGCGACCGGCGTCGTGGTCGAAGTAGACCGCCTCCCACGTGTTGAGGAGCACAGATCGCGGTGACGTCGGGTGGCCGGCACGTGTTCGCAGCGCGGCGTGGAACTGCTGCGTCGCCGCGGTGAGGCCGCTGTCGCTGTGGACCGCGACCACCTCGGGCGTGCGGTACGAGTCGCCGGGGGCGAGCACGAGCTCGCCGGGGTGGAGCAACTCGCCGAGCTGGACGTAGCGACGGCCGTCGGGCAGGCGTTCGGCGAGCACGGCGTGATTCCCGCTCCACGCGAGGTGCGCACCCCACACCGCGCCGCTCCATTCGCCGAAGCCGGGCTCACCGGCGAAGATCAGCGGGGGGTGCTCGTGCGATGTCCGGCCACGCCGATTCTCCGCGGTCCACGCGCCTCGTGCCCACTCCACCCGCTCGGTGGCGAACTCGCGCGTCCATCGGCCTGCGAACGTCAGCAGCTCGGCGGCCCGATCGGCGATCGGCAACGTGACCGTGAGACCGTCGAGCACGTACATGTCGCTCCCGTCGTTCGTCACCGTCGCCGTCACCGACAGCACCTCCGCGAGCGCGAGCTCCACGGTGAGTCGAAGCTCGGCGACGTCGTCGATCGCTTCGACGACGAGGCGCCCGCCGCTGAGCTCGTGGCTCGACGGGGCGAACCGCGGTGCCCACGCCGTGCCGTCGTGGCGGTGGCCGGCGAGCCCGGGGCGGCCGGTGAAGCCGGCGCCGTGCTCGGGCACGATCGACAGCGGCGCGGCGGCGGCCGATCCGTGGACGAGCGGCCGGTCGAGAGCGCGCGCCAGCACGTCGAAGTCGGCACCGCCGAGCGGCGCTCCCCAGTGGACGATCGTCGGCACACCGGTCGAGACGTCGACGATGACGTCGGTCGTCGGTGCGCTCAGATGAATCACGTGCGCCATTGTGACGTGGAAGTCTGGCCCGGTGCAGCAGATGAGACTCGATCCGTTCCTCGGCACTCGCGTCCACGTCGTGGAGAAGCGCCAGGACCGTCCGAACCTGCCGGCGGTGGTCTGCCCGTTCTGCATCGGCGGGCTCGAAGCACCCGAGCCCTACGACGTGTGCTGGTTCGCGAACCGCTGGCCGGCGATGGATGGCGGCCGTTGCGAGGTCGTGCTCTACACACCCGAGCACGACGCCACGTTGTGGTCACTCGGGGTTGCCGGCGTCCGGCGCGTGATCGACCTGTGGGCCGAACGCACCACGGCGCTCGGCGAACGCGACGACGTCGACTACGTCCTCGCGTTCGAGAACCGCGGGGCCGAGGTCGGCGCCACGATCGCCCATCCGCACGGGCAGATCTACGCCTACGACCACGTGCCCGACCGGCCGGCGCGCCGGCTCGCCGCGGGCTGGCAACCCGAAGCCGACCGCCACGACCGGATGGTCGTCGATGGCGACACCTGGGAGGCGTGGGTGCCGTTCGCGCCCGTCTTCCCTGTCGAGCTGACCGTCTCACCCGTTGTCCCCGTCTGCGACCTGCCGTCGCTCGACGGTGCCGGGCGGGACGCGCTCGCCAGCGTGCTGGTCGAGGTGTTCCGCCGCCTCGACCTCCTGTACGGAGTACCACTGCCGTACATGATGTGGCTGAACCAACGCCCGACGGTCACCGGCAGCAGGTATGCGGACGCGTGGCTGAACGTGGAGATCGTGTCGCCGTGGCGGGCGGCCGGTGTCCCCCGCTTCCTCGCCGCCGCCGAAGTCGCCTGCCAGGAGTACTTCAACCCGGTCGTGCCCGAGGACATGGCCGCCCAACTGCGCGGCGTCACGTGACACTTCCGGTCATCGGCGCCATGCGGCCGTGGGCCGACCCGTCCACGGTGCAACTCGGTCGTCGCCCGATGCACGTGCCGCGCACAGGCACGCGGCGACGGTCGCTCGACGGCGAGTGGTCGTTCGAGTTGTTCGAGCATCCCGACGACGTGACGCCGGCCGCGCTCGCCGGCGGGCCGCGCCGTCGCACCGTGCCGCTGGAGGTGCCAGGAAACTGGACGATGCAGCAGCTCGGTCCTGGTGAGGTGGATCTCCCCCACTACACGAACGTCCAGATGCCGTTCCCGGGCCCGCCGCCACGGCTCGCCGACCGCAACCCGACCGGCGTGTACCGGCGCTCGTTCGATCTCCCGAAGAGCTGGGTCCGGCGGCGCACGATCCTGCACGTCGATGGCGCCGAGAGCGTCCACGCCGTCTACGTCAACGGGGGCTTCGCCGGCTACGGAACCGACAGCCGGTTGCCGAGCGAGTACGACGTCACCGGTGTCGTCACGGCCGGCGTGAATCACGTCGCGATCGTCGTCGTCCGCTACAGCGCGCAGAGCTACGTCGAAGATCAGGACCAGTGGTGGATGGCCGGGTTGCACCGCTCGGTGTGGATCGAGTCGCTCGGCGCGGTGTCGATCCACGAGCTCGCCGTCACGACCGACTTCGAGCCGTCGACCGGCGCCGGCACCATCGAGGCGACGACCGTGGTCGACTTCAACGGCACGCCAGCGGACGGCTGGACCGTGTCGGCCACACTGGTCGACCCTGACGGCCGGCCCGTCGGTGACCGGCAGGTCGCAGCGGTGCCGTTCCGGCACGAGCAGGCGTACGTGTTCACCGGACACCACGTCACGAACGGTTGGACGCTCGACGAGGCGCGGCCGTGGAGTGCGGAGACGCCGGACCGCTACACCGTCGTCGCTGAACTCCTCGACGTCCGCGGCCGCGTCGTCCAGACCGAGCGCCAGCTCGTCGGGGTGCGGCGGGTCGAGATCGCGGACCGGCAGCTGCTCGTCAACGGGCGCCCGATCCGGATCTTCGGCGTCAACCGGCACGACCACCATCCCGACCGCGGCACCGCGGTCACCGTCGCCGACCTGCAGGCCGACCTCGAACTGATGCGACGGCACAACATCACCGCCGTCCGCACCTCGCACTACCCGAACGACTCGGCGTTCTACGACCTGTGCGACGAGCTCGGCATGTACGTGATCGACGAGGCCAACATCGAGAGCCACGCCTACAACACGAGCCTGTGCCACGACCCGACGTATCGCGCGACCTGGTTGGAGCGCGGCGCGCGGATGGTGCAACGCGACCGCAACCACCCCTCGATCATCGCCTGGAGCCTCGGCAACGAGAGCGGCTACGGGCCCAACCACGACGCGCTGGCCGGCTGGATCCGGGCGGTCGATCCGACGCGGCCGCTGCACTACGAGGGCGCCGTGTTCCACACCGGCTGGGCCGACGGGGGGCTGGTCGCGAGCGACCTCGTGTGCCCGATGTACCCGACGATCGAGGCGATCCGCGGCTACGGCGAGTCGGGCCTCGGCACGCGGCCGCTGATCATGTGCGAGTACAGCCACGCGATGGGCAACAGCAACGGGTCGCTGGCCGACTACTGGGACGTGATCGACGCGACGCCGGGCCTGCAGGGCGGATTCGTGTGGGAGTGGAAGGACCACGGGTTGCGTCAGCACCTCCCCGACGGCACGAGCCGCCTCGCCTACGGCGGGATGTTCGGCGACGAGCCCAACGACGGCAACTTCGTCGCCGACGGGCTGGTGTCGTCCGACCACGAGCCGCACCCCGCGATGCGCGAGCTGGCGTGGGTGTACCGGCCGGTCGCGGTGACCAAGGTCCGCGGCGGGCTGCGGGTGACGAACCGCCGGTCGTTCACGACGCTCGACGACCTCCGCGCCGACTGGGAGCTGGTGGTCGACGGCGCGATCGTCGAGCGCGGCACTCTCGCGATGCCGACGGTCGGGCCGCACGCATCGGCCACCGTGCCCCTCCCCGTCTCGGCACCCGCCGGACGTGGCGACGTGTCGCTGCTCGTGCGCTGGGTGACGACGGTCGATACCTGGTTCGCGCCGGCCGGCCACCTGAGCTCGTGGGACGAGGTGATGCTCCGGACGGCTCGACCGACTGCTCGGCGCGCCCGCCCCACCCGTTCCATCGATGACGCTCCCTGGTCGGCACCGACTCTCAACCTGTTCCGGGCGCCGGTCGACAACGACGGTTTCAAGCTGTTGGCCGACCGCGCCTGGCCGGCAGCCTGGCGACGATGGTCGGAGGCCGGGCTCGATCGACGACCGGCCGACGAGCTGGTCACTCACGAGCACGAGGTCGCCGCCGACGGTGGCTGGTCGATCCATCGGCATGCGGTCGAGGTACCCGAGGAGCTGGCCGACCTGCCGCGCATCGGCGTGACGTTCACCGTGCCGTCGCGCTTCGAGCGGCTGCGCTGGTTCGGCCGCGGGCCGCACGAGAACTACCCCGACCGAAACCGGTCGGCGATGCTGGCGACCTGGGACGGTGCGCCCGACGAGCTGCCCTACCTCGTGCCGCAGGAGTTCGGCCTGCGCACCGACTGCCGCTGGCTCGAACTGATCGACGGTGTCCGCGGCGACGCGATCCGCATCGAGGTGATCGAGCCGGCGGCGCTCCACATGTCGGCGGTCCGTCACACCGCGGCCGAGCTGCTGGCGACGCGGAACGCCAGCGAGCTGAGCGTTGGCCGTGAGGGTCTCGTCGTGTGCCTCGATGTCGCCCACCGTGGCCTCGGCACCGCGAGCTGCGGTCCCGACGTTCTCGCGCCGTACCGTCTCCCGACCGGCCGCTACGAGTTCGCCTACCGGATCGGGATCGTCGACGCACCGGCGGCCGGCGTGGCGAGCCAGACCCGCGCCCGCCGGTCCTCGAAGCGGTAGCCGGCCGACACGACGTCGGTGAAGGCATCGGCCCGATCGGCTTCGACGAGCGCCACCGCGCAGCCGGCGAACCCCCCACCGGTCATCCGGGCGCCGACACAACCGGGCGCCGAACGAGCGACGTCGACGATCCGGTCGAGGGCCGGAGCCGACACCTCGAAGTCGTCGCGCAGGCTGGCATGGCTCGCCGACATCAGCTCACCGCAGCGGGCGATGTCCCCACGCTCGAGCGCATCGGCGGCGACCAGCGTGCGGGCGTTCTCGGTGAGCACGTGCCGTGCTCGGCGGCGGTCGGTTTCGTCGCCGATCGCGTCGAGGCGGTTGCCGTTGGCGTCGCGCAAGGACGTGACCCCCATCGCCGCCGCCGCCCGTTCGCAGCTCGCCCGGCGGTCGGCGTAGGCCGCGTCGGCGAGCACGCGACGCGTCCCGGTGTCGAGGATCGCGACGACGACCGACGCCGGCATGCGCTTCGGCGTGAGCTCGAGCGAGCGGCAGTCCATCAGGCTGGCGTGGCCGGCGACGGCACCGGCCGAGATCAGCTGGTCCATGATGCCGCTCGGCAGCCCGACGGCCTCGTTCTCCACCCGCTGGCCGAGCCGGGCGATCTCGACCGGCGACCACGACGTGCCGGCCCGATCGAGCAGCATCGTGATCAGCGCCACCTCGAGCGCGGCCGACGACGACAGGCTGGCACCGGTGGGGATGTCGGTCGCGATCGCCGCCCGCCAACCGCCCGCCGGCACCCCCGTGGACCCGAGCAACTCGACGACGCCGCGGACGTGGATCGCCCACGCCGAGTTCGGGTCCGCCCCGTCGGCGCGAGCCGCGGTCGACGGGTCGATGGTCGCGGTGCCGAAACCTTCCGACTCGATGACGACCGCGCCGCGGACCGGATCACCGTCGTCGCTCGCCACCACGACGGTGTCGACCGGAAGGGCCATCGGCAACGTCCACCCGTCGTTGTAGTCGGTGTGCTCACCGATCAGGTTCACCCGCCCGGGCGCACGCGCCGCGCGACCCGGCTCACCCCACCGCCGACGATGGATCGCCGCCGCGCGCTCGAACGCGCCGCTCACGCCGATCGGCCCGACTGCTCCCACATCGCGGCGGCTCCGTCGACGGCACCGAGCATGCGCTGGTAGAGGCCGTCGAGGTCGACACCGGTGCTGTCCTTCTGGCCGGCCCGGTAGCGGGCGTACACGCCATGCAGGATGCAGGCCGTCTTCCACATGTTGAACGAGCGATAGAAGCCGAGGTCGCGCAGATCCGCACCGGTGGCCGCCGCGTATCGATCGATCAGCTCGGCCCGGCCCGGGAACCCGGGCAACGCCGTCGCAGGATCGACGCCGGCGGCCGAGTCGTTCGGCTCGACCCAGGCGTTCAGGGTGTAGGCGAAGTCGGCCAGCGGATCGCCGAGCGTCGCGATCTCCCAGTCGAGCACCGCCGTGACGTCACCGGTGGAGGAGAACAGGCTGTTGTGCGGGCCGTAGTCGCCGTGCACGACGCGCGCCGGTCCCGCGACCGGGATGGCGTTCGACAACTCGTCGTGCAGGGTGTGCACCCGCGGGTCGTCGTGGCCGGCGTGCTCCACCGAGGCGGTCCACGAGCCGTACCACGTGCGGAGCTGCCGGGCGACGTAGCCGTCGTGACGGCCGAGGTCGTCGAGACCGACATCGGCCGGAACGATCGAGTGCAGTGCGGCGAGGACATCGATGAACGAGTCACCCGCCCGCCGGCGGGCCGGCAGGTCGAGCCACGGGGCCACCTCGGCGCCGGAATAGAGCGCCCGACCCTCGGCCTTGCCCATCACGTAGAAGTGCGTCTCGGCGATCGAGCGGTCGTCGCAGTAGGCGATCGGTTCGGCGACGGGAACCGGCGTCGGCCAGAGCGCGTCGATGATGCGGTACTCGCGCCACATGTCGTGGGCCTTGGGCAACAGTTCGCCTTGCGGTGGCCGGCGCACGACGCGCTCGCGACCGGCGCCATCGACCAGCAGGTACGTGAGGTTCGAGTGCCCGCCGGGCAGACGAGTCCAGGTGATCGGCGGCTCGACCTCGGTCACCGTCGCCAGCCACCGCTCGATCGTCGGCACGTCGAAGCCGGCGACCGAGCCGTGGTCACCGATCACGCTCGCGGGTCCAGTCGTGCCATCACCCCGACATTGTCGCCTCCGCGGCGCGTGGCAACGAACCGGAACCCCGGCAGGCCCGTATCGTCGTTCGCCGTGCGCCGGCCCCTCCACCCTCCGAGCCCGAACGGCCGATCGTTGCTGTGGTTCCCGCTCCGTGGAGGTGGGCGTGGGCGACGCGTGATCGCCGCGTCACTGCTGCTCATGGGCCACATGGCCGGCGAGGCGCTCGTGCCGGTGGTCATCGGCGTGGTGATCGACCGGGCGATCGAGACCTCCGACGCCACCGCGCTCGTACGCTGGCTCGCCGTTCTGGTGGCGGTGTTCGCGTGGCTGTCGTCGTGCTACCGATTCGGCGCCCGCGCCAGCCAGCGCAACGCCTCGCTCGCCGCCCACGAGCTGCGGCTCCTGATCACCGAACGGGCACTCGACCCACGCGGTAGCGCGGGCGGGGAGAGTCGCTCCGGTGACGCGCTCAGCACGGCGACCGCCGATGTCGACAACGTGGCCGAGCTCGCCTGGATCGTCGGGGTGACCGCCGCCGCGTTCGCCGCGCTCGGAGTCGCGACGGTGGCGCTCGTGCTCGTCTCGATCCCGTTGACGATCTTCCTGCTCGTTGCCGTTCCAGTCGTGCTGTACGTCATGCACGTGGCGAGCCGGCCCGTCGAGCGGCGGCTGCTCGCCGAGCAGAACGCGGCCGCCGAGGCGAGCGCTCTCGCGACCGACCTTGTCAGCGGGTTGCGCGTCGTCAAGGGTCTCGGCGCCGAGCGAGCAGCGAGTGACCGGTACCGGGTGACGAGCCGGGACTCGCTCGGCGCGTCGCTGCGCGCCGCGTCCGGTCGTGCCTGGTACGAGGCCGGCACCGTGCTCCTGCCCGGTCTGTTCCTGGCGATCGTCGCCCTCGTCGCGGGTTGGATGGCAGCCGACGGCACGATCCGCGTCGGCGAGCTGGTCGCCGTCATCGGCCTGGCCCAGTTCATCCAGGACCCGTTCTCGACCCTGTCGTGGATGGGGATGCACCTCGCCTCCGCCCGGGCATCGGCCACGCGCATCTCCACGATCTTGAACGACCCACCGCTGCTGGCTGGCGACCGTCCGGTCCCGGATCCTGCCCGCCCGGGACCGGTCCGGCTGCGCCAGGCGAGCGCACCGGGCTCGCACGCGGTCGACCTCGACGTGCGCGAGGGGGAACTGCTCGGTGTCGTCGCCGTCGACGCCACCGACGCGCTGGCCGTGGCCGACCTCGTCGGCCGGACACGTGACCCGCTGACTGGCACCGTCACGATCGCCGACCTCGCCTTCCCCGAGCTCGACCCCGACGCGCTGCGCCGATCGATCGTGCTCGCCGATCACGACGCCGAGCTGTTCTCCGGCACGATCGCCGAGTCGATCGCGAGCGTGGCGGCTTCACCGACCACGGCTGCGGCCGCGAGCAGGGCGGCCGCGGTCGACGAACTGGCCGACGAGCTCCGTGACGGCATGGCCGCCGATGTCGGCGAGCGCGGGAGCGCGTTGTCGGGCGGCCAGCGCCAGCGTGTCCTGCTCGCCCGGGCGCTGGCCACCGAGGCTCCGATCCTCGTCCTGCACGAACCCACCACGGCGATCGACAGCGTCACCGAAACGTCGATCGCGGCGCGCCTGCGCGAGATCCGGACCGGCCTGACGACGGTGTTGATCGCATCGAGCCCTGTCCTGCTGGCGGCGTGCGACCGGGTGGTGTTCCTCGATCCTGGCGCCGATCCGGCCGACGCCGGGACACACGACGAGCTGCTCGAACGGAATGCCCGCTACCGGGAGCTCGTGCTCCGATGACCATTGAGCTCGACCCCACGGCGTCGCGCGGGGGCGTGTTGCTCCCGACGGCGAGCGGCGCCGAGACGCGCCATGTGCTCGGCGCGATGCTCCGCACGCGACGCGCGCCGACGGGCCTGGCGATCGTGGTGACGGCCGCGGCCGCCGCGAGCGGGCTGATCGCTCCGGCCGTGCTCGGCGGGATGGTCGACACCGTGCTCGGCGACGACGCCCACGACACGATCGTCCTGCTCACCGGCGTACTCGTCGCCGCGGCCGTCGTCAGCGCCGTGCTGACCGCCTGGGGCGACCTGCTGATCGCCCGCGTCGGCGAGTCGACCGTGGCCGAGCTGCGCGAGGACGTCATGGACCGAGCCCTCGACCTCGAGCTCGGCACGATCGAGCGCGCGGGCCGTGGGGATCTCGTGTCGCGGCTGTCCGAGGATGTGCGGATGGTCGGCGAGGCTGTCTCGGAGGTCCTCCCGACGCTCGCGTCGGCAGGCTTCACCATCGCACTGACGTTCCTCGGGCTCGCCGCGCTCGACTGGCGCTTCGGGCTGGCGGCGGCGATCGCGATCCCCGTGCAGCTCCACACGCTGCGTTGGTACCTCCGGCGGTCGGGCCCCGTGTATGCCGCGTCGCGGGTGGCCGACGGGGCACGGGCGCAGCAGTTGCTCGAATCGCTCGGCGGCGCATCGACGGTGCGAGCGTTGCGCACACAGCCCACCCACCAGCGGCTCGTGGCCGACCGCTCGATGTCCGCGGTGTCGTACCAGCTCGAGGCGATCCGGATGAGCACCCGCTTCTACGGGCGGCTGAACATCGCCGAGGTCATCGGGATGACCGCGGTGCTGGCGACCGGGTACGTGCTCGTGCGCAACGGCATGGCGACCGTCGGCGCCGCGACCGCCGCTGCCTTCTACTTCCACCGGCTCTTCGACCCGGTGAACAGCTTGCTCGGCCGGTTCGACGAGGCGCAGAGCGCGGCCGCCGCCATGGCCCGTCTCGTCGGTGTGCTCCAGTTGCGCCCGGCGCATCCAGTCGCCGCATCCGACGTAGCCCCCTCGGCGACGAACGTCGCCTGGCGCACCGACCTCGCCCCACCGACCGTCGAGGTCACCGGGGTCAGCTATGAATATCGCCCGGGCCATCCCGTGCTGGTCGACGTCGACCTCACGATCGCACCCGGCGAGCGCATCGCTCTCGTCGGTGCGAGCGGGGCCGGCAAGACCACCCTCGCCAAGCTCATCGCCGGCATCCACCCGCCGACGACCGGGCGCGTCACGATCGACGGGCAACCGGTGGCGGAGCTCGGGTCAGCGGCGCGGACGATCGGTCTCGTCACCCAGGAGGTGCACGTGTTCGCCGGGGCGCTGGCATCCGACCTCCGGCTCGTCCGCCCCGGAGCGACCGACGCGGAGCTCCGCGACGTGCTGGCCGTGGTCGACGCCCTCGACTGGGTGGACCGGTTGCCGGACGGCTTGTCGACCGTGGTCGGCGCCGGCGGCCAGCGGCTGAGCGCGACACAGAGCCAGCAACTGGCGCTCGCGCGCATCGCCCTGCTCGACCCGGCGATGGTGATCCTCGACGAAGCGACCGCCGAGGCCGGCTCGGCCGGTGCACGGATCCTCGAGATCGCCGCCGAGCGCGTCCTCGCCGGCCGCACGTCGGTCGTGGTCGCCCACCGCTTGACCCAGGCCCGCCTGGCCGACCAGATCCTCGTGATCGACCACGGCCGGGTCGTCGAGCGCGGCTCGCACGACGAGTTGGTGGCGACCGAGGGCCACTACGGCGCGCTGTGGTCGGCGTGGGTCAGCGGCGGTCAGTCGCCGTCGATCACGTAGCGGGGGCCGGCGCCCCGCTCGCCGGCGCGGTCGCCGGCGTTGAACAGCTGGCAGTGCTTGAGCGACAGGCACCCGCAGCCGATGCAGCCGTCGAGCTTGTCGCGGAGGCGTTCGAGCATGGCGATGCGAGCGTCGAGCCTCGGCCGCCACTCGGCGGCGAGCCGGGCCCAGTCGGCTTCGTTCGGGGTGCGCCCGTCGGGCAGTGTCGCCAGTGAGGCACGAACCTCTTCCAAGCTGAGCCCGACCTCCTGGGCGGCCCGGATGAACGAGACCCGACGGATCACCGCGCGCGGGTAGCGACGGTGACCGACCTCGGTCCGTTCCGAGTGCACCAACCCCTGGTCCTCGTAGAAGCGCATCGCGGACGTGGCCACCCCCGTCCGCTGAGCCACCTCCCCGATCGTCAACGTCGCGTCCACGCCCCGCACGCTACCGGCAACCTCAAGCCCACTTGAAGATGGGTCAGGCCGCGTGCGACAACTCCACTCCGAGTCGTCCGACCGGCACGCGGCCTCGGTCGCTCAGCAGCCGGCGGGCTCAACCAATGGTCTGGCGGATGAGGGGGACGCCGGGGCGGTACGCGAGGTGGTGGTGCGACGGGGCGTCGAGGATCACGGCGTGGCCCGCCGAGCCGACCGTGAGGCGGCCGACGTCGTCGCGACGCAGCGCGGCGGCGCCGCCGATCGTGACGGCCTGGATCGCCTCGTCGATCGTCAGGTGCATGTCGCGCACGGCCAGCGCGATGCAGAACGAGATCGACGTCGTGTAACTCGACCCCGGGTTGCAGTTCGACGCGATGGCGATCGTGGCGCCGGCGTCGACCACGCGGCGGGCGTCGGGGTAGGGCTGCCGGGTGGAGAAGTCGGTCGCCGGCAGGAACGTGGCGACGGTCTCGCTGCTCGCCAGCGCCTCGATGTCGGCGTCGGTGAGGTAGGTGCAGTGGTCAACCGACGCGCAGCCGCATTCGACCGCGAGCTGCACGCCCGGCCCGTGACCGAGTTGGTTGCCGTGCAGCCGGAGGCCCAGGCCGGCGGAACGGCCGGCCTCCAGCACGGCTCGGCATTGATCGGCGTCGAACGCTCCTGCCTCGCAGAAAGCATCGACCCAGCGCGCATCGGTGCGCACGGCGTCGAGCATCTCGTGGCAGACGAGGTGGACGTAGTCGTCGGCGCGGCCGGCGAACTCGATCGGAACGAGATGGGCACCGAGGAACGTCGTCTCATTGGTGTGCGCACGGGCGAGTGCGACCGACCGGGCTTCGTCGGCCACGGTCAGGCCGTAGCCCGACTTGATCTCGATCGTGGTCGTCCCGGCACGACGTGCTTCGGCGAGACGCGCGATCAGGAGTCGGTCGAGGTCGCCCGTCGTGGTGGCGCGGGTCGCCTCGGTCGTCACCCGGATGCCGCCGCCGTCGTAGGGCTCGCCCGCCATGCGGGCCGTGAACTCCTCGGCCCGGTCGCCGGCGAACACGAGATGGGTGTGGGAATCGACGAAGCCGGGCAGCACGCACGCCCCGGCAGCGTCGATGCGGCGGTCGGCCACCGCGCCCGCCGGCCCGACGTGGGCCACGACGCCGTCGACGATCACGACGGCGGCGTCCTCGACGATGCCCAGCGATCCGCGACCGCGCTCCGGGTCGTTGGTGACGAGCGAACCGATGTTGTCGATGACGAGCGAGGTTCCGGCCGGCGTGACGGTCATGGCCGCCTCATCGGTCCATCAGCTCGGTGATCGACCGGTGGAGCTCGGTGGCGACGTCGAGGTGCGCGTGATGTCCGTCGACGACGATCGGGCGACCGCCGACGACGACGTCGGCGACGTCCGCTGCAGTCGCGGCGAAGACGACCGCTTCGAGCGCACCGGATGCCGTCACTCCCGCGGTGCGGACCGAGTCGAGGCGGACGGCGACGAGGTCGGCCCGATGCCCGACGGTGATCGTGCCGGCGTCGGTCCATCCGAGCGACCGGTGGCCCTGCTCGGTCGCCATCGCCAGGAGCGCCGAGGCGGTGTGGATGCCGCGCTCGTGACGGCGGAGGCGCTCGTCGAGCTCGAGCGCGGCGGCCTCGGCGAGCACGTCGATCGTCGCGTGCGAGTCCGATCCGAGCGCGATCGGGATGCCGGCGGTGGCGAGCTCGGACGTCGGGCCGATGCCGTCGCCGAGGTCGCGCTCGGTCGTCGGACACATCACGACCGTGGCGCCGGCGGCCGCCAACAGGTCGATGTCGGCGGTGGTCACGTGCGTGGCGTGGACGGCGCCGAAGCACCGACCGGCGCCGAGCGCTCCGGCGTCGGCCAGCACCGCGGTCGGCGTGCGACCGTGCGCGGCGAGGCAGGCGTCGTTCTCGGCGAGCTGCTCGGAGACGTGGGCGTGCAACGGGCGGTTCGCCTGCGTGGCCCGTTCGGCGACCTGGGCCATCGACGCCGGGTCGACGGCTCGCACCGAGTGGATCGCGGCGCCGATCCGGGCGCCAGGTCCGGGCTGGTACCGCTCGATGCGAGCTGCCCACGTGTCGACCGACCGGTCGGCGAACGCGCGCTGTGGGCCGGCCGGTTCCGCGTGCCCATCGGCGCCGAGCCCGCCGTGCAGATACAGCGTGTCGAGCAGCGTGATCCGGATGCCGGCGTCGTCCGCCGCCGCCAGCAGCGCGTCGCCCATCATCGTCGGGTCGACGTACGGCGTGCCGTCCGGGCGGTGGTGGAGGTAGTGGAACTCGCCGACGCAGGTGATTCCGGCCAGCGCCATCTCCGCGAACACGGCCGTGGCCAGCGCCCGGTAGCGGTCGGGATCGAGGCGCGCCGCGGCGGCGAACATCAGCTCACGCCACGTCCAGAACGTGCCCCGGTCTGATTGCGTGCGCGACCGCAGCGCCCGGTGGAAGGCGTGGCTATGGGTGTTGGCGAGACCGGGGATCACCACGCCCGCGAGGCGCGTCGACCCGGCCGGTGCGCTCACCGCGGGGCGAACAGCGGTGATCCGCCCGCCGGCCGCCTCGACGGCGACCCCTTCGACCGGCGCGCCGTCGACCACCGCGACCTCGCACCAGTACGTGACGACCTCGTTCATCGGGGACGGGGCCGGACGAACCTGGTTCGTCGGGGACGGGGCCGGATGAACGGGGTTCACGAGCCGACGCGTTCGACGAAGGCGGTGATGCGCTCGACGAAGGTGTCGCGGTGGAACGCCTCGTACTGGTCCCATGTGGTGAGCGTGGCGGGGTCGGTCACCTTGTCGATGAACAGCACGCCGTCGAGGTGGTCGCACTCGTGCTGCCACGTGCCGGCGGTCAGGCCACGCTTCACCTCGTCGTGTTCGACTCCGTCGCGATCGACGTACCGGACCCGGATGTTCACATGCCGCGCGACCAGCCCACGCAGCGGCACCGACAGGCAGCCCTCGTTGATCTCGACCAGCTCGTCGTCGAGCGGTTCGATGACGGGGTTGATCGCCACCGTGAGCGGGATCGGCGGCTTGTACGGGTACCGGGGGTTGGAGGTCACCTCCATCACCGCGATCCGCACCCCTTCGCCGATCTGCGTCGCGGCGAGGCCGGCGCCGTTGGCGTCGTGCATCGTGTCGATCAGGTCGTCGATCAGCTGCTGCACCGCCGGCGTGGCGATCTCGGCGACGGGCACGTCGGTGGCCGGTTCGCGCAGGGCCGGGTGCCCGATCGACAGGATCGGCCGCACGGTCATCGTGCCGCGAGCATCCCGTCGCGCCGGGTCCAGAGCGCCGGGAACAGCGGGTGGTCCATCGGCACGCCGTTGGCCAGCTCCGCGTCGAGCCCGTCGAACGGCGGCGAGGTCGTCCAGCGACGTGGGGCGTGCACCATGTCGTCGCCGAGGAAGCGCACCGACAGCACCCGCCGGCGATTGCGGCCGGACACGCCGCCAGAGCCGTGCACGGTGAGCATGTTGAAGAACACCGCGTCGCCCGGCTCGAGCTCCCAACCGATCACCCGCCAGCGTTCGGGGTCGGCGGCGAAATCGGGCAGCTCGGCGAGGCTGCCGTCGGGGAACCACTTGGCCTGGTCGTCGAGGAAGGAGCGCGGCATGTACCACGGGCCGCGATGGCTGCCGGCGATGAACTCCAGCGTCGCCGAGCGATCGACCGGATCGACCGGGAACCACATGCTCGCGTTCTGGACCCCCTCGACGTTGTAGTAAGGCTGGTCCTGGTGCCACGGTGTGCGCTGCTTCGTGCCGGGCTCCTTGACCAGCACATGGTCGTGGTACAGCCGGACGGTGTCGGAGCCGGTCAGCTCCCCGGCGATCTCGGCGCCAGGTGCCTCGCGGATGAACCGCTCCATCTCGGGGAGGCGCTGCCAGTTGCAGAAGTCCTCGACGAAGGCGCCGTCTGAGTCGGCGCTTGCCCGCTTCGCCCGGGGCGACAGGTCGGCCAGGTTCGCATCGATCGCGGCGCGCGCCCACTCGACCTGCTCGGGCGTGAAGGCCCCGCGGACGCACACCGCGCCGTCGGTCTCGTAGTCGCCCTCGATCGTCCACCGCGTGGTCGCCATCGTCACTGTTCCGCTCCCGCGTGCGTGGCGTCGAGCATCGGGATCGTCACACCGCGCTCCTCCGCGACCTCGACGGCGCGGTCGTAGCCGGCGTCGACGTGGCGGACCACGCCCATCGCCGGATCGTTGGTCAACACGCGCTCCAGCTTCTCACCCGCGAGGTCGGTGCCGTCGGCGACGGTCACCTGGCCGGCGTGGATCGACCGGCCGATGCCGACGCCACCGCCGTGGTGGATGCTCACCCAGGTCGCTCCGGACGCGGTGTTGACGAGGCCGTTCAACAACGGCCAGTCGGCGATCGCGTCGGAGCCGTCGAGCATCGCCTCGGTCTCGCGATACGGCGACGCCACCGAACCAGAGTCGAGGTGGTCGCGGCCGATCACGATCGGCGCCGACAGCTCGCCGGAGCGCACCATCTCGTTGAACCGCAGGCCGAGCCGGTGGCGCTCGCCGTAGCCGAGCCAGCAGATCCGGGCGGGCAAGCCCTGGAACGCCACCCGTTCGCCGGCCATCGTGATCCAGCGGCGCAGACCCTCGTCCTCGGGGAACTCGTCGAGCACCGCCCGGTCGGTCGCCGCGATGTCGGCCGGGTCACCGGACAGGGCGACCCAGCGGAACGGGCCCTTGCCCTCGCAGAACAACGGGCGGATGTAGGCCGGCAGGAACCCCGGGTAGTCGAAGGCCCGGTCGAAGCCGCCGAGCTTGGCCTCGGCCCGCAGGCTGTTGCCGTAGTCGAACACCTCGGCGCCGGCGTCGAGAAAGCCGACCAGCGCCGCGCAGTGGATGGCCATCGCGGCGCGGGCCCGGCGGGTGAACTCGGCGGGATCGGTGCGCTTCAATTCGTCGGCCGCCTCGAGGGTGAGGTCGTTGGGGACGTAGCTCAGCGGGTCGTGCGCGCTCGTCTGGTCGGTGACGATGTCGGCTGCCACACCGTCGGCGAGCAGCCGAGGGAGCACGTCGGCAGCGTTGCCGACGAGTCCGACCGACAACGGCACTCGTCGTGCCTTCGCGTCCTCGACCCGGCGGACCGCGGTGGCGTAGTCGGGCGCGATCTCGTCGAGGTAGCGGTGGTCGACGCGGCGCTGGAGCATGTGCGGGTCGACGTCGACGATCAGCACGACGCCGTCGTTCATCGTGACCGCCAGGGGCTGCGCTCCGCCCATCCCACCTGCGCCGGCGGTGATCGTGAGGGTGCCGGCGAGGCTGCCGGCGAACCGCTTGCGGGCGATCTCGGCGAAGCACTCGAAGGTTCCCTGGAGGATGCCCTGGGTTCCGATGTAGATCCACGACCCCGCGGTCATCTGGCCGTACATCGTGAGGCCCTCGTGTTCGAGACGGCGGAACTCGTCCCAGTTCGCCCAGTCGGGCACGAGGTTCGAGTTGGCGATCAGCACCCGCGGTGCCCACTCGTGCGTGCGCAGGACACCGACCGGTTTGCCCGACTGGACGAGCATGGTCTCGTCGCCGGCGAGCGTGGTCAGGGTGTGCAGCATCGCCCGGTACGCGTCCCACGAGCGAGCGGCTCGCCCGGTGCCGCCGTACACGACGAGCTGGTCCGGGTTCTCGGCCACCTCGGGGTCGAGGTTGTTCTGGAGCATCCGGTACGCGGCCTCCTGGCCCCAGCCCCGGCACGTTAGTCCGGTGCCCCGCGGCGCCCGGATGTTCGTGACGGGTGAGCCGATCGGACCAAACGAATTGCTCATGCCGTGCAGTGTGCGCGCGCCTCGACAGACATGTCAACAGTTGACATTGGATGTCATCTGCTGACATGATGAGGAGGTGACCTCGACGCTCGAGTCCGAGCCGTCCGCGGACGCGGCGGTGCCGCGTTCGATCGGCCGGCTGCTCGATCTGTTCGAGGTCGTCCTGGCGGCCGGCACGTGCAGCCTCACGGTCGCTGCCCGCGCGACCGGACTCACGCCCACCACGGCGCTGCGCTACCTGCGCGCGCTCGAAGTCCGTGGCTACGTGACCCGAGACGACGACGGGAACTATTCCGCCGGCCCGACCATCCTGCGACTCGCCGCATCGCTCCGGGGCGGATCGTCGCTCGACCGGTTCGTCCGGGCCGCGCAGCCGTACCTCGACCGCCTCGCCGCGCAGACCGGCGAGTCCGCGTACCTCGCGATCAGCGACGGCGCCACCGGCACCTACGTCGCCACGGCCGAGAGCCCGCGAGCGATCCGCCACGTCGGCTGGGTCGGCCAGCACATCGACCTCCACGGCTCAGCGCTCGGTGCCGCGCTCGACCAGCCGGGCACGGTGGTCACCCGGACCGGTGCGGTCGAACCCGACATCACGGCGATGTGCCGTGCGCTCACCGGCACCGGATCGCTCGGCGTGGCGGTGTCGATCGTCGGGCCGGCTCATCGCTTCACGAAGGACGAGCAGCGACGCCACCGGGGCGCGCTCGAGACCACCGGGCTCGACCTCGAACGCGAGCTCCACCGAACCGGAGAGGACCTCACCCCGTGACTGCCACCCACCACCATCCCAGCCCCCACCATCCCAGCCCTCACACGGTCGGCGCGAAACACCCCACTCAGCTCACCCGGACCGGTCGGATCGGTGGTCGGCGATGACGGTCGAGCTGCGCGGGCGTGGGGTGACGATCAACGATGTCGTCGCGGTCGCGCGCCGAGGTGAGCGGGTCGAGCTCACCGATGACGCGGTCGAGCGGATGGCCGCCGCGCGATCTGTCGTCGAACGACTCGCCGACGGCGAACCCAAGTACGGCATCTCGACGGGGTTCGGCGCGCTCGCCACCGTGGCGATCCCGCCCGACCGTCGCATCGCGCTGCAAGCAGCACTGGTGCGCTCGCACGCCGCCGGGATGGGCCCTCCGGTCGAGGACGAGGTCGTCCGCGCGATGGTCGTGTTGCGGGCCCGCACCCTCGCGCTCGGGCACAGCGGAGCGCGCCCGATCGTCGCCCAGGCGATGGTCGACCTGCTCAACGCCGGCATCACCCCGATCGTGCCGGAGTACGGGTCGCTCGGCGCGAGCGGCGACCTCGCTCCCCTCGCCCACGGCGCGTTGGCCCTGATGGGTGAGGGCGACGTCGTGCACGATGGCACCTTGAAGCCGGCGGCCGAGGCGCTCGCTGCCGCCGGCCTGGAACCGATCGTGCTCGCCGAGAAGGAGGGCCTGGCCGTCACGAACGGCACCGACGCCATCCTCGGGATGCTCTGCCTCGCGGTCGTCGACGCCCAGCGGCTGCTGGAACAGGCCGACATGATCGCGGCGATGACGGTCGAGGCGCTGCTGGCCACCGACGCCCCGTTCGCCGCCGACCTCCAGGCGCTCCGGCCGCAGCCCGGCCAGGCGATCTCGGCGGCCAACCTGCGGGTGATGCTCGCCGGCTCGCCGATCGTGGCGAGCCACGCCTCGCCCGACGACACCCGGGTGCAGGACGCGTACTCGATCCGTTGCACACCAGCGGTTCACGGTGCGGTGCGCGACACGCTCGCCCACTGCCGGTGGGTGGCCGAAAACGAGCTGGCCTCCGCCATCGACAATCCGATGGTGCTCGACGACGGCCGAGTGGAGTCGTGTGGCAACTTCCACGGCGCGCCGCTCGGCTTCGCGGCCGACTTCCTCGCCATCGCGGTCGCCGAGATCGGCGCCATCGCCGAGCGCCGCATGGACCGGATCCTGGATCGCACCCGCAGCCAGGGTCTGCCCCCGTTCCTCGCCGACGAGGTCGGTGTCGACAGCGGCCTGATGATCGGCCACTACACGGCGGCCGCGATGGCCTCTGAGAACAAGCGGCTCGCCGCGCCCGCGTCGGTCGACTCGCTGCCGACATCCGGCATGCAGGAGGACCACGTGTCGATGGCGTGGCTCGCCGTGCGCAAGCTGCGCAAGGTCGTCGACAACGTCCGCCGCATCCTCGCCGTCGAGTACGTGTGCGCCGCCCGCGCCATCGACCTGCGGGCCCCGCTCGAACCGGCCCCAGCCACCGGCGCGGTGCGCGACCTGCTCCGGGCGTCGGTGCCCGGCGCCGGGCCTGACCGCCATCTCGCGCCCGAGCTCGCCGAGGCCGAACGACTGCTTACAACAGGGGGCCCGACCGAGGCGCTCGCCGCCCTCGGCGTCACGCTCGCCTGAGGGTCACACCGGGGATGGGACCAGGGCGGGGCCGAGGAGCTCGGCCATGTTCTGGTAGTAGAAGCGGTGCTTCGTGTCCTCTGACGTGTCGAGCATCGTCGCTTCGAACTTGGCGAGCGGGTCGCGGCCACCCTCCGGATGCGGGAAGTCGGTGGAGAACATGAACAGGTCGGCGCCGGCTTGCTCGATCATCCAGCCCACGGGCTCGCCCGGGAACGGCGTGAACTTGAGGTTCTGGTGGACGTATTCCGACGGCTTCAACGTCAGCTCGGTGAGCGGTGCTTCGGTGCGGCGGAACGAGCGCTGGGCGAAGTCGAGCTGGTGCATCCACGACACGACCCAGCTCGCTCCCTCCTCGATCACGCCACCGCGCAGGCCGGGGTAGCGGTCGAAGAGACCGTCGAGGATCAACACCCCGAGGAACAGCGCGGGCGAGTTGCTGATGGCGAGGAAGTCCTTCGAGCGGATGTTCTCGCCGCCGCCGAGGTGGTCGGTGACCGGACGGCCGTTGTTGTGGAACGCCCGGTCGAGCAACCGGCCGCCGCCGCCGACGTGGAGGACGAACGGGATGGCCGACGCCTCCAACAGCTCCCAGAACGGGTAGAGATCGGGGTGCGTCGGCGAACGGTCGCCGGCCGCCGTGGACGGCACGTGGATCGCCGCACACCCCATGGCGATCGCCTGCTCGAGCAGCTCGACGGCGCGGGCGGGGTCGTCGAGCGGGATGAAGCCGACGGGCAGCAGTCGGGCGTCGTCGTTGCAGAAGTCGACCACGGCGTGATTGTGCGCCGAACTGCCGGCGTACAGGAGGTCGAGATCCTTGCCCATGAACATCGCCGTGGCGAACGTGGCGAACACGAGCTGGCCGTCGAAGCCGAACATGTCGACCACGTGGCTGCGCTCGGCCGGGTCGAAGGCGCCCATCGCCAGCCAGCCCTTGTCGAGCAGCAGCCGTTCCTCGGCGGCCGCGCGAACCGCGTCGTCACGCTGACGCTGCGCGGCATCGCCGGTCGCCTTGTCGAGCAGCGGCGCCAAACGCGCCATCTCGCGGCCCTTCAACCGGTCGAGAAGGTCCTCGGGCATGTACGCATCCAGGAAGCCGGGCAGCTCCATCAGGTGGCTGTCGGCGTCGAGCGTCGGGCGGCCCTTGGAGTACGTCGTGTCGATGTGTGCCGCTTCCGTCAGCGCGGTGTCGGTCATTGCATGCTCCGTTCGTGTTGCGAACCGTCGGCGAACCGCGTGCGGCTCGATCCATAGCCTGGTGACAAAGTGTCACCGTTCCCCGATCGGACGGTATCAGCAACCGGTGACAGAGTGCAACCGGCGGCGTGGCAGACTGCCCCGATGCCGAAACGCAAGGCAGCGCGCGAAGGCGCCGCACGGCTCTCGGCCGACGGGCGACGCGAGGCGTTGCTGGACATCACGAAGCAGCTCGTCGTCGAGCGCGGCACGGCGCCGATCACGATGGGCACGGTCGCCGAGCGCGCCGGAGTCACGCGGGCCCTGCTGTACAAGCACTTCGCCAACAAGGACGAACTGCTCGCCGCGCTCTACCGGCGGGAGGCGGAGCGTCTCAACCGGTCGATGAGCGGGGTGGTCACCGCGGCGCCTGCCGGCTTCGAGGCCAAGCTGCGCGCCTTGGTGCGCTCCGCGCTGGAGGCTTCCGAGGAGCACGGGTTGTTCTTCGCTCCGCTGCGCACGTTCGGCACGCAACCGGACGTGCGCACCGAACGACGTGGTTGGGATCGGCGGACGGTGAAGTACTTCGCCCAGCTCGCGGTCGACGACTTCGGGATCGACGAGCGCACGGCGCGCGCCGCGGTCTCGCTCCAGCTCTCAGGGATCCAGAACCTGCTCTCGCAACTGCGCTCCCGGCCCGGTGCAGAGCAGCGGGCCTTCCTCGAGCACGTCTACGTCGAGTCCGCCCTCGGCGCCCTCCTCCGCCTCGCCCACCCCTGAGGCTCTGCTCAGGCGGCGATCAGCGCGTCGACCTCGGCGCGGTCGGCGGTCGTCAGCGCCCAGCCGGCGGCGGCGACGTTGGCGGTGACCTGTTCAGGCTTGGTGGCGCCGGCGATCACCGACGCGACCAGTGCGTTCGACGTGTGCCAGCTGACGGCGAGGTCGAGCAGTGTGTGCCCGCGGGCGGCCGTCCAGTCGATCAGCCGCTCGACGACGGCGAGCTTGTCGTCGTCGATGAACTCCTTGGCGCGATCACCCCATGCCGCAAGCCGGGTGCCTTCCGGTCGCGCCTGCCCCTGGCGGAACTTGCCGGTGAGCAGGCCGGACTCGAGCGGGAAGTACGGCACGAACGCCACGCCGAGCTCGGCGCAGGCGTCGAGGACGCCGTTCGTCTCCGGATCGCGGTGGAGCAGGCTGTAGTGGTTCTGCACCGAGGCGTACGGCGCCAAGGCGTGGTCGGTGGCAGCCGCATGCGAGCGGCGCAGCTCGTCGGCGGTGAAGTGGGTGCAGCCGATCTCGCGGAGCTTGCCCTCGTCACGCAGTTCGGCGAGACAGCCGAGGGTCTCCTCCAGCGGAGTCTCGGGGTCCGGACGGTGGAGCTGGAAGTGATCGACGTGGTCGGTGCCGAGCCGCGCCAGACTCGCCTCCAGGCGGCGGCGGATCTGTGCGGGGTCGCCCCCGCGCTCGCCGGGTTCGAGGCTCATCGTGTGGCCCCACTTCGTGGCGACGACCGCCTCGTCGCGACGGCCCTTCAGCGCCTGGCCCAGGTACTCCTCGGACTGCCCGTTGCCGTAGCTCTCGGCGGTGTCGAAGTAGGTGATGCCGGCGTCCAGCGCGGCGTCGACGACCAGCTTGGTGGCCGCGGGGTCGAGCCGCATCCCGAAGTTGTTGCAGCCCAGACCGACGACCGACACCTGCAGCTGACCGAGCGACCTGAACTCCATGGGCGCCAACCTAGCGACGGTCTCATCCGACCATATCCACCCCGACCAGCGGACCATGGCCACGTACCGTGATCCCATGGGAGCGACCGCGAGCGACACGTGGTGGGCGAGCGCGCTGCGCTCGGTCGTCGGAGGGCGACGCGTCATCCTCGCCGGGTCGGTGGCCGCAGCCTGGACCGAGCGCCTCCCGAGCTTGCACGACGCCGGTGTCGCCGACGTGCTCGTCGTCGCGACCGAGGGCACGGGTGTCGGCCCACTACCCGCCGGGCCGACCGTCGTGGTGACGCCTCCACCCGGCTTGGCGTTGATGGAACGGATCCACTTCTCGAACCGCGCGCTCGAGGAGCCGCCACCCGAAGTGGTTGCGGCGGTGACCTCATTCGATCCCGACCGCACGGCCGTCGTCATCGGCACGTTCCTCAACACCGCCGCACACCTCGACGGCCGCCCGTTCCTCGCCCACCGCCGCCCCGAATGGGTCGCGCTCGAGGACAAGGTCGTCATCGACGCGTTCTGGGATCGTGCCGGCGTCGACCGTCAACCGTCCGTCGTCGTGCCGCTGGCCGATGCCGCGGAAGCGGCGCCGTCGCTCGACCGGGGGCACGGAACGGTCTGGGCCGCCGACGCCCGCGACGGGTTCCACGGCGGAGCCGAGCACACGCGATGGGTGGCCGACGAGCCGTCAGCGGTGCAGGCCCGTGCGACGCTCGCCGGTCACTGCGACCGCGTACGGGTGATGCCGTTCATCGACGGTGTCCCGTGCTCGATCCACGGGATCGTGCTCCCCGACGGGGTCGCGGTGCTGCGACCCGTCGAGATGGTCGTGCTCCGGCGAGTGCTCGACGACGGCTCGCGCGAGTTCTTCTACGCGGGATGCGCGACGTTCTGGGACCCGTCGGACGCGATCCGCGCGCAGATGGTCGCCGTCGCCCGGCGTGTCGGCGAGCAGCTGCGTGCCGAGGTCGGCTTCAAGGGCACGTTCACCGTCGACGGTGTCGCCGCTCCGGACGGCTTCTGGCCGACCGAGCTCAATCCGCGGTTCGGGGCGGGGGTCAACACGATCGCCCGCGCCGGCGGTGACGTACCGATCCTGCTGATCAACGAGGTGATCGGATCGGGCCGGCCGCTCGGGATCAATGCTGCCGAGCTCGAACGCGAGCTCGTCGTGGTGGCCGATGCGCATCGTGCCGGGGGTACGTGGAAGCCGGGGCTGAGCTCGCCGGTCGCCGTCACCGAGCGCCCCGTCGTGTTTGGTGCGGGGAGCTGGCGTTGGGCGAACGACGATGACGACCGGGCGGCGATCGCCGGCTCAGTCACGGCGGGCGAGGGCATCGTGCGCTGCCGGTACGCGCCGGCGGCGACGCCGGTCGGCCCGTCGACGGGCGGGCGGGCCGTCGCGTTCTGGCGCTTCGCGGCCGCCGAACTCGGCACCCCGACCTCCGGCCTCTCGCCCGCGGCGACCGAGTGAACCCGTCGCCTACGCCGGGGCACCGGCGACGAGGACGGGGAACTGCCGGGCGGGGTCGTCGGCCGGTTCGCTCGACGACGGCGGGTGGTCGATGTCACCGCGCAGCGCCCTGGCCCCATCGGGGGCGTACTGGAGGATGTAGGCCTTGCGCACCGCATCGGTCGTGTTCGGGCCGGTGAGATGCGGCGACAGCGACGAGAACACCACGATCCCGCCCCTGCCGACCGGTGCGGCGACGGCGTCGGGGTGCTCCTCGAAGATCTCCCAGCCGAGCGGGTCGGTGAAGTGGTGGCGCAGCGTCCCGAGGCGATGGAGCCCTGGCACGATCTGTGGGCACCCGTTGTCGACCGTGGCGTCGGTGAGCGCGACCCAACAGGTGAGGTACTGCTGCGGCTCGACGAACGTGTAGCCGTTGTCCTGGTGCCACGGGAACCGGCGCGGTTTCTCGGGGTACTTGTACACGGCCTGGTCGTGGTACAGCCGGACGTCGGGGCCGATCAGGTCGTGGCACAGATCGACGAACACCGGGTGTGTGGCGAAGCGGCGAGCCACCTCGTCGGTGAGCACCGGGAACAGTCCGAAGCTGATCGCGCCCCGCTCGGCGATCGAGAACCGCTCCCCCTCCATCGTGGCGAGCATCCGCTCGGCCTCGGCCTGGCGAACGTCGGTCGCCGCGATGACGGGAGCGAGCTCGTCGTCGGTGAACTGGTCCTCGAGCACGACGAAGCCGAGCTCGTCGAACTGGGTCACCTGCTCCGGGGTGAGGCGCCGGAACGGACCGGCGTGATCGGTCCACTCGAAGCCGGCGTTCCACGGGTGCAGGTCAGGTTCGTGGTTCGCCGCGACCGTGATGCTCACGGGGCCGAGCGTAGAGCCGGCGTGACCTCGTCGGGCCCGGCCGGGATCGCGGACTTGGCGCGGGTCACGGCGCGCGGGTCAGCGGCGCTGGGCGTGGAGCACGGTGTCGTGAATCGTCGTCTCGGCACCCTCGACGTTCATCGTGCGCGGGCGGGCCTCGGCCGTCACCACTGTCCAGTCGTCGTCGAGGAGCTCGACGATCTCGTCGGCGGTGTAGAAGCGCTCCGCCATGTGCTCCGGTCCGAGACCGCCATGCAGAACAGACGGATGGTGCCCGACGATCAGCAGGGTGCCGCCCGGCGCCACCGCGGCGACGGCACGTTCGAACAGCCCGGTGCGTTCGGCGAGATCGAACTGCATGAACTGGAGCGACACCAGGTCGTACGTGTCGGGCCCGAGCGGGTCGGTGAGGACGTCAGCAGCGCGCCACGTGATCCGACCAGCGATCTCCGGGCCGAGTGGTTCGGCCTGACGTCGGCCGCGTTCGAGCGCGACGGGTGAGATGTCGACCGCCTCGACCGTCCAGCCCCGTTCGGCGAGCCAGATGGCGTCGGCGCCTTCGCCGGCTCCGACGTCGAGCGCTCGGCCGGGCCGTAGATCGGCGACCTCGGCCACGAGCTGCGGGTTGGCGTTGCCACTCCAGATCTGGTCGGCCGCCTCGTAGCGGGAATCCCAGAACGCCTGGTCGAACACGGGTGGTTCAACGTCGTCGGCCAGATCGTCGGCGTGCAGCAGACCCCCGTGCACGTGACCGTCTGCGCGCGAGTGATCGTGAGAGTGCTCGTGGGAGTGAGGATGATCGTGCGACGTGAGTGCAGCCAGGACACGGTCGGTGTCGTCCTCGATCAGGTCGGCGTTCAGCACCGCGCCGGTCTGATAGCCGCTCGCGACCGCCGCCGGGACGGTGGCGAAGGCGTCGACGACGTTGCCGGCGGCCCAGACGCCCGCGACCGAGGTCTGGCCCATCGGGTCGACCTCGTAGCCCAGGGCGAACTCCTCGCCCCGCGGGCTCGGCACACGAGCGACCCCGAGCGCGTCGAGCACCGGCGAGTGCGCGACGACGCGCGGCCCGACGACCACGGTGTCGACGTCCAGGCGCGTGTCGTCGTCCAAGCACACGCCGGTGATCCGGTCATCGGCCACGTCCACCTCACGCACGATGCCCTCGACGATCCGCACGCCGCGGGCGCCGAGCCGACGTACCTGGTCCGGGGTGGGCAGCGGACCGGTGTGCACGATCAGGGTCACGTCGTCGGACCACTGGCGGAACAGGGTGGCCTGGTGAACACCCATGGGACCGGTGGAGATCACCGCGATGCGGGTGTCACGCACCTCCCAGCCGTGACAGTACGGGCAGTGGATGACGTCGGCGCCCCACCGCGAACGGAGGTTGGTGATCTCCGGGAGCTCGTCGGTCGCTCCGGTCGCCACAACGAGTCGCCGTGCCCGACGCGTGGTCCCGTCGGCCAGGTCGACCTCGAAGGACTCGTCGTCACCGCGGCGAGCATCGACGGCGACTCCCTCCACGAGCTCGACGCCGTACCTGGCGACCTCCGCGCGGCCGAGAGCCACGAACTCCGACGGTGGGAGCCCGTCGTGGCCGAGGACACCGTGCATGTGGGCAGCGGGCGCGTTGCGGGGCGCGCCGGCGTCGATCACGAGAACGGATCGGCGCGAGCGACCCAGCGCGAGCGCCGCGCTGAGCCCAGCGGCGCTCCCGCCGATCACGATCACGTCGAACGATTGGAGGTCCTGCTGGTCGGTTCCTGGCATGTCGACGACGGTACCGAACAACCCACGTTCCGCATGCAAGGTTGCGGAATTCGCAAGCACCTGCCAGGGTGGTCGGCATGACCGGCCTTTCTCACGATGCAGAACCGCCTCGCGGTGACGTCGAATCCCTCGTCCGTGCTCGGCTGCGAGCGCTTCGGAGCGCGCGGGGCTGGTCGCTCGACGAACTCGCCTCGCGCACGCACCTGAGCGCGTCGACGCTGAGCCGGATCGAGACCGGGCACCGCACGATCGGCCTCGACGTGCTCCTGCCGCTCTGCACCGCGCTCGGTGTCGACGTGGCGTCGCTCCTCGACACCGCCGTTCACGACGACGTCGTCATCAAACCCGTACCCAACGAGGAGGCCGGCCGGACGATCTGGCCACTCACACGCCCCGATTCCACGAGCACGGTGATCGCCGCGAAGTGGCGGATCGAACCGACGGACGAGCCGCCGGATCCACGTGTCCATCCCGGCCACGACTGGTTCTTCGTCCTCAGCGGCGCGGTGCGCCTCACGCTCGGCGAGCGCACGATCCTCGTCCGCGAAGGCGAAGCCGCCGAGTTCTCCACCATGACACCGCACTCGATGCAGGCTCAGGACGGTCCGGTCGAGATCATCACGATCTTCGACCGCACCGGCCACGACGCCCACGAGCGCGCCCGCTGAGCGGGGCCGACCTCAGTTCACTCGTCGGCGGCTTCGAGTTCGGCGGCGAGCTCGTCGCTGACAGCCACCGCACCCTCGATCGTGATCTCGTCGTCGCTGAACTCGCCGTCACCGTCGACGTCCACGCCCGTCACCGTGGCCGACTCGACGACGTCGGGCACACCGTCACCGTCGAGGTCGTAGGCGGTCGTGGTCGTCACCTCGACGATGTCGGGCACTCCGTCGCCGTCGACATCGATGGTGGTGGTCGTCGTTTCGGTCACCACGTCGATGGTGCCATCGCCGTCGACATCGATGAGTCCTGTCTCGACGACCTGATCGATCGTCACGTCGAGCTCTTCCTCGGTCGATTCGCCGGCGGTGTCATTGGCTTCGGTCATGGCCGGAGTCAAGCACGGACTGGCCACCCCGCGCAATCGGTTGTCAGAACTCGATGTCGGCGGTGTCGACCACGGCAGCGGTGCGGTCGGGTGCCTCCTGCCACGTCCAGTACATGTTGGTGTGGGCGATCACCTTGTCGGGCGGGGGCATGCCGTACGACGTGAAGTCCTCGGTGGTGTGCGCGTCGCCGACCAACGTGGTGTCGTAGCCACGGACGAACGCGCCGTGCAGCGTCGCCCGGACACAGGCATCGGTCTGGGCGCCGGCGACCACCACCCGGCCGACGCCGCGCGCGGCCAGTTCCGATTCGAGCGTCGTCGCCTCGAACGAATCGCCGTAGATCTTGTGGACCACGGGCTCGGAGCCGAGACGTTCGAGCTCCGGCACGTACTGCCACGCATCGCTGCCTTCGACGAGTTCGTCGCTGGAGTGCTGGACCCACACGACCGCAACGCTCTGCGCCCTGGCCTTGTCGACCAGCGCGCTGATGTTGCCGATCACTTCGTCGCGCTGGTGCGCCTCGGCAACGACGCCGTTCTGGACGTCGACGACGATCAGCGCCGTGTGCGGACGGTTCGGGAGACTGGTCATGACGGGCCCTTTCGACGGGCCCACCGTAGGAACCTGCACGCGGTGGCGCAACCCGTGCAGGCGTCAGTCGGCGATCGCCGCGTACACGAGGGAGCGCAGCTGACCGCGGAAGTCGTAGGCGCCGCTCGGCATGAGCTGGGTCATGAAGATCGCATACAGGTCCTCGGTGGGGTCGATCCAGAACGCGGTCGACGCGGCACCGCCCCACATGAAGTCGCCGGCCGGGCCGACGCCTGCGGTCTCGGCCGGCCCGAGCCCGACGGCCACCTGGAGCCCGAATCCGTTGCCGTCGAAGCCGACCTCGCCGTAGCCGCCGGGTAGGGCGAAGTCGCGGAGCTGGCCGCCGCCCGGCAGGTGGTTCGTGCGCATCAGCTCGACGGTCGGGCGGCCGAGGATGCGGGCGCCGTCGAGCGTCCCACCGGCGGTGAGCATCTGGCAGAACCTGGCGTAGTCGTCGAGCGTGCCGACCAGACCCCCGCCGCCCGACTGCATCGCCGGGACGCGGCATAGGCGTTCCTTGACGCGGTCGTCGATCAGGCGTACCCGCTTGTCGGCGCCGCGACCGTAGAGCGACGACACGCGGTGCGCGTCGGAGCCCGCGACGTGGAAGCCGGTGCTGTCCATGCCGAGTGGGTCGAAGATCGTCCGCTGGAGGTACGCCCCGAATTGCTCCTCCGCGATGACCTCGACGAGGCGGGCACAGATGTCGGACGACCACGAGTAGAACCACTGCGTGCCCGGGTGGAAGCGCAACGGCTCGGTGGCGAGCAGCTCGCTGAGGTCGGCCAGCGTGGTTTCGGCCGCCATCGACCGGCCCGAGCCGCCTTCGACGAGCTTCTGGAGGTCGAGGCGTGCGCCTTCGGGACCCGGCCCGATGCCGGTCATGTGCATGAGCGCGTGCTTCACGCTGATCGGGCGGTCGGCGTCGACCAGTTCGAACGTGCCGTCGCCACGCGGCACGCTCACCTTGGCGCCGCGCCACTCCGGCAGGAAGCGGTGGATCGGGTCGGTCAGCTTCACCTTCGCCCGCTCGACAAGTGATAACAGCGCAACGGCGGTGACCGGCTTGGTCATCGAGTACCAGCGCCAGATCGTCTGGTCGTGGAGTGCCTCACCGGTCTCGAGGTCGAGCGTGCCGCCGCTCGATCGGTGGGCGACGTGGCCGTGGCGCCCGACGAGGATCTGGTAGCCGGCGATCTTGCCGGGCTCGACGTACGCCGCGCCGAAGTGCGCGTCGATCCGCTCCAGCCGCTCGGCGTCGAACCCCGCGGCAGTCGGGTTGGCGGTCACTTCCATCTCGATCCCCCTTCGATCGGCCGTGAAGCTAGCGCTCGGAGCCGATCTGGGTCGGGTCGGCGATCGGTGATCCCGGGTTCGTCGGTCAGTCCTCGAGGCTGATGGCCTGCTTCGGGCAGTTGCGGACGGCCTGTTCGAGCCGCTCGCGCAGCGCCTCGTCGGGGTGCTCGTCGAGGACGATCAGCAGGTCGTCGTCGTTGAGCTCGAAGACCTCCGGAACGATGCCGGCGCAGATGGCATTGCTCTCGCACTGCATCATGTTCACGACGACCTTCATGGGCACTCCTCCGAACTGGATCCGCTTCCCTGATACTGACATCGAAGTTGGTACCTTGCCAACTCATCCATCGATCGATCGCCACCCGGAAGGCCACGCCCGTCATGTCCGAACCCACCCCGCTCCCGTATCCCGCCCGCGTGATCCTCGCCGGTCGGGTGATCGCCGAATCCCGCGGCGCCATCCGGGTCGACCGCCACGGTGAGGCGCCCGAGCTGTGGCTGCCCCGTGCCGATGTGGGCGCTGATGTGCTCGACGCGTCACCGGAGGCGTGGCGGACGGGCACCGACGAGCTGGCCGGACACGTGTCGTTCGATCCCGACGCCCACGACGTCCGGGTCGAACTGGTCCAGGAAGCGGGCGGTGACGAGACCACGATCCGCTTCCCCAACTGGGGCGACGCCGGCGACATGGTCGACCTGCTGGCGATGACCCCGGACGGCGAGCACCGATACGTCAGCTCTCCCCGCAGCGACTGGAACCGGCCGGTGGTCGAGGGCAGCCAGCTCCTCGGCCAGGCGCTCACGCTCGCATCCCGGCGGGCTGGTGGACGGCGGGTGGTGTCGGCCTCGATGATCTTCGCCCGCCCCGTCGACGACCGGGTGCCGTACGAGCTCGAGCTCGACGAGGTGGCCAACGGGCGCACCTTCACCGCCGTGCGTTCCGCAGTGACCCAGGGTGGCCGGACCTGCGCGTTCGGCACGCTGCTGCTCGACGCGACCGCCGACGACCTCATCCGCCACAGTGATCCGGCGCCCGGCGTGCCGGGACCGCACGACTCGACCCACGTCGACATGTCGGTCACCGGCCGCGACATCCGAGTCGTCGACGATGCCTACACCAACGACCCCGACGCCCCGGTCGGCCCACCGGAGATCGCGGCGTGGGTCCGCTTCCCGGACGTCGACGCCGACCAGCCGGCCCACGCCGGCCTGCTCGCCCAGTTCACCGGTCACATGTCGATCGCCGCTGCGATGCGCCCCCATGCCGGCATCGGCCAGGCGGCAGCCCACCGCACGTTGTCGACCGCGATCAACGAGATCTCGCTGTCGATCCACGCCGACATCCGCGCCGACCACTGGATGCTGTACCACCATCGATCGACGTTCGCCGGCGCCGGCATGACCCATTCCGAGTGCCGCGTGTACGACGAGGATCGCCAGCTCGTCGCGTCGTTCACGGTCGAAGCCATGGTGCGCGGGTTCGGCGATCCGGCGCACTCGGTGGATCATCGGACGTCGCTGTGAGCCTCACCGCCGCCCGTGGCCCGTTCGGTACCGATCCCGCCGGATGGTCGATCCCGCCGTTGCCCTCCGGGGGTGTGGTGTACATCGAGCCACATCCGCGGCGGATCCGGGCCGACCTCGGCGGGCGGACGGTGATCGACACCGAGGCGGCGTTGCTGGTGCACCGGGCCGGCTCGTCGCTGGCCTACGCGTTCCCGGCCGCGGTGGCAGAGGGGCTGGCGAGCACGCCGGTCCTCGAGGCGCCGGGGTACGTGCACGTCCCGTGGACCGCGGTCGACGAATGGTTCGAGGAGGGTCGCCAGTTGGTCCACTACCCACCGAACCCGTACCACCGCGTCGACTGCCGTCCGGTGGCGCGACGTCTGCGCGTCGCGGTCGGCGACCCCGCGTCGCCGATCGTGCTCGTCGACACCGACGACACCGTCATCCTGTTCGAGACATCGCTCGACCCGCGGCTGTACGTCGCCCGGTCACACGTGCGGATGGACCAGCTCATTCCGAGCGACACCGTCACGTATTGCAACTACAAGGGTTGGTGCTCCTACTGGTCGGCGGTCATCGGCGACGCGGTGATCCCTGACGTCGCCTGGAGCTACGACGACCCGCTTCCCGAGAGCCTCCCCATCGCCGGCCATCTGAGCTTCGACGCCGCCCGGGTCGACGTCACCGCGGAGCTCCCCGCACCAGCCGCCTGATCCCCAGACCTGTCGGCCGGCCCGTCGGGATGTGCCGCTCAGCCGGCTGATCGGGCGATGACCGCTGTGCCGGCGTCGAGCCAGCATCGGGGCCGGTACGTTCGCTGGCATGTTCGACGCGCGCCCCGACGATCTCGCGGACGCGGCGCAGGTTGTGGACGTGGTCGTCATCGGATGCGGCGCGGCTGGTCTGGCCGCGGCGCACGAGCTCGCCCGGCGCGGGCGCAGCGTGATCGGGCTCGACCGGTTCGAACACGGACACACCCGTGGGTCGTCGCACGGGACCGAGCGCATCGTGCGCACCGCGTACGCCGACCCGGTCCATGTCCGGCTCGCGCTCGACTCGATCGAAGGGTGGCGGAGGCTGGAACACGACTCGGGCACGACCCTGCTGACGAATACCGGTGGCATCGACACCGGCTCGCCCGCCGAACTCGACATGCTGGCCCGCGAAGGCGCGGCAGCAGGAGTCACGATGGAGCGACTGACGGCTGCCGAGGCGAGGGTCCGGTTCGCTTCCGATGTCGGCCGGCCGTGGTTCCGCTTCGACGGCGACGTCCTTCATCACCCCATCGCGTCGACCGTCAACGCCGAGCAGGCGCTCATCGAGCTGCGGCGCCTCGCCTCCATGTCGGGCGCCGACATACGCGCCGACGACGCCACCGATCGCATCGAGTTGTTGGAACACGACGGCGTGATCGTTCACCATCGCAGCGGCCGGACCCGGGCCACGGTCTGTCTCGTCACGGTTGGCGCGTGGGGAGCATCGCCATGGATCGCCGAAGCCCTCGGCGAGGCCATCGCGCTCCCACCGTTGCGTGTCACCCAGGAGCAGGTCGGCTTCTTCGCCTTCCGCGATCCGCCCCGCCACGACCTGCCGTTCCCGACCTTCGTGTTCCGCGAGGAGCCCGCGGCGTACGGGCTGTGCACGCCCGACGGTCTGCTCAAGGTCGGCGAGCACCACACGGGTCGGGAGATCGATCCCGATCGACCGGCCGGTTCGCTCGAACCCGAGTCGTGGGCGCGCTTGCTCGACTGGGTGGAACGGCGGCTGCCTGCGGTCGACCCGACGCCGCTCGACTCGACGACGTGCCTGTACGCCGGCTACCCGGACGACATGTTCGTGATGGACCGCTCTGGTCCGGTCGTGATCGGCCTCGGCTTCAGCGGCCACGGGTTCAAGTTCGTCCCCGAGATCGGGCGGCGCCTCGCCGATCTGGCCGACGGCATCACGTGGCCGGAAAACCCGTTCGCCTTCGAGCGTCCGATCCTCGACGTCGGCGCCTCCGGCCGCCGCTGACCCAGCCGCGCCTCGTTCGTCGGGGACGTGGCCGGACGAACGGGGTGGGCGTCAGCGCCGGTCGGTGCGGGCGAGGTGGGCGACGACGGCGTCGATGTCGGCGGACCGGGGGAACGGGAGATCAGAGGCCGGGAACCAGCCGGCCGGCTGACCGGGTTCCGCGTCGAGCCGGTCCTCGATGGAACCGTGGAACCGGTAGCCGAGCGACCAGTGGTCGTCGCCGCGCGTGGCCGATCTCGAGCAGACACCGGTGCGGGTCAGGGCGAACGGTTCGCTGTCGACCGGCGCCAGGTGAAGACCCGTCTCCTCCGCCAGTTCGCGCACCGCGGCGTCGAGCGCCGTCTCGCCCGGTTCGAGGTGGCCACCGGGGCACGACCATCCCAGCGTGCGGTGCTCCACCAGCAGGACCGACCGGCTGACCGGATCGAACACCCAGGCCACCGCCGTCACGTGTCCGCCGGGCTCATCGCCCTCGACGAACGTCAGGTAGTCGTCCCACGTCGCGCCGACGACGACCGCCGGCCGGGGCGTCATCGCGGCAGATGGCTCGTGATGAGGCTCATCGCCTCGGACCGCGACCGCGGATCGTCACGGAACTGGCCGCGCACCGCCGACGTCACCGTCGACGCACCGGGCTTCTGGACGCCGCGGATCGACATGCACAGGTGTTCGGCTTCGAGCACCACGATCACGCCGCGGGGTTCGAGCGTCCGCTCGATGGCGCCGGCGATCTGTGTCGTGAGTCGCTCCTGCACCTGGAGGCGCTTGGCATACCCGTCGACCAAGCGGGCGATCTTGGACAAGCCCGTGACGTGACCGGTCGGGCCGGGGATGTACCCGACGTGCGCTCGGCCGATGAACGGCAGCATGTGGTGCTCACACATCGACGAGAAGCTGATGTCGCGCACGAGCACGATCTCGTCGTGGCCCGCTTCGAACACCGTGCGCAGGTGATCGGCCGGGTCGGACTCGAGGCCGACGGTGACCTCGGCCAGCATTCGTGCGACGCGACCGGGGGTAGCCAGCAGCCCGTCGCGACTCGGGTCCTCCCCGATCGCCGCGAGCAGTTCGCGGACCGCGGCCTCGGCTCGGTCGTGATCGAAGGTTCGGCGTTCGGAGTCGGCGGGGGTCACCCGGTCAGCATGGCACGCCTCCGCCCCGGACCAACCGGCCCTCGCCCTGCCATCCCGACATTGTCGACTATGTGGGTCGGGATTAGGATGCTGCCGATGACCCTCACCCTCGACGCCGACCCGCTGCGCACCCAGGTCGCCGGCGCCACTCGCACGCTGGAGCTCGAACAGCTGACCGGGCGGATCGGCGCGGTCGTGCACGGCGTCCGGCTCGGTGGCGACCTCGACGACGACACGATCGGCGCCATCGAGGCCGCGCTCGTCGCCCACAAGGTGCTCTTCTTCCGCGGTCAACACCTCGCTGCCGACTCGCACCTCGCGTTCGCCGAACGCCTCGGCCCGGTGACCACCGCCCACCCGACCGTGCCGTCACTGCCCGGTCATACCGACGTGTTCGAACTCGACTCGTCGAAGGGCGCCCGCGCCAACGTGTGGCACACCGACGTCACGTTCGTGCACCGGCCGCCGCGCGCGTCGATCCTCAATGCCGTGCTGATCCCCCCGGTCGGCGGCGACACGCTGTGGGCCAACACCGAAGCCGCCTACGCCGACCTGCCCGAGCATCTCCAGGCGATCGCTGATCGGGCATGGGCGATCCACAGCAACGCCTCGGATTACGGATCGATCACCACCGCCGGCACGTCGTACACGTCCGCGTTCCACTCGGAACGCTTCGAGGCCCGGCATCCGGTCGTGCGCGTGCACCCGCGGTCGGGACGACCATCGCTGTTGCTCGGCGGGTTCGTCCGGCGCATCGAGGGCCTGTCGTCGCAGGAGTCGTCCGACCTCGTGCGGCTCCTCCAGTCGCACGTCACCCGCCCCGAGAACACGGTGCGCTGGCGCTGGACGCAGGGCGATGTGGCGATCTGGGACAACCAGGCCACGCAGCACTACGCCATCGACGACTATGGCGACCAACCGCGCAAGGTGCAGCGGGTCACCCTGGTCGGCGACGCCGCCCGCGCCCTCGACGGGCGCGAGAGCGAGCTCGTCACGGGCGACCCGTCGGCCTACCTCGCGCTCGGCTGAAGGGATAGATGCGGGTGAAGTCGACCCCGGGCTCAGCGTCGGCGAACCGGGTCCACACGTCGACGGTCGCCTCCGCGACGCTCGCCGGCCCCTCTCGTGAGTCCGCCGCCTCCAGGTAGAGCCGCACGTCCTTCGCCATCAGCGTGTTGAGGAAGCCCGACGAATAGGTACCGGGCAGGACATGGCGGGGAAACTTGTCGCTGCTGGCCGCGCTCTGCCCGCTCGACGCGTTCAGCACGTCGAGCATCGTCGCCATGTCGAGGCCGACGGACGTGCCGAACGCAATCGCCTCGCTCGTCGCCGCGAGCGTCGTCGCCGCGAGGAAGTTGTTGGCGAGCTTGAGCGCCTGCGCCAGACCGGCCCGATCGCCGACGTGGTAGCGGCGATCGCTCAACCCGGCCAGCACCGGCTCCACGGCCGCGCACGCCGCAGGGTCACCCGAGTACATCACGGCCAGGGTCCGGGCCCGCGCCCCCGCCGCACCGCCCGACACCGGCGCATCGACGTAGCCGACGTCGGCCGCGCCGAGCAGCGCCCCGATCGCCTCGGTGGCGGCGAGACCGACGGTCGAGGTGTCGACGATCTGCTCGACCGCTCGCTCGGGCGCGGTGAGGATCGCTCGGATCACCGACTCGCTGACGGCGCCGTCGGGGAGGCTGAGCACGACGATGGACGCCCGCCCGGCCAGTGCCTCGAGCTCGGCGAAGAACGTCGCCCCGTCCGGGTTGCGGGCGGGACCGGCGATGTCGTGGGTGACCACGGCGTGGCCGGCGCCGACGAGGTTGGCCGCGAGGGCGCTGCCCATGTCGCCGAGGCCGACGAAGCCGATCACCGTCACGGCCGAGATCCGCCGGCGCGATCGTCGGCCCGGACTTCCGCGAGCACTCGCTTGGCCGACACACCCGCCGGGGCCCCGCAGTACGCGCCGATCATGAAGAGCAGATCGTCAAGCTCGGCGGCGGTCACGCCAGCCCGCGGGCTGGCGCCGACGTGGAGCCGGAACTCCTCCATCCGGCCGAGGGCCGCCGTCATGGCGAGCACGACAAGGCTGCGGTCGCGCGTGCTCAATGCTCCCTCGCGCGCCCACGTTCCCCAAGCCGTGGCCGTGACGAAGTCCTGGAACTCCCGCATCGTCGGGTCGGGGTCCGCGGCCTGGCTGTCGACGTACGCGTCACCGAGCACCTCCCGTCGCTTCTGGCGGGCAGCGTCAAGTGAAGATCCTTCGTCCATCCACTCATTGTCGCCCACGGCGAGGGCGGGCCCGTTCGTTCGGGG
>CAZYWK010000001.1:144399-154668 GCA_964651825.1 uncultured Ilumatobacteraceae bacterium | reverse complement strand
TGACGTAGATGTCGTACTCGTCGTCGGCGAACTGCTCGGGCACGATCGGGCGGATCACCTGGTCGATCAGGTCGGGACGGATCACCGTGTCGCGGTCGACGCCCTCCTGGTGCTGCGTGCTGATCAGCACGCCGAGCAGGGCGACGGGACGGCCGTGCTCGTAGCGGAACGTCACCTGGGTCTTGCCGTCGGGACGCAGATACGGCACCTGACCCGACTTGCGGACCTCGGCGAGACGCTCGGCCAGGCGGTGCGCGGTCCAGATCGGCAGCGGCATGAGATCGTCGGTCTCGTTGCAGGCGTAGCCGAACATCATCCCCTGGTCACCGGCACCCTGCGCCTCGATGCGGTCCTCGGCGGCTGAACCGGCGCGGACCTCTTCGCTCACATCGACGCCCTGGGCGATGTCGGGGCTCTGTTCGTCGATCGACACGATCACGCCGCAGGTGTTGCCGTCGAAGCCGTACAACGCGTTGTCGTAGCCGATCGAGTTGATCGTCTCGCGGGCAATCTTCGGGATCTCCACGTAGGCGTCGGTCGTGATCTCGCCGGCGACCACGCACAAGCCGGTCGTGAGCATGGTCTCGCAGGCGACCCGGCCGTTCGGGTCTTCGGCGAGGATCGCATCGAGCACCGCGTCGGAGACCTGGTCGGCCATCTTGTCGGGGTGGCCCTCGGTGACGCTCTCGGAGGTGAAGGTGTACGTGGTCATGGTGATGTTGTCCGCTGTCCTGTCAGGGTCGTGTACGTATGGCGACGATGGCGTCGATGACGGCCCGGGCGACATCTCGCTTGTCGGCGAGGTCGATCTCGACAGGCTCCGCGTCGGGCCGCAACAATGTAACCGCATTGGTGTCGTGTTCGAAGCCAACTCCTGGCTTCGCGACGTCGTTGGCGACGAGCAGATCGAGGCGCTTGGACACCAACTTGGCGGTGGCGTTGGCGAGGAGGTCGTCGGTCTCGGCGGCGAAGCCAACCAGCACCTGGCCCGGCCGCTTGCGGGCGCCGAGGCCGGCGAGGATGTCGGGCGTCGGCTCCAACACGATCTCCGGCACGCCGTCGCGCTTCTTCAGCTTGCTGTCGGCGACGGTTGCCGGCCGGAAGTCGGCGACGGCGGCGGCCATCACGATCACATCGTGATCGTCGGCGGCCAGTTGCATCGCCGTTTCCATCTCGGCCGCGGTCTCGACCCGGCGCACCGTGACGCCCGCCGGCGTCGGCAGGCCGACGGTCGACACGATCGTGACCTCGGCGCCGCGGGCCGCGGCTTCGGCCGCGACGGCGTAGCCCTGCTTGCCCGAGCTGCGGTTGGCGATCACCCGCACCGCATCGATCGGCTCGCGGGTGCCTCCGGCCGACACGGCGAGGCGCACGCCGGCGAGGTCGCGCGGCCCGAGGACTCGGACGACCTCGGCGACGATCAGCTCCGGGTCGGCCAGGCGCCCTGCCCCCGAGTCGCCGCCGGCCAAACGCCCGACGGCGGGCTCGACCACGTGGACTCCCCGGTCGCGCAGCACGGCGACGTTGTCGACGACGCTCGGGTGCTCCCACATCTCGGTGTGCATGGCGGGACACACCACGACCGGAGCCCGGGTGGCAATGAGCGTGTTGGTGAGCAGGTCGGTCGACAGGCCCATCCGGTAAGCGGCCAGGACGCGGGCGGTGGCCGGCGCCACGACGATCAGGTCGGCTCCCTGGCCGATCTTCGTGTGCGGGATCGGGGTGGTGGTGTTGTCCCACAGCTCGGTCTGCACCGGCTCGGAGGCCAGGGCGCTGAGCGTGGTCCGCCCGATGAACCGCTCGGCGCCGGCGGTCATGATCGGCACGACGTGGGCGCCGGCATCGACGAGCCGGCGGCACACCTCGATGGCCTTGTAGGCGGCGATACCGCCCGTCACGCCGAGAACGATGCGCTTCCCCGCGAGCTCGCTCGACATGGGGATCAGCTCGTGCCCGGCGCCAGCTCGGCTGTTCTCGGGCTCAGACGGTCTCGGGATCGGCGACGAGGAAGCCCTCGCCCGCCGCGTCGGCCATGGCCTGGGCCTCGGCTTCGGGGTCGAACTCGGGCTCGTCCGGCGCCTCGGTCCAGACGATCTTGTGCTGGGCGATCTCCTCGAAACCGATGGAGAGCGGCTTGCGCGACACCGACGACACCTGCGGGGGGATCATGTGGCCGAGGCCGTCACCCAGCTGGTTGAAGTACGAGTTGATGTTGCGCGCCCGGCGGGCAGCCAGCGTGACCAGGGAGAACTTCGAATCGACCGTATCGAGCAGCTTCTCGATCGGAGGATTGATCATCGTGTCGTGGTCCATGGCCATAGTGGCCACAAGCCTATCGGGACACCTGGCGCATGTTGTCGGCAGCAACCTTCAGCGCAGCTCCAATGGATCCTGCGTGGGGGGAAGCGGCTGGTAGAGGTCGATGATCCACGATGACGCTCCGAACTCGAACCAGGGCACCCTGGCGAGATCGACGGTCGGGTCGACGATCGGCTGCGGCGCGCGGCCGTTGAGTGACACGGATGTTTCGGCGCGCACCTCGGCACCGTCGTATTGCTTGGAGAGGTAGCGGGCGAAGTACGCGATCCGCTCGGGGTTCCCGGCCAGACGACCGGCCTGCTTCGGCGCGAGGAGGTCGCGATGGTCGACCTGCCAGGTCCGATCGCCGGACGTGACGTAGAACGTGACCGAGCCCTGCTTGGCGCGCAGCTTCATGTGCCAGGCGAACCGGTGGGCTTGCTCGGTCCAGCTCGGATCCCCGGCGATGGCGAAGTGACGCAGCGGCAGCGCGACCTGGATCGACGCCCACACGAGGAGGCCGACGGCGAGCATCGCGGGGATCCGACGTCTGGACCCTTCGGGTGATGTGGTCGCCGGGATGACGCCGAGCGTCGCGGCGCCGTTCACGGCCGGCGTGACGAGTGGCGCGGGACGCGGGACGCGGGCGCGTGCCCACCGGCCGAGGTGTTCGGGCCAATCGGGCTCCAAGAACAGGGTCGTGGCGGCGATCATCAGCCACGGGAAGATGAACAGCCCGAACAGCCAGACGTTCAGGAGGTGGAAGCAGGTGACGATGACGAATGCCACCGGCCGGGTGCGCCGGTAGAGGAGCAACCAGACGATCGCCAGGTCGAGCATCAACGCCCCGTAGGCCATGAACCAGACGACACCGCTGTTGCTCAAGATCGTGTTGATCGGCTCGATCTCGGTGCGCGCCGCGAGCCACGTACGCAACGGTTCACCGCGGAGCCAATCACTGTTGAGCTTCGCGACGCCGCCGAAGAAGTACGGGATGCCGATCTGGAAGCGCAGCAACCACAGCACCCACGCCGGCACGGTGTCGGATCCGTGGTCCGGGTGTCGCCGGGCACGAACCGACCACTTCCGGTCGAGCGGCAGGAAGATCATCAGGAAGGACAGCAGTGCGATCAGGTACTCGTGGTTCTGGTAGTACATCGAGTCGAGCAGGAACACGTACGTGGTGAGCACGAACAACGTCGCCATCGCCGGGCGGTACCAGATGCCGAGCGCGACGAGTGCCCCCATCACCATCGTCGCGGCGTACACGAAGTAGATGCCCGAACCAGGCAGCGCAGGGATGAAGGTGATCGGCCCGTACGGGAAGTGGATGTCGGGCTCGACGTAGTACTGGCCGACGAGTACCGGCAGGTAGAGCAGACAGTTGACGATCATCGCGACGCCGAACGCGATACGGAAGACGGCAAGGCTCGCCGAGTTGACAGGTCGGGCGGCAGCGCTCAGGAGTCGGTCGACGCGATCCCTGCCGCCGGCGCCGCGACGGACGCCGCTCCACTCCGGTCGGCCAGCCGGTTCAGGTCGGGCGACGGTCGAGGCCACGGAGGAGAAGGTACCGCGCCGGCGTTCTCGTGATCTTCCTGCGTACGCGGGTACGCAGGAAGATCACGAGAACGACTGGCGGGCGGCGTCGATGATCGAGAGCATCTCGTCGATCGTGGTCTCGAGGTCGTCGTTGATCACGACGTGGTCGGCGAGGTCGCGTCCGATCGGCTCTTCGATCTCGGCCTTCTTCAGGCGGGCGAGCACCTTGTCGTTCGGGTCACCTCGGCCGCGCAGGCGGCGCTCCTGCTCGTCACGTGACGGCGGCAGCACGAAGATCAGCAGCGCGTCCGGGTGCAGCTTCTTGACCTGCTGGGCACCGTCGACCTCGATCTCCAAGACGACGTCGGCGCCAGCTTTGGGGTCAGGGGTGGGGCTGCCGTAGTAGTGGCCGAGGAACTCGGTCCATTCCAGGAAGCCGCCTTCGGCTTCGCGCCGTTCGAACGTGGCGGTGTCGGTGAACACGTAGGCATCGTCGGGCTCGGACGGCCGGCGCTCGCGAGTGGTCCACGAGCGGCTCAACCAGAGCCTCGGGTCGCGGCGGACGAGAGCCTCGACGATGGTTCCCTTGCCGACCCCACCCGGCCCGGAGACGACGATGATCACGCAGCGTCAGCCGAGTTGTTGGAGCAGCTTCAGCTTCTGTTGTGCGCCGAGCCCCTGGACACGCCGATTGTCGGCGATCTCGACGTCTTCCATGATCTTGCGGGCCTTGACCTTGCCCACGCCCGGGAGCGACTCGAGCAGCGACACGACCTTCAGCTTGCCGACGTTGACGTCGGTGGAAGACAACGCGTCGGCGAGGCTCATCGAGCCCATCTTGAGCCGTGCCTTGATCTCGGCGCGTGCGGCACGAGCCTCGGCCGCCTTGGCCAGAGCAGCGGAGCGCTGCTCGGGGGTCAACGGTGGGGGTGTTGCCATGCGGTCACGCTAGCGCGCCGATCTCGCCGACGGCGCGAATGCCCTGCTCGCGCATCCACTCGGCCAACTCGCGCTGGACGTTGGCGGTGGCGGCAGGGTCGGCGAACGACGCCGTGCCCACCTGTACGGCTGACGCTCCGGCGAGGATCAACTCGACCGCGTCCCAGCCCGACGCCACTCCCCCGACGCCGACGATCGCCAGATCGGGCAGCGCCTCGTGGACGTCATGGACGGCGCGGACAGCGATGGGATGGATCGCCCGTCCGGACAGCCCTCCCCCGCCGGCGGCCAGCGCCGGGCGCAACGTGTGTGGGTCGTAGGCGAAGCCGAGCATCGTGTTGATGCACGTCACCGCTTCGGCGCCGGCCGCGGCGACGGCCTCGGCGACCTCGGCGATGCGGCCGGTGTTGGCGCTGAGCTTGGCCCACCTGGGTCGCCCGCACGCGGCCGTGGCGGCGATCACCTCGGCCGACAGCGCCGGGTCGTGGGCGAAGATCGACCGCCGGCCCTCGAGGTTCGGGCACGAGAGGTTGACCTCGACCGCGACCACCTCCGGCGGGGCGGCCGCCAGGAGCGCGCCCGCGGCCGCGTAGTCGTCGACCGATCGACCCCAGATGCTGGCGACGACCGTGGCGCCGGTGGCCACGAGATCAGGGACGACGTGCTCGAGCCAGTGCTCGATGCCGGGCCCCTGGAGGCCGACGGCGTTGATCATCCCCTGCGCGGTCGGGTGCAACCGTGGAGCCGGGTTGCCGTCCCAGGCGAACGCGGCGAGCGACTTCGTGACGACGGCGCCGATCGACGCCAGGTCGAACGCTCCGGACAGTTCGGTGCCGTAGCCGGCGGTGCCCGACGCGGTCATCACCGGCGACGCCAGCTCGACGGAGCCGACACGGGTCGACAGGTCGACCGGCGTGTGGCGCCCACGCTTCGCGCGGCGTCCGAACGTCACGTCACCTGACCCAGCGCGTGATACTCCTGCAGCGATCGCACCGTGACGGCCTCGCCTTCGCGCTCGGCCATGCCCTCGACGGCGGCCAATGCGGCATCGACCGTAGTCACCGAGCTGACCCGGTGGAGGCTGGCCGCCTTGCGGATCTGCTCACCGTCGCTGCGGCCGATCCGGCCGCGCGGGGTGTTGATCACGAAGCAGATCTTGCCGTCGGCGATCAGATCGACCGCGGTGACGCCGACGCCGTCCTGCACCTTGGCCACCACCTGGTCGACCGGCGAATCGAACCGGGCCAGGTAGGCGGCGGTGCCCTCGGTGGCGGCGATGCCGAGGCCGAGGGACCGCAGCCGCTGGGCGACGATCAGCCCGGCGGGCTTGTCGGGGTCGGCGAGCGACAGGAACACGGTGCCGTCGGTCGGCAGGATCGTGCCGGCCGCGAGCTCGGCCTTGTAGAAGGCCCGGCCGAACGTGTCGGCGATGCCCATCACCTCACCGGTGGAACGCATCTCGGGGCCGAGCGCGGGGTCGACCTCGGGGAAGCGGTTGAACGGCATCACCGCTTCCTTGACCGCGACGTGCCCGCCGACGGGCGGCACCAGCAACCCTTCGTCGCGGAGCTCCGCGAGCGTCGCCCCCAACATCACCCTGGTCGCCACCTTGGCCAGCGGCACACCGGTCGCCTTGGCGACGAACGGAACCGTGCGGCTGGCCCGCGGGTTGGCCTCGATCACGTACACGGTGGTGCCGATGACCGCGTACTGGACGTTGATCAGCCCGATCACGTCGAGCCGCTTGGCGATCGCCGCGGTGTAGGCGTGGATCACCTCGACCACCCACGACGGCAGCGTCGGCGGTGGGATCGCGCAGGCCGAGTCGCCCGAGTGGACGCCCGCCTCCTCCACGTGTTCCATCACGCCACCGACCAGCACCTCGCCGGTGGCGTCGCGGATGGCGTCGACGTCGACCTCGGTGGCATCGGCCAGGAAGCGGTCGATCAGCACCGGCCGCTCGGCCGACAGGCCGCCTTCCTTGCCGAGGCTGCCGAAACCGGCCAGCTCGTCCATCGCCCGGGCGAGGTGGCTGCGGTCGTGAACGATCTGCATCGCCCGGCCGCCGAGCACGTAGCTGGGCCGGACGAGGACAGGGAAGCCGATGTCGTCGGTGATGGCGAGCGCTTCTTCGAGGTCGGTCGCCGTGCCACCGGGCGGCTGCGGGATGGCCAGCTCGTCGCAGATCTCGTTCCACCGCTGGCGGTCCTCGGCAGCATCGATCGAGTCAGGCGACGTGCCGGCCACCAATTCACGCGGGATCTGCCCGGCCAGCTTCAGCGGCGTCTGGCCGCCGAGCGACACGATCACCCGGTGCGGCCGCTCGGCGGCGATGACGTTGAGCACGTCTTCGGTGGTGAGCGGCTCGAAGTACAGGCGGTCCGACGTGTCGTAGTCGGTCGACACGGTCTCGGGGTTGCAGTTGACCATCACCGTCTCGAACCCGGCGTCGCGCAGGGCGAAGCTGGCGTGGACGCAGCAGTAGTCGAACTCGATCCCCTGGCCGATGCGGTTCGGGCCGGACCCGAGGATCACGACCTTCTGACGGTCGCTGTCGCGCACCTCGCTCTCGTCCTCGTAGGTCGAGTAGTGGTACGGCGTCTCGGCGGCGAACTCGGCGGCGCAGGTGTCGACGGTCTTGTAGGTCGGGGCCACGCCAGCCGCTTCGCGCGCGGCGCGCACGGTCGACTCGTCGCTCCCCCACAGGTGGGCGAGCTGGGCGTCGGCGAACCCGAGCCGTTTGGCCCGCCGCCACGCCCGGCGCGTCATCGACTCCGGCGACTCGTCGGCCAGCGCGTGGCGCTCCTCGACGATCATCGAGATCTGGTCGAGGAACCACGGATCGATCCTCGTGATCGCGTGGATCTGGTCGATGCCCACGCCGCGCCGCAGCAGCTCGCCGACCTGGAGGAGACGGTCGGGCGTGGCGATGGGCACCGCGGCGAGCAGGTCGTCGTCGGTCAGCGAGTCGAACTGCGCCTCGGTGCTGTCGCAATTCATGCCGGCCCGCCCCTGTTCCAGCGAGCGCAGCGCCTTCTGCAGGCTCTCGGGGAACGTCCGCCCGATCGCCATCACCTCGCCGACGGACTGCATCTGCGTGCCGAGCACGCCGGTGGTGCCGGGCAGCTTCTCGAAGGCCCAGCGCGGGATCTTGGTGACGACGTAGTCGATCACCGGCTCGAACGCGGCCGGGGTCGAGCGCTCGGCGGTGGCCGTGATGTCGTTGGGGATCTCGTCGAGCGTGTAGCCGACGGCGAGGCGGGCGGCGATCTTGGCGATCGGGAAGCCGGTCGCCTTCGACGCCAGCGCGGACGACCGCGACACGCGCGGGTTCATCTCGATCACGACCTGGCGGCCGGTTTCCGGGTCGACGGCGAACTGGACGTTCGAGCCACCGGTCTCCACGCCCACGCGGCGGATGCAGGCGATCGCCGCGTCGCGCATCTCCTGGTATTCCACGTCGCTCAATGTCTGGATCGGCGCCACGGTGATCGAGTCGCCGGTGTGGACGCCCATCGGATCGACGTTCTCGATGCCGCAGATGATCACGCAGTTGTCGGCGCGGTCGCGCATCACCTCGAGCTCGTACTCCTTCCAGCCGGCGATCGACTCCTCGACGAGGATCTCGTTGATCGGGCTGGCGGTCAGGCCGGCGGTGGCGAGCCGCTCGAACTCGTCGGGCGTGGAGGCGATGCCCGTGCCGCGCCCACCGAGGATGTAGGCGGGGCGGACGATGATCGGCAGGCCGATGTCGTCGACGATCGTGCGCGCCTCGTCGATGGAGTGGGCGGTGCCCGAGCGCGGCACGTCGAGGCCGATCTCGATCATCGCCTCCTTGAACAGGGCGCGATCCTCCGCGGTGGCGATCGCCTCGGCGTTGGCCCCGATCATCTCGGGCGTGCCAGGCACCCCGATCAGGCCGCGCTCGAACAGCTCCATGGCGATGTTCAGGCCGGTCTGGCCGCCGAGGGTGGGCAGCACGGCGTCGGGCTGCTCGCGTTCGATGATCGCGGCCAGCACCTCCCACGTGAGCGGCTCGATGTAGGTCGCGTCGGCGAAGTCGGGGTCGGTCATGATCGTCGCCGGGTTCGAGTTGGCGAGGACGACGCGGTAGCCCTCCTCCCGCAGCACACGGCAGGCCTGGGTGCCGGAGTAGTCGAACTCGCAGGCCTGGCCGATCACGATCGGGCCGGAGCCGATGATCAGGATCGAGTGGAGGTCCGTGCGCTTCGGCATCAGCGGCCCCCGTTCCTGCCGTTGCGCAACGTCATCATGTCGGCGAACTGCTCGAACAGGTAGTTGGCGTCGCGCGGGCCGGGGTTGGCCTCGGGGTGGTGCTGCACGCTGTAGGCGAGCTCACCGGTCACCTGGAGGCCCTCGCACACGCCGTCGTTGAGGTTGACGTGGGTCATCGTTGCCCGGTCGCCGAACGATCCGGCGTCGACGGCGAAGTTGTGGTTCTGGCTGGTGATCTCGACGCGGCCGTTCGTGAGGTTCTGCACGGGGTGGTTTCCGCCGTGGTGGCCGAACGGCATCTTCACCGTCTCGGCGCCGATCGCCCGGGCGAGGAGCTGGTGGCCGAGGCAGATCCCGAAGATCGGCACCTGGCCGAGCAGGCCTTGGATCGTCTCGACCGGCGACCCGCACATCGCCGGGTCGCCGGGACCGTTGCTGAGGAACACGCCATCGGGCTCGAGCGCCAGGACGTCGGCCGCGGTGGCCGACGCCGGCAGCACCTCGACCAGTCCCAGGTGGGCGAGGTGGTGCCCGATGTTGCGCTTCATCCCGTAGTCGAGGGCGACGATCCGGCGGCGGCTGGCCGGATCGCCCACGTCCGTCGAAACAGCGTCGATCGTGTACCGCTCGGGCGTCGTGACGGTGCTGACGAGATCGACGCCGTCCGTGCCGGGCTCGTTTCGGGCGGCGGCCAGCAGCTCGGCCTCGGTCGCCGAGCCGAAGGCACCGGGAATGGCGCCGGTCTCGCGGATGATCCTGGTGAGCCGACGGGTGTCGATGCCGGCGATGCCCGGCACTCCCCGCTTGCTGAGCATCGCGTCGAGGCCGCCCTCGGCCCGATGGTTGCTGTGCCGGCGGGCGAGATCGCGGATCACGACGCCGCGGCAGAACGTGCCGCGGGACTCGTCGTCGGTCGGGTTCACGCCGTAGTTGCCGAGGTGGGCAGTGGTAAACGTGATGATCTGGCCGGCGTAGCTCGGGTCGGTGATCACCTCCTGGTAGCCGCTCATCACCGTGTTGAACACCACCTCGCCGGTGGCGACCGGTGCGACGGCGCCGATCAGCTCGCCCTCGAACACGCTCCCGTCGGCGAGCACCAGTGCCCCGTCACGAATCGTCTCACCGCTCACGTCGGACCCCCAGGCAGGACGTTGCGAATCGTCTCGCTGCTCGCCAGTCGACGGTCGGACTGTACCGGTTCTTGCATATTCATCCAATCTACCGCATGTTCATGCGTAGTTCCGAGACGATTCG
>CAZYWK010000001.1:121737-144299 GCA_964651825.1 uncultured Ilumatobacteraceae bacterium | reverse complement strand
CGAGACGATTCGTGACGGCCGGGATCATCGTGTGGCCGCCCCGTCTCGAACGACGACCGTGCCGTCGAAGATCGTGTGGCGGACCTTGCCGCGCAGCGGCGTCCCGACGTACGGCGTGTTCCGACTCTTGCTGGCGAGGCGGGCCGGGACGACCTCCCACTCCGCCTCGGGGTCGAACACCGTGAGATTGGCCGGTTCACCGACGACGATGGGCCGGCCGTGGCGATCGCTGACGCCGGCAATCGCGGCCGGCTTCCACGACAGCGCGGCAACGACGTCGGCGAGCGGCATGTCGAGGTGGGCCAGCGACACGCCGAGCGCGGTCTCCAACCCGAGCATCCCGGGAGGTGCCTGGTCGAGCGGTTGCTCCTTGGTCTCCGGGGCGTGGGGGGCGTGGTCGGTGGCGATCGCGTCGATCGTCCCGTCGGCGAGCCCGGCTCGCACGGCGGCGACGTCGTCGCTCGTGCGCAGCGGCGGGTTGACCTTGAACGTCGCGTCGTAGGTGGCGAGCCGTTCGTCCGTGAGGCTGAAGTGGTGGGGAGCCGCCTCGGCCGTGACCGGGAGGCCGTCGGCCTTGGCGGCGCGCACCAGCGCCACACTGCGGGCCGTCGACAGGTGGAGGAAGTGGACGCGAGCACCGATGAGCCGGACCAGTTCGATGTCGCGATGCACCATCAGCTCCTCGGCGATCGCCGGCCACCCCGGCAGGCCGAGCTGGCTGCAGCACCCGCCCTCGTGCATCACCGCGCCCTCCGTGAGGCGGGCCACCTCGCAGTGCTGGGCGAGCGTGATGCCGAGACCGAGGGAGTACTCGAAGGCCCGGCGCATCAGGAGCGGGTCCTGTACGCCGTTGCCGTCGTCGGTGAAGATGCGCACGCCGACCGCCGCCAGCTCGGCGAACGGAGCGAGTTGCGAACCGTTGCGGCCGACGGTGATGGCGGCCGCGGGGAGCACCTCGCACAGCCCGGCCCGCGCGGCCTGCTGGCGGACGAAGCCGACGACCTCCACGCAGTCCTGGGTCGGGTCGGTGTTCGGCATGGCGACGATCGCCGTGTACCCGCCCAGGGCGGCAGCCCGGCTGCCGGTCTCGATCGTCTCCGCCTCCTCCTTCCCCGGCTCACGCAGGTGGGTGTGGAGGTCGACGAAGCCAGGGCTGACGACACAACCGGCGGCGTCGATCACCTCGTCGCCGTCGAGGGCGGTGACCGATCCGACCTCGACGATCCGCCCGTCGTCGATGCGGACGTCGCCAGTGCGCTCCCCCGTCTCGTCGAGCAGCCGCCCGCTGGTGATCACGATGCCGGTCATTGGTTCGACTCCTGGTTCATGGTGGACCGCTCGCCGCCGAGCAGGTCGAACAGCACGGCCATCCGGACGGCGATGCCGTTCGTGACCTGCTGGGTGATCACTGCCCCCGGAAGCTCGGCCGGGTCCACGATGATCTCGACGCCACGGTTCATCGGGCCGGGATGCATGACGAGGGCGTGCGGGGCCAGCCGGGCCGCACGGGAGGCGGTGAGCCCGAAGCGCATCGTGTACTCGCGCAGGTTCGGCACGAGCGCCTCGCTCATGCGCTCCTGCTGCATGCGCAGGAGGTACAGCACGTCGACGTCGTCGATCAGGCCGTCGAGGTCGTCCGTGGTCGGCTCCTCGATCGCCGGCGGGAGCAACGTGCGAGGCGCGACGAAGGTGACGTCGGCGCCGAGCATCCGCAAAGCGGCGGCCGTGCTGCGGGCGACCCTGCTGTGCTTGATGTCGCCGACGATCGCCACCCGCAGTCCGTCGAAGCCGCCCGTTCGGTTGAGGGCGGTGCGGATCGTGTAGGCATCGAGCAGGGCCTGGGTGGGATGGGCGTGCCAGCCGTCGCCGGCGTTGACGACGCTGGCGTTCGTCCAGCCGTCGACGAGCGCCGGCGCGCCGCTCGACTTGTGGCGGATCACGAACGCATCGACCCCCATGGCGGCGATCGTCTCGATCGTGTCGCGCAGGCTCTCGCCCTTGTTGACGCTCGACTGGGCGACGGCGAACGTCATCGTGTCGGCCGACAGCCGCTTGGCCGCAGTCTCGAAGCTCAGCCTGGTGCGGGTCGAGTCCTCGAAGAACACGTTGCACACGGTCTTGCCGCGCAGCGCCGGCACCTTCGGATTGGGGCGGCGGTTGACCTCGGCCATGTGGTCGGCGAGGTCGAGGATGCGCTGGATCCCGGCCGGGCCGAGGTCCTCGATGGTCAGCAGCGACGCGCTCACGAGATCAGGACGCCGCCGACGGTGGCCGAGACCGACTCGGTCGAGCTGGTCGGCAGGTTCTTGCCCACGAAGTCGGGCCGGATCGGTAGCTCGCGGTGCCCGCGGTCGACCAGCACTGCGAGTTGCACGGCGCGGGGTCGGCCGTAGTCGCCGACCGCGTCGAGCGCGGCGCGCACGGTGCGGCCGGTGTAGAGCACGTCGTCGACGAGTACGACGGTGAGCTCGTTGACATCGAACGGCAGGTCGCTGACCGCGCCCGGCGACACGGGGCGCAGCCCGATGTCGTCGCGGTAGAGGCTGGCGTCGACGGAACCGACCGGCACGCGGGAGGAGGTGGCGTCGATTCGGGTGATGGCGTCACCGAGCGCTTCGGCGAGCCAGACACCGCCGTGTTGGATGCCGATCAGCGCCACACGGTCCGTGCCGTGGTTGCGCTCGATGATCTCGTGCGCCATCCGGGTGATCGCGCGTCGCACGTCGTCGGGCCCCAAGACCTGCTTGGCGCCTGGCGGCGTGCTGGTTTCGTGGCCAGCAGCCATGTGTGTCCTTTCCGTGCGAGCCTCACAGGACTCGCTTCACGGTCGGGTGGCAAGGTAGCAGCAAGTACCGTGGCGCGATGCACGATCTCGTGATTCGTGGGGGATTTCTGGTCGACGGTTCGGGGGCACCGGGCCGGCACGCCGACGTGGCCGTCGACGATGGCGTCGTCACCGAGGTGGGCTCGGCCGGCGACTCGATCGGCGCGGCGGCGACCACGATCGACGCCGACGGGCTGCTCGTCACGCCCGGCTGGGTCGACGTGCACACCCACTACGACGGCCAGGCATCGTGGGACCCGTTCCTCACCCCATCGTCCTGGCACGGGGTGACCACCGTGGTGATAGGCAACTGTGGCGTCGGCTTCGCACCGGCGGCACCCGATCGCCACGAGTGGCTGATCGAGCTGATGGAGGGCGTGGAGGACATCCCCGGCTCGGCGCTCACCGAGGGGATGACGTGGGAGTGGGAGTCGTTCGAGGAGTACCTCGACGCCCTCGACGCCCGGCAGTACGCCATCGACCTCGGCACCCAGGTCGCCCACGGACCGGTGCGGGGCTACGTGATGGGCGACCGCGGCGCGGCGAACGAACCGGCGACCGCGGAAGACATCGAAGCGATGGCGGCGATCGTCGAGCGCGGCCTGCTCGCCGGGGCGCTGGGCTTCTCCACCTCCCGAACACCGATCCACAAGTCGAAGTCCGGCGAGCTGGTGCCGGGCACGAATGCCGCAGCCGACGAGTTGTACGGCATCGCCGACGCCCTCCGCCGGGCCGGCCACGGCGTCTTCCAGTTCGCCCCCGACCACGTCGACGTGCCGACTGGCGAGTGGCCGTGGATGCGCGAGCTGGCCCGCCGCACCGGGCGGACGGTGAGCGTCAACCTCAACCAGCCGAACAGCGCGCCTGACTTGTGGCGTGACGTGCTCGGGCTGCTCGACGACGCCGCGGCAGACGGCATCCCGATCGTCGCCCAGGTCGCAGGGCGGGTCGTCGGGCTGTTGATGTGCCTCGAGGGCAGTTTCAACCCGCTCACCTTCCACCCAGCGTTCCGGTCGTACGCCGATCGCCCCCTCGCCGAGCAGACCACCGCGCTGCACTCCCCTGACCTCCGGCGGGCGCTGTCGGTCGAACCCGACGACGGCGGCCTGTTCCGCACCGTCGTGCTCGACAAGCTCGACCAATGGTGGGCGGTCGCCGACGGCGACATCGACTACGAACCCGTGGCCGACGACTCGATTGGCGCGGTCGCCCGGCGCACCGGCCAGGATCCGATCGGCCTCGTGATCGACCAGCTCCTGGCGCATGACGGCCACGGGATGATCCTCACGCCGTTCTTCAACTACGCGTACGGCAACCTCGACTTCACCTACGAGGCCCATCGCCACCCGCACACCCGCATGGGTCTCGCCGATGCCGGCGCCCACTGTGGCGTCATCTGCGACGGTGGTACCCCGACGTTCATGCTCACCCACTGGACCCGCGACCGCCGCCGCGGCCCGAAGTTCCCGCTGGAGCACGTCGTCAACCGCCAGACCCGCCAGACCGCCGAGCTGTACGGCCTGGGCGACCGCGGTCTCGTCGCGCCTGGCATGCGCGCCGATCTCAACGTCATCGACTACGAACGGCTCACGTTCGGCCCACCGCGGATGGTCCACGACCTGCCCGCGGGCGCGCGGCGCCTCGTCCAGAAGGCCGACGGCTACGTCGCCACGTTCGTCGACGGTGTGCGCACCGTCGACCACGACCAGTTCACCGGCGCCCTCCCCGGCCGCCTCCTCCGCGGCCCCCGCTGAACGCCACCTCGTTCGTTTGGGGACGGGGCCAGAACGCACGGGTCGTTCGTTTGGGGACGGGGCCAGAACGCACGGGGTCAGCCGATCAGGACGGCGGCAGGGGTACCTCCGGGTCGCGTTGGTAGAGGAGCCAGTGGTCGTTGGAGTCGACGAGGGTGAAGGCGGGGGCGATGGCGGCCCAGTCGGCTTGGAGCTGGGCGTCCTGCGCGGTCGGGATCATCACGTACTCGACGCGCTCGGCACGATCGTCGAGGCGGGTGTTCTCGAGCGACGTGTCTGGACCGTACAACACGACCCGGAACGGTGTGGGGAACTGGTAGATCTCGTCGCGGTAGGCCAGGTGTGGCGTGATCCGATAGTGCGCGGACACGACGGCATCGCCGGGGATCTCGGCCATCAGCTCGCGTGCATCGGCCGCCTCGGGCCGGTCCGGGTCGCCGTAGAACTGCGGCTGGGCGCCCCACGGCACCGGCGACCACAGGCAGGCGGTGGCGAACGTGACGACACCGAGCGCACCGGTCGCCAGACCGCGGAGTGGGACCTGCCGACCCGACCACTCGACCCGTTCGCGCACCGCGCCGATCGCGTACACGGTGCCGATGGCCAGCGCCGGGACTGCGATCAGGCTGTAGTGGTACTCGATCTGGTGCTGGTACCAGAACGTGCTCAAGATGTTGGTGAACAGCACGAGCGCGCTGATCGCGGCGACACTGGGCCGGCGCAGGAACAGCCAGGCGAACGGCGCCGTCATCTGCCACAGGTACCACGGTCGGTCCTCGCTCGTCAGGTAGTCGACGAGCTGGGTCGGGTTGGTGATCGCCGTGTCGATCACGCCCCGCGGACCGCCGAACGGGATGCGCCAACCGTTGCGTGTCGGCACGCCGATCAGGTTGCGCATCACGAGGTACATCGCGGCGAGCATGAACGCGACGCTGCCGCCGATCGTCAGGAGGCCGATGCGTCGATCGCGCTTGATCGCCACCCACACCCCGAGCGGCACGAGCACGAGCGAGGCGTCCTCCTTCACCAGCAGTGACAGCACGACGAAGGTGACATAGAGCCGCCACTTCGACTCGAGCGCCGCGTAGATGGCGACGCCGACGAACAGGCCGAGGAACGAGTCCGGATGGAAGTTCTCCAGATTCGTCCAGCCGACCGCCGGGTGGAGCAGGTAGGCCGCCGCTCCGACCACGGCGAACCACTCCGAACCGAGACGGCGCCGCCCGGCGAGGAACACCGGGATGGCGCCGGCGCCGATGGCCAGCGACTGGGCGAAGAACATGATCCCCGAGCTCGGGAACACCCAGTAGAACGGCACGAGGAAGAGCAGCACGAACGACGTGTGGTCGCCGAACAGGTTGCGTCCCATCAGCGTGCTGAACGGCGCCTCGAACCGCGAGAGCAGCCACATGCCCTGGTCGTAGAGCGCCGAGTCGTAGCTCGACGTGCCCAGGGCGTGGTGCATGTTCAGCGAGCGCTGCGTGTAGTACCAGGTGTAGATCGCGACCGCGAGGAGGACGATCGCCAGCGCGGCGCTCGGCCTCCGCCAGGAGGCGATCGGGGCCGCAGCGTCGTCCGCCGCGCCGTGCGCTGCGGCGTCACTTCCTCCCGACTCGGCGCCCTCCGCGTCGACGAGTCCTTCGAGCATCGAGCCCTATGTTCGCAGGTCGCCCACGAGCGCCGACAGCACACCGTTCACGAAGCGTCCGCTGTCGTCGGTGGAGAATCGCTTCGCCAGCTCGACCGCTTCGTCGAGCACGACCGCCACCGGCACGTCAGGGCGTTCCGCCAGCTCGTAGGAGGCGATGCGCAGCACGTTGAGATCGATGACCGGCATCCGTTCCAGCGTCCAGCCCTTGGCCCGGCCGGCGATCGCGGCGTCGAGCCGCTCACGATGCACTCCGACGCCGGACACCAACTCGCTCGTGAGCGCATCGGGTTCGAGGACCTGGAGCGCCAACGCGTCAGCGGGCGCGATGCCCTTCGACTCGGCCTCGTACAAGAGGTAGAGGGCGCGCTCGCGCGCGTCGGAACGCTCGTCGGGACGGGGGATCGAGGGCATCGACGAGATCAGACGCGGGTGATGTAGTCGCCGGTGCGGGTGTCGACCTTGACCTTGTCGCCGACCTCGACGAACAGCGGCACCTGGAGCACCTTGCCGGTCTCGAGCGTCGCCGGCTTCCGGGCGCCGGACACACGGTCGCCCTGCACCCCCGGTTCGGTCTGGGCGATGGTGAGCTCGACCGAGGCCGGGATCTCGACGCCGATGATCTCGCCCTGGTAGAGCGCGATCTGAGCGACCATCTGCTCGGTCAGGTAGTCGGCCGCGTCGCCGAGCGATGCCTGGGCCACGTTCATCTGGTCGTAGGTGCTCGTGTTCATGAACACGTAGTCGTCGCCGTCCTTGTACAGGAACTGCATGTCCTGGCGGTCGACGATGGCCTGTTCGACCTTGATGCCGGCGTTGAACGTCTTGTCGATGACCGACCCGTTGCGCACGTTGCGGATCTTCGTGCGCACGAAGGCGCCGCCCTTGCCGGGTTTGACGTGCTGGAACTCGACGACCTGGAACAGGCCGTTGTCGAGTTCGAGGGTGATCCCGTTCCTGAGGTCGTTGACGGAGATCTGGGGCATCTTTTGGTCCTTGGTCGGCTGCTGTGGGTCGGGTGGTCAGTGGAACGGCCGCTCTGGCGCGTGGGTCAGTCGTTGCGTACCGTGCTCGGTGACGACGAGGAGGTCCTCGATCCGGAAGCCACCGAGGCCGACACGATAGAGGCCGGGTTCGACGGTCACCACGTTGCCGGCGCGGATCACGTCATCGGAGGTGAGCGAGTGGAACGGTCGTTCGTGGATCTCGAGCCCGACACCGTGGCCGGTCCCGTGCAGGTACCAGTCGCCCCGTCCGGCCTCGTCGAACACGTCGCGGCTGGCCCGGTCGACCTGGCTGGCCGCGACATCGGCGGTCACGGCGGCGATGCCGGCGTGCTGCGCCTGCGACACGAGTTCGTACAACTCCCGCTGCTCCGCGGTCGGCTCGCCGATCACGTACGACCGGGTCATGTCGGAGTGGTATCCGTCGACGAGCGCGCCGACGTCGATGATCACCGTGTCGCCCTCGGCGATGATGCGGTCGGTCGGTTCGTGGTGTGGGCGGGCCGCGTGGTCGGGTCCGGCGGCGACGATCGTCTCGTAGCTGCGGTCGTCGGCGCCGAATCGGCGCATGCGGTACTCGAGCTCGTTGCGCACGTCGGCTTCGCTCGCCGGCGCGTCGACGGTGCCCAAGAGCAACGGCTCGACGACGCCGAGCGCGGCGTCGGCGGCCGCCGCGGCCGCCGCCATGCGGGCGATCTCGGCCGGATCCTTGACCTCCCGCCACCGTCCGATCGCGGACGGCTGCGGCACGAGTGGGAGATCGGTGGCGAGCCGCGTCCACTCGGACTGCGGCGTGGTGGTGGGGTCGAGACCGATCCGGTCGACACCCGCGAGCGCCTCGATCATGCGCTCGGCCAGCCGCGGCCGCGAGGCCTCCACGACGACCGTCGCACCGCTGCCAGCGCTCTCCGCGCGAGCCCGGTCGCCGTAGCGTCCGTCGGTGCCGAGCACGATGTCGTCGGGGGTCACGACCGCCCAGCCGTTCGAACCGGTGAAGCCGGTCAGCCAGCGGACCTCGATCAGGTTCGTGATCAGGAGGGCGTCGCAGCCGAGCTCGCCCGACCGAAGCGATTCCTGGGCCAGCGTCACGCGGCGGCCGTGATCGATCGGCGGCAGCTCCGCCCTGTCGAACACCGCCTCGCGGCTCACGAGATCGTCCGGTCGAGCACGGCCCGTACCGCGCGCTCGTCGACTTCGTTGACCACGTCGACACCTTGCGGCCCGTCGAGCACGAACGTCAACCCCTCGAGCGCCTTCTTGTCGCGGCGCATCAGCGAGAGCAGTTCGCCGGCATCGAGCCCGGGAGGAGGCGCGGTCATCAGGTCGTATTCGCCGGCGACGACCCGGCGATGCTCGTCGACGCGCGTCTGGTCGATCCGACCGAGCTCGAGCGCCAGCTCGGCGGCGAACACCAGGCCCACCGCAACCGCCTCGCCATGGGCAAGGTCGTGGCGGGTGGCGATCTCCAGCGCGTGGGCGAGCGTGTGCCCGTAGTTGAGCAGCGCCCGGCGACCACCTTCGCGCTCGTCGGAGGCGACGACGTCGGCCTTGATCTCGATGCAGCGGGCGATCCGTTCGTCGAGACTCATGGAGAGCAGGTCGTCGCCCGTGAGGAAGTGGTACTTGGCCATTTCGCCCAGCCCGCAGCGGAGCTCCCGTGGTGGGAGCGTGTCGAGCGCCACCAGGTCGCAGATCACGCCGGACGGCTGCCAGAACGCCCCGACCAGATTCTTTCCCTCGGGCAGGTTGACGGCCGTCTTGCCACCGACCGCGGCGTCGATCATGCCGAGCAACGTGGTCGCCACGTGTACGACCGGCGTCCCGCGGTGCCAGCTCGCGGCGGCGAAGCCGGCGACATCGGTGACGAGCCCGCCCCCGACACCGATCACCAGGTCGTGACGGGTCAGCCCCTGGCGAGCAAACGCCCGTGTGAGCGTCTCGATCGTGGCGAGTGACTTGTCCTGCTCGGTCGTGCCGATCTCGTAGGTCTCGACGGCCAGATCACCCAGGGCGGCCCGCACCTCGCCGGCGAGCTCGAGCCCTGGTTGGGTCACCATCGCCGCCCGCCGGGCCGCGGCAGGGACCACGGACGCCAGCTCGCCGATCGCGTCACGACCGACCACCACCTCGTAGGACGGGTCGAGCGGAACCTTCACCCGCAGCATCGCAGCACCGCCTGAGCGACGTCGTTGACGGAACGGTTGTCGACCGACACGATGGCATCGGCCACCTCACGGTAGAGCGCCTCGCGATCGTCGAACATCCTGCGCAGTGTGCCCTCCGGGTCGTCGTCGAGCAACGGTCGATGGCCGCCGTGGCGCACGCGCTGGACGAGCACGTCGACGTCGGCGAGCAGCCAGACCACCTGGCACCTCGACGCTCGCAACGCGGCCCTGTTGTCGGCGCTGAGCACGATCCCTCCCGCCGCGGCCACGACGCTGGGTGTCGGCTCGGCCAGGATGCCGCGCAAGACCTCGCTCTCGATGCGCCGGTACTCCGCCTCGCCATCGTCCTGGAAGATGTGGCGGACGGTACGCCCGGTCTGGGCCTCGACCAGATCGTCGGAATCGAGCAGCGGGCGATCGAGCTTTGCCGCCAGCGCCCGACCGACCGACGATTTTCCAGCACCCATCATGCCCACGAGCACGATGTGGCGGTCGTCGGTACACGTGGGGTCGGCCGGCGTGCCCGCCGCCGCCGCCGTGTTCACGGCAGGGTGGCGCGGAACGCGGCCGCGTTGCGCACGAACTCGTCGACCGAGTCGCCGCCGAACTTCCGCTGGGCCTCGGCGGCCACCACGAGGGCCACCATGGTTTCGGCGACGACGCCCATCGCCGGAACGGCCGTGACGTCGGTGCGCTCCTTGAACGACACCGCCGTTTCCTTCGTCGCGGTGTCGACCGTCTCCAGAGTGGGCTTGTTGAGCGTGGCCAGCGGCTTCATCGCTGCCCGCACCACGAGGAGCTCGCCGGTGGAGATCCCACCTTCGGTGCCACCGGCCAGGGTGCTGTCGCGGCGGTACTCGTTGGCGTCGGCGTCCCACCGGATCGGGTCGTGGGCGACGCTCCCCCGCCGGCCGGCGACCTCGAACCCGTCGCCGATCTCCACGCCCTTGACGGCCTGGATGCTCATCACTGCCTGGGCGAGTTGGGCGTCGAGCTTACGGTCCCAGTGGACGTGGCTGCCGAGGCCGACCGGGATGCCGAAGCCGAGCACCTCGACCACACCGCCGAGCGAGTCGCCGTCCTTCGACGCCGCCTTGATCTCGGCGATCATCGCCTCGCTGGCGTCGAGGTCGAAGCAGCGCACCTGGTTCTCGTCGACCCGGCAAAGTTGTTCGGGCGTCGGCCGCGGCGCGTCCGCGGGCACGGTGGCCGCGCCCATCTGGATGACGTGGGAGATGATGTCGATGCCGAGCGGCTTCAGCAGCAGCTTGGCGACCGCTCCAGCCGCGACCCGAGCCGCGGTTTCGCGGGCGCTCGCCCGTTCGAGCACGTCACGGGCGTCGGTGAACCCGTACTTCTGCATCCCGGCGAGGTCGGCGTGGCCGGGCCGCACCTGGGTGAGCGGATCCTTCGTGGCCCCCGGGGCCGGGCTCATCTCCTCGTGCCACTTGTCGCTGCGGAACCACTCGCTGTTCTTGATCTCGATGGCGATCGGTGAGCCGATCGTGCGTCCGTGACGGACGCCGCCGATCAGCGTCAGTTCGTCCTGCTCGAAGCGCTGGCGGGGCCCACGGCCGTACCCGAGCCGCCGCCGGGCCATCTCGGCCTGGATCTGGTCGACGGTGACCTCGAGCCCCGCGGGCAGCCCTTCGATCACGACGACCAGGGCTTGGCCGTGGGATTCACCCGCTGTCAGGTACCGAAGCATCGCATCAAGGCTACCGGCGGGGCGTGCTGCCGGCGGAGGGGGTTGGGGTCAGCGGGTGAGCAGCTCGGCTTCGGCGGCGGCGCGCATGACGGCGACGTCGGGGTCGTGGCCGAGCCAGCGTCGCTGCTGGAGCGCGGCCTGGTGGATCAGCATGCCGAGGCCGTCGATGGTGCGGGCGCCGACCACGTGCTCGGCGGCGTCGAGCCACGCGGTGCGCAGCGGGTGGTAGACGAGATCGACGACGACCTGTTCGGGCCGGAGCAGGTCGGGCGCGCACGGCAGATCGTCCGCCGTCGCTCCGGAAGGCACCACGCCCATCCCGACGCTCGTCGCGTTCACCACGATGTCGGCCCGCGTCACGTCACTGACGATCCCGACCGAGGCCGCGGTGGCGAGCTGAGCCGCGCGTTCCGCGGCGTCGTGTGACCGGTTGAGCACGGTGATGTCGGCCGTGCCGGCGCGCCCGAGCGCGTCGATCACCGACCGGGCAGCGCCCCCGGCGCCGATCACCGCGACCCGGGCGTCGGCGATGTCGATGCCGACCTCGGCGAGCGAGGCGATGAACCCGGCGCCGTCGGTGCTCGACCCGACGAGGTGGTCGCCGTCCCAGGCCACCGTGTTGACCGATCGCAGCGAGCGTGCCGCCGGTTCGAGGCGGTCGACGGCGTCGGCGACGGCGGTCTTGTGGGGCATCGTCACCGACATGCCGGCGATGCCGAGCAGCCGCATCGCCTCGACCGCCTCCGCACCGCGACCCTCGGCGACATCGAGCGCGGCATAGGCCCAGTCGACCCCGGCCGCCGCGAACCCCGCCCGGTGGATCGCCGGCGACAAGCTGTGAGCGACCGGTGATCCGATCAGGACCGCGAGCCCTCCGTTCACGGAGAAACGCCGCGGACGGCTCGCCGGAAGCTCACAACACACCAGCCGCGATCGCGGCGTCGGTGTTCGCCTGCTGCTGTTCGAGCGTGGCCGAGAAAGCGTGATTTCCGTCGGCATCGGCGAGCACGTAGTACAGGTAGAGACACGGCGTGCCGGCCGGCAACTCGAGACAGATGGGATCGCCAACTGCCGGGTTCGGTGCCGGATTGAGGGCGGCCTGGATCGAGGCCCGGCCAGGGTTCGCGATCGGCGTCGCGGGCAAGCCCTTGTTCAAGTAGGTGTTGTACGGACCCGGGATCTGGCGGAGCTCGGAGAACGGACGCGTCGTGTCGAGCCCGGCCTGGGTCGCTCCGTAGTAGACGGTCGCGTCGATTCCCAACTCCATGTCGAGGTAGAGGCGGTTCCAGATCACGGCCGAGATCTTGGCGCGGTCGGCGTCGGTACCCGCTTCGCGTTCGATCATCGAGGCGATGGTGAGGATCTCGTACGGAGTGCGTTGCAGCTGCGCGGACCGGGCGACGATGTCCTCCTGGCTCCCGACGCGTTCCATCAGGGTGATCATCCGGGTGATCACCTGGGCTTCGCTCTCCGCGTTCGACACCTGGTACGTGTCGGGGAACAGCATCCCTTCGAGCGAGGTGACGCCGGCGGGCTGGAACGGCGAGCGGATCGCCGGATCGGCCGCTGCCGCGAGGAAGGCATCCGCGGTCATGCGGTCGACCGTGGAGTCGAGGCGGTCGGCCATCCGGGCGATCGTGAAGCCCTCCGGGAACGTCACCTGGGTGTAGGTCTGGCCCGGCGGTGTGCGCAGCCGGCCGAGCACGTTGCCCATGTGGTCGGCGGGGCGGATCTCGTAGTAGCCCGGCGTGATCTCGAGGCCACCGTTGCGTTCGACGTACCACTCGAACACGCCGACGTCGCTGATCAGCCCATCGTCGTACAAGCGCTGGGAGATCGACTCGAGGTCGTCGTCCTCCTGAACGGTGAAGCTCTGCACGTCGCCGGGCGCACCTTGCGGATTCATCTTTCCGAGGTACCACCAACCGACGGCGCCGGCGATCATGATCAGCACGATCCCGAGCACCATCGCCGTGTAGACGACCCACTTGAACGGGCGGCTCTGGCGCCGCAACCGCTCGACGGTGCCCGTCTGATCGGTGCGGTCCCACGGATCGGTCGGCCAATCGAGGGCCGGGCGCGAGTCGGGATCGACCTGCGCCTCGGGGAGCAACGGATCGAGCTGTTGCTGCATCAGCGATCGGTCCATGTGGAGCGGCGGTGGTCGAGCCAGGCCTGCAACATCACGGCGGCGGCGACCTTGTCGACGACCTTGCGCCGGGCGGGGGCATCGAGGCCGGCTTCGAGCATGCTTCGCTCGGCGGTCACCGTGGTGAACCGTTCGTCGTACATCTCCACCGGCACCCCGACCACGCTAGCCAGGTGTTTCGCCTCGGTCGTGGCAGCCTTGGCAGCCGGCCCGTGCGTGCCGTCGAGCGACAGTGGGAGCCCGACGACGACCACCTCGGCCTCCTCGTCGCGCACGAGCCGGGCGATCTCATTGTGGTCGTGGCGCTTTGACTTGGAGCGGTGGACCGTGGTCAGCGGTGAGGCGACCGTGCCCGACAGATCGCTCACCGCGATCCCGATCCGCTTCGACCCCAGGTCGACCCCCAGCGCCCGCACCCCCGGCACGCTCACGCCCCAGGCCACAAGCGAAACCCGTGCGTTCGGGGACGGGGCCAGAACGAACGGGGTGTGCGTTCGGGGACGGGGCCAGAACGAACGGGGTTCATCCGAAGTCGGCGGCGGCGACGGCGGCGAGGCGGAGGGCCTCGGGGATGCCGCTGGGGTCCTTGCCGCCGGCGGTGGCGATGTCGCCCTTGCCTCCGCCGCCTCCTCCGACCGCTTTGGCGGCCTGCTGGATGAGCGCGGACGCGGGGCGATCGGAGCCGGGCGGCACGGCCGCGACGAGCGACACACCGCCGGTGTTCGTCTCGCCGGCGATCACCACGAGGCGGATGCCCGGTTGCTGGCGCACCGCGATGGCGAGGTCGCGCAGGTCGCCCGGCGACAGGCCGTCGACCTGGGTGACGACGACGCCGTCGTTGGCGATCGCCGCCAGCTCGGAGGCCCGGCCGACCGCGAGCTGGCCGCGCAGCGACTTGATCTCGTCGTTGAGGGCCTTGATCTCGTCGAGGCGCCGCTGCACACCGTCGAGCAGGTCGTCGGCCGGGGAACCGACGAGCCGCGCCGCGTCGGCGATCAACGCCTCGTCACGCTGGAGCAGGGCCACGCTCGCCGCCCCGGTGACCGCTTCGATGCGGCGCAGGTTCGAACCGATCGACGACTCGCTGACGATCTTCACCGTGCCGATGTCGCCGGTGGCCTTGACGTGTGTGCCGCCGCACAGCTCGATCGACGAACCGGCTTCGAGGACGCGCACGATGTCGCCGTACTTGTCACCGAAGAACGCGATCGCACCGAGCGCCTCGGCCTCGTCCTTGGTCGTCTCGAAGATGCGCGTCGGCGTGTTCTGCAGGGTCTCGGCGTTGGCGAGGCGCTCGATCTCGGCGATCTGCTCCGGCGTGACCGCCTCGTAGTGCGAGAAGTCGAAGCGCAGCCGGTCGGGGCCGACCATCGAGCCGGCCTGCTTGACGTGGTCGCCGAGCACCTCGCGCAGCGCGTGGTGCAGCAGGTGCGTGCCGGTGTGGTTGCGGCGGATGGCGTCGCGCCGTTCGACGTCGATGGTGGCGGTGGCGATCTGGCCGGTCGTGATCGTGCCGTCGGTGACGCGGGCGACGTGGCGGCGCAGGTTGGGCAGCGCGTAGGTGGTGTCCAACACCTCGGCCGTGCCCGTGTCGGTGGTGATCGTGCCGGTGTCGCCGATCTGACCGCCGGATTCGGCGTAGAACGGCGTGCGCTCGAGGAAGATCTCGACATGTCCCGAGCCATCGGGACCGTCGATGACGGCGAGCACCCGGCTCTCGGCGGTGTTCGAGCCGTAGCCGACGAACTCGGTGGTGCCGAACTGCTCCATCACGTCGCGGTACACGTCGAGCGTCGACGCGTCGGCGGCGCCCTTGTGGGCGGCCTTGGCGCGCTCGCGTTGCGCCGCCATGTCGGCATCGAAACCGGCCTGATCGACCGCGATGCCGCGCTCGCCGGCGATCTCCTGGGTGAGCTCGAGCGGGAACCCGTACGTGTCGTGGAGCAAGAACGCGGTCGAGCCCGACAACTCACCGACGCCGTTGCCGTCAGAGCGCTCGCCGAGCTCGTTGTCGAGGATCGACAGGCCGTTCTTCAACGTCTGGCGGAACCGCTCCTCCTCCTTGCCGATCACGTTGACGATGAAGTCGCGGTTCTTCACCACGTCGGGGTAGGCGTTGCCCATCACGTCGGTGGCGACCTCGACGAGCCGGGGCATCACGAGCTTGTCGGTGCCGAGCAGGTAGGCGTAGCGCACGGCGCGCCGGATGATGCGGCGCAGCACGTAGCCGCGGGCCTCGTTCGACGGGAACACGCCGTCGTTGACGAGCATCGCGGAGGATCGGGCGTGCTCCGCGAGCACGCGCATGGCGAAGCTGTCGCGGTCGTCGTAGTCGCCGACGACGTAGGACTTGCCGGTGATCGAGCAGGCCTCGTCGAGCAGCGGCTGCATGAGGTCGGTCTCCCACACGGAGTCGACACCCTGCACGAGCGCCAAGATGCGTTCGAGGCCGGCGCCGGTGTCGATCGACGGCTTCGGCAACGGCGTGCGGGTGCCGTCGGCCGCCTGGTCGAACTGCATGAACACGAGGTTCCAGAACTCCATGAAGCGGTCGCCCGCGGGGTCGCCGAGCGGGCCGCCGTCGGGCCCGAAGGCCGGGCCGCGGTCGATGTGCAGCTCGCTGCACGGGCCGCACGGGCCGGTGTCGCCCATCTGCCAGTAGTTGTCCTTGTCGCCGAGGCGCTGGATGCGCTCCATCGGCACGCCGACCACGTCGTGCCAGATCTGTTCGGCCTCGTCGTCGCTCTCGTGGACGGTGACCCAGATCCGGTCGCCGTCGAAACCCCAGCCGCCGTTGGCCGGATCGCCGGTGACGAGCTCCCAGCTCCACGGGATGGCCGACTCCTTGAAGTAGTCGCCGAAGCTGAAGTTGCCGAGCATCTCGAAGAACACGAGGTGGCGCTTGGTGCGCCCGACGTCGTCGAGGTCGTTGTGCTTGCCACCCGCCCGCGCGCACTTCTGCGACGACACGGCCCGGGCGAAGGGCGGCTGCTCGTCGCCGACGAAGTACGACTTGAACGGCACCATGCCGGCCACGGTGAACAGCACCGTCGGGTCGTGCGGGATCAGGCTGGCCGAGGGCACGAGGCTGTGACCCTTGGCGGCGAAGAAGTTCCGGTACGAGTCGCGGAGCTGGTCTGCGGTCATCGACTTCGTCGTGCTGGTCACGCCCAGATTCCGATCGTACGGTTGGTCATATCGCGTTCGAGCCTACCGAGGCGGGTGGGGCGGCAGCCGGTAGGTTCGCCGGCAGTGAACACCCCTCCCGACGTCCACGAGTGGATCAGTTTCGACGAGGCCGACGAGCAGCGGACCTGGGTGTTCGACGCCACCTACCTGCGATCGAACTACACGTGCATCTTCGGCTGCGGCTGCAAGGGGATCCTCGACGAGCCGGCGCCCGAGCTCGGACTCGGATGTTGCAGCTTCGGCGCCCACCTCGTCGACGACGAAGATCGAGCGAACCTCGACGCTCAGGTCGCGCGCCTGGAGCCGCGGCACATGCAGTTCTTCCGCAAAGCGTTCAAGCGGTCGGACAAGAAGCGCCACCCGTACCTGCGCGACGGTGAGCCGGACGGCGACGGCAACCCGACGACGGTCACCCGGGTCGTCGGCCACGACGGCGCCGACGCCTGCATCTTCCTCAACCGCCCGGGCTTCGAGGGTGGGGCGGGCTGCGCGCTGCACATCGCCGCGCTCGAAGCGGGAGAACGCCCGATGGACTGGAAGCCGTCGGTGTGCTGGCAGGTACCGATCCGCCTCGAGCATTCCACCGACGAGTCAGGCCACCTCACGTCGCGCTTGCGCGAGTGGAAGCGCCGCGACTGGGGCGAGGGTGGCAACGACTTCGCATGGTGGTGCACCGAGTCGCCGGAAGCGTTCGTCGGCGCCGACCCGCTCTACGTCACGGCCAAGGACGACATCGTCGAACTCGTCGGGGCGCGCGTCTATGACCAGATGGTCGAGCTCTTGGAGCGTCCGAACTGGGTACCGCTGCCGCACCCGGCGCGGCGTCGGTCGGAGTGATCAGTCGTCGGGGGTCTCGTCGTCGTCGTCGAAGGTGACGCCGTACTTCTCCGCGAGCGCGGCGTACTCGTCATCTTCGGACTCCACTGGTACCGAGCGGTCTCCGAACCCGAGGTCGAATGCCCCGGGCCCCGACTGCTTCAGTTTTCTCGCCTCTTCAAAGCGGCGATGACGACCCTTCTTCACGACAGGGCTCCCACACTAGAAAGCTGACATTGAAATTGGATTGTACCGGGCCACCCCGGGATTACACGGATGGCCCTCACGCTGCGCAAACAGCTCACGCGGTGGCGACCGGGATCAAACGCAGGCGCCCCTGACCGTCGAAGGTCAGCCCCGCCTCGCCGGCGACCAGCCGGCGGATTCCGTCGCCGAGCAGCTCGGCGCGCCAACCGGAACCGAGGCGAGCGTCGTCGTCGCCACGCAGGAAGGCCACCAGGTCGGCGCGGGTGGCGAGCAGGGCGGTGTCGATCGACTCGTCACGCGCCAGCTGGCCGATCCAGGCGGAGATCAGCGCCACCGCGGGCCGCAGGTTCCGCTCCAGGTCGTCGGCCGAGGCCGGCGCGGGCGGCGGAGGGACGGCCTTGCCGGATCGAACCGCGTCGAGGATCTCCTCGGCGATCGCGCCCTTCGTGTGGCGGTCGTCGACGCCGCGGGCCTGACCGAGCTCGCGCAGTGAGGTCGGCGCCCGCTGGGAGATCCCCAGCACGGCGAGGTCGGGCAATACCTGGCGCACCGGGATGTCGACACGCATCGCTCGCCGCTCGCGCCAGGCGGCGACCGACTGGGCGACGCCGCGTGCCGCCGGGCGCAGTGTGCGCGAGTCCTTCAGCCGCATCCACGCCTCGTCGGGGCTGGAGCCGCTCACGGGCCGCGTGCGCAGCTCCTCGCAGGCATCGGCCACCCACTCGGTGCGCCCGGCCGTGGCGAGCCCGGAGGCCAGCCGGTCGTGGAGCTCGAGCAGATATTCGACGTCGACCGCCGCGTATTGGAGCTGGTCGGGCGACAGCGGCCGGCGCAGCCAGTCGGTGAGCCGATCACCCTTCGGCGGCGAGACGCCGACCTCGCCCTGGAGCAGCGACACGAGCGACGGCGTGCCGTAGCCGAGGAAACCGGCCGCGATCTGGGTGTCGAACATCCGCGCCGGGATCGCCCCGGCCGCGTGGGTGAGCACGTCGAGATCCTGCTGGGCGGCGTGGATCACACAGAGCACGTCGGAAGTGAGCAAGGGAGCGATCGCGTGCACATCGACGGCCAACGGATCGACGAGCGCGACCCGCTGACCGACCTCGCGATCGTGCCAGGCGACCTGGATCAGCGCGAGCTTCGGGAAGTAGGTGCGCTCACGATGGAACTCGGTGTCGAGTGCATACCGGTCGCAGGCGAGCAGCGTGGCCACGAGCGCTTCGAGCTGGTCCTGCTCGTCGATCCACTCGTAGTCGATGCGCGCCGGGCGCGGATCGACGCTCATGCGGTGCGGCGTTCGGCGCCGGACGGGTTCACGAGGTCCGCCGCATCATCGGCCGGCGGGCTCAGCACTGACCGCATGGCCAGCGGCCTCCCAGGCGAGCATCCCGCCGAGCACGTTGACCGTGTCGCGGCCCTGCTCGGCGGCGAACTCACAGGCGCGGGCGCTGCGACCGCCGGCTTTGCAGATGACGTAGGTGGGTGAGCCGTCGAACGCTTCGACATGGTCGGGCACCGTTCCGAGCGGGAGGTGCACCGCCCACGGTACGTGGCCCTCGGCCCACTCATCGGGTTCGCGCACGTCGATGAGGGTCACACCCTCGCCGAGTGCTGCGAGTTCGTCGACGCTGATCTCTCCGTAAGCCACGACGTCAGGCTACTGATCGAGGTCGCCGAGGGTGTTGATGTTGCGCAGCGACCCCACAGGCAGGCGCACCTCGTCGACCGCGAGTTCCTCGAGCACGCCGTGCATCGAACGCACACCGCGGTCGAACGCGTCGCGAACGCGCTCGGTGGCGACCGTGGCCCACACCGCGCACAGCGGTTGCGTGCGGTCGGCCCGGGCGAGCACCACGTCGGCGGTCGTCGTCTCGGCCCGCCGGATGAGGCGTGTCACGTCGTCGACCTGCAGGAACGGCAGGTCGCACGAGACGACCACGACCAGACCGGCGACGCCGGCGCTCGCCTCCAGGGCAGTGACGACGCCGGCGAGCGGGCCCTCCCCAGGTGCGGAGTCGGAGACCACGTCGGCGCCGAGGGCGGCCAAACCGTCCTGGTCGCCGCCGACGAACACGACGGGCTCGCAGCCGGCGGCGCGCAGCGTGGCGACCATCCGTGCGCCCATCGCCACGCCGTCGACCTCGACGAACGCCTTGTCGCGGCCCATCCGCGAGCTCCGCCCACCGGTGAGCACCGCTCCGGCGGGCGTCATCGCTCTGGCCTCAGCCGTGGGGAACGCCGGACGGGTCGAGCTGCAGGAGGAACAGTTGGCAGCGTTCGGCCTCGTCGTCCTCGCCGATCGCCGCGGCCATCTCCCCCAGCCCGCGCAATGCCCGCAGGAACCCGCGGTTGGTCGGCTCGCTCCAGCGCACGTAGCCACTTCCCCGCCAGCCGTTGGCGCGCAGCGTGTCGAGCCCGCGGTGATAGCCGACGCGGTAGTACGCGTATCGCTCGATCGGGTCACGGCCCAGGTCGCCCAACGTCGCCCAGGCGTCGAGGAACCGCGGCGAGCCCGCAGCGACGGTGGCGACGGCTGCCCGCCGATCGTCGCCGTCGAGCGCCAGCGCGGCCACCAGTGCCTCGGCCTCGGCGCTCGGCGGCGCCGGGAGCACCGTGGTCGGCAACCCGTGCGACATCTGGATCGGCTGATCACTCATTGCCCGCATGGTACCGACCGCCGCTGACGGCGAGCCCGCCATCATCCGGGGCCGGTGTGCAGGACGGCTTGTATGGTCGGCTGGTGCTCGGAATCGATCTCGACCTCGATCAGGCGCAGAACGTCGCGCTGGTCGCGGCGCTCGTGTGCCTGGTCGGCGCCGTGGTGGCGATCTGGATCCTGCAGACGATCGTCCAGAAGGTCGTGGTCGCAGTGTTGCTGCTGCTGCTCGGCTTTGCCGCCTGGTCACAACGCGCCGCGCTCCAGGACTGTGCGTCGAAGGTGCAGACCGCCGTCGAGGTGGTGACCGAGCTCGACACGACGTGCACGTTCTTCGGCGTCGACGTGTCCGTCCCGTGATCGAGCGCGATCGCTCGACGCCCGACCCGTCCCCCGCCGCCGTGGGCATCGGGGGCGTGGAGTCGTCGACCCTCGTCACCATCACCGGCGCCAAGGCGATCGCCAACACGGCTCTGCGCTGGATCCCACCGTTCCTCCCGACGCTCGAACGGGCCTTCGGGGCGTCCACCACGCAACTGACGACGGTGCTGGGCGTCGGCGAGTTGGCGGGGCTGTCGACGCTCGCCGTCGGCGACCGCCTCGACCGCGGCCACGAGCGCACGGTGATGGTCACCTCGCTCGGGCTCGTCTCGCTGTCGTCGGTGATCGCCCTCGGCGGATCGATCGTGTCGTTTGCCGTCGCCTTCGTGTTCCTGATCCTCGGCGTGTCGAACTACACCGTCGCCGGGCACGCGTGGATCAGCCATCGCGTCGTGTACCAGTGGCGGGCGCGAGCGATCGGGATCTTCGAGATCTCCTGGGCGCTGGCGATGCTGATCGGCGCGCCGGTGGTCGCCGTGCTGATCAACGTGTTCGGCTGGCGCGGGCCGTTCGTCGTGCTTGCCGCTGGGTCGGCGCTGGCGGCGGTTGCCGTCGCGCTGGCGCTTCCCGCTTCGCTCCCGTCGACCACGGGCGGTCGCCCCGAGCACGGTGATCTCGTGGCCGGGCACCTGCCGGCATCGCCCGTCGACACCGATGCCGTCCATCCCGACGGCGCACTCAGCGATCTGCGACGACCCCGGCTCACGGCTCGCGCCTGGTTGGTCGTGTGCGGTTCGGCGTCGCTGGCGCTGGCGGGCATGTCGATCTTCGTGGTGTCGGGCAGTTGGTTGAGCGATTCGTTCGACGTGTCGACCAGCGGCATCGGCATCGTCGCCATGGGCTTCGGCGGGGCCGAGCTCATCGCCAGCGGCGGGATCGCCACGTTCGCCGACCGCGTCGGCAAGCTCCGCACGACCTTCGCCGGCGTCGCCATGCTGCTCGTCGGGCTCGCCGTCGCGGCCGCCGCCGGCGACCAGGTGGCAGTCGGCGTGGTCGGCCTGTTCCTCTTCCTGCTCGGGTTCGAGTGCGGCTTCGTGACCGGCCTGTCGCTGACCAGTGAGGCGATGCCGGACTCGCGTGGAGCGACGCTCGCCGTCGCCAACGCCATCGGCACCCTGGCCCGCGCCGGCGGCACGATCCTCACCGGCGTGCTGTACGGCGCGTTCGGCATCGGCGGCAGCCTCACCCTGTCGGCCGTCGCGGCGATCGGTTCGGCGACGTGCTACCTGTTCAGCCGGCGTGTCCCTGCGATGCGCTGAGCGGGTCGGCGCCGCCCCGATCGCTCGCACCGAGGAAGTCCACCAACGCCGCGGCGACGGCATCAGCGTGGGTGTTCGGCCCGACGTGGCCCGCTCCGGCGATCGTCACCAGCCGGCATCCCGGGACGAGGCCAGGCATCGCCGCGGCTCCCTCTTCGTGCTGTGGGTGGGCGCGCTCGCCGCTCATGACGAGGACGGGCAGCGCGAGGTGATCGCCGCGCCACGGCGCCTCGCGGCGCAGATCGGCCAGCTCCTCGACCATCGCCACACCCTCGGCGCGGCGCGCCGCCCGCGTCGCACGTGGCAGCCGTTCCCACTTCGCGTCGCCGACGAGTCGTCGCATGAACGCTTCGGCCGCGTCCGCACCGTCGGCACTTCCGAGCGCGGCGCCGCCGGCGGTGTTGTCCGGCCACCACGGCATCCACGACAACGGCGTCTCGTAGATCGCCGCCCGCTCGATCAGCTCAGGGCGCCGCTGCGCGAGCGCGAGCACGATGTTGCCACCGAAGCTGTGACCGAACGCGAGGCGCGCACCGCGCCCTTCTGTCGCCGTCTCCAGGAGCTGGTCGAGGTCCTCCACGTGTGCGGCAACGGTGAAGGGCCCGGGGAGCGCCGCCGATCGGCCGTATCCCCGGCGGTCGTAGCGGATCACCCGAAAGCGATCCGACAGGCGCCGGCTCAAGCGGAGCAGACCCGCCGAACGGTCGAGCGAACCGTGCACGAGGACGATCGCGTCGGCATCGACCGGCCCACTGGCCTCGAACCACACCATCACGCCCACACCATCACGCCCACACCATCA
>CAZYWK010000001.1:11163-121637 GCA_964651825.1 uncultured Ilumatobacteraceae bacterium | reverse complement strand
CCACACCATCACGCCCACACCATCACGCCCACACCATCAGTCGACGTGCACGATCCGCAAGACGTCGGTCGCCGCTCCGGCCGACGGGTCGACCGCGTCGTCGATCCGCTCGTCACCGTGGGCCCTCGACGCGACGGGGCGACGGGCCGATTGCGGCGCGCCGGCGAGCACGAGAACGGTGTCGCCGTGTGCCACCAGGCCCTCTCTGAGCGCCGTCTCCACGGCGAACCAGACCATCTCGTCGGTCGACGCGTACGTGCCCACCTCGACCGGGTCGACGCCCCAGACGAGCGCCATCGAACGCACCATCGCCGGATCGGGGGCGAGACCGATCATGCGCGCCTCGGGCCGAAAGCGCGCCATCGCGCGTGCGGTGCGCCCCGAACGGGTGCAGCACAAGATGGCCGTGGCGTTGGCATCCGACGATGCCTGCCACGCGGCGTGGGTGAGCGCGCCGGTGATCCGGTCGATCCTCGACGTCGACGCACCATCGTCGCGGCGTTGCTGCCGGCCGAGGAGCGACGCCCACTGCCGGTAGCTGGCTTCGCTCTCCGCCCGCTCGGCGATGCGGCCCATGGTCGTGACGACGCCGACCGGATCACGGCCGATCGCGGTCTCACCCGAGAGCATGACGGCGTCGGTGCCGTCGAACACGGCGTTGGCGACGTCGCTGACCTCGGCCCGTGTCGGTGAGGGCGCGCTGATCATCGATTCGAGCATCTGCGTCGCTGTGATCACCGGCACCCCCACCTCGACGCAGTGCCGGACGATCCGCTTCTGCAGGTGCGGGACGTCTTCGATCGGGCAATCGATGCCGAGGTCACCACGGGCGACCATCACCGCGTCGGACGCGGCGACGACCTCGTCGAGGTTGTCGATCGCCGTGTGGGTCTCGATCTTGGCGACCAGCTGCGCCCGACCGGCGACCACGTCACGGACCTGCTCGACGTCACGGGCGGCGCGGACGAACGACACCGCGATGTACTCGACCCCGGCCTGTGCCATCGCGTCGGCCAGGACCAGGTCGTCCGCGGTCGGCGTCGTCAGGCGAAGTGTCTCCGACGACAGGTGCACTCCGGGCTGTCCGTTGGCGTGACCACCGGTATCGACGCGGGCCTGGGCCTCGTGGGGGCCGATGGCGACGACGGTCATCGAGATGGCGCCGTCACCGAGCTGCACCCGGCTGCCCACGTCGAGATCCTCGAGCAGCGTCTCGTACGGCACGGTGATCAAGCCGGCGTCGCTGCGCCCCTCCCCGGGCCGCAAGGCGAGCAGGCTGCCGCCGACCAGGTCGACCCCGCCCTCGGGGAAGTGGCCGGTGCGGATCTTCGGGCCGGGCAGGTCGGCCAGCACGGCGATGGCGCGTCCGGCCTCCGCAGCTACCGCTCGCACCTGGGCGAGCCGGGCGACGTGCTCGTCGAGCTCACCGTGGCTCAGGTTCAGCCGGACCACATCGACGCCCGCATCGATCAGGCCCCGCAGCACGCCGGGATGGTCACTGGCCGGGCCGAGCGTGGCCACGATCTTCGTCCGCCTGGTCATATCTGCTTGTCTATCTCCCAGTGGAACTGTTGCTGATCCGACACGGCCTGCCGGTACGACGCGAGGTGGTCGAGGGGGCCGCCGATCCCGAGCTCTCCGAATCGGGGCGACAGCAGGCCGTGCATCTGGCTCAGTATCTCTCATCGGAGCGCATCGATGCCCTCTACTCGAGCCCGATGGCCCGGGCCCGGGAGACCGCCCAGCCCCTCGCCGCTGACCAACAGCTCGACGTCCGCATCGAGGCCGGCATCGCCGAGTTCGACCAGAACAGCCCCGAGTACATTCCGGTCGAGGAGATGAAGGCGGCCAATGACGAACGCTGGCAGGCATTGCTGAACGGCCTGTGGGACTCCGACGTCGACGAGACGGAGTTCCGTTCCCGCACCATCGGGGCGATCGAGTCGATCATCGCTCGGCATCCGGGCCAGCGGGTCGCCGCCACCTGCCACGGCGGGGTGATCAACGTGTACCTCGCCCACATCCTCGGGTTGAGCGGCGAGACTCGCGGCTTCTTCTATCCGAACTACACCTCGATCAACCGGATCGCCGCGGCGTCGAGCGGTGAACGCTCGGTCGTGACCGTCAACGAGACGAGCCATCTGCGCGGCACCGGCCTGCCGATGGGGCTGTTCCAGGGGGCGCGGCAGTGAGCGGTTCGCCGCTCGCGTTCGTCGCGTTGGACGACCTGATCGGCTTCCTCGACGCGTCACCGTCGCCGTGGCACGCCGTCGAGTCGACGATCGAGCGGCTCCCCGGCTTCGTCATGCTCGAGGAGGCCGACGACTGGGACGAGGTCCCTGCTGCCGGCTACGTGGTCCGCGACGGCGCGATCATCGCCTGGCGGCTGCCGCCGGAGCCCGACGCCGCCACGCCGTTCCGGGTCGTCGGCGCGCACACCGACTCGCCCTGCCTGCGCGTGAAGCCCCGGCCCGACACCGGGTTGTTGGGCTGGAAGCAGCTCGCGGTCGAGGTGTACGGCGGCATCCTCAACAACTCGTGGCTCGACCGCGACCTCGGCGTCGCCGGCCGGGTGATCGCCGCCGACGGGACGTCGTCGCTCGTGCACGTCGCCGAGCCGGTGGCCCGCGTGCCGCAACTGGCCGTGCACCTCGACCGCGAGGCGAACGCCGGGTTGGCGCTCGACACGCAGCAGCACCTCAGCCCGGTGTGGGGCGTCGGTACACCGGAGATCGGCGAGTTCGCGACCTGGATCGGCGAGCGGGCCGGGCTCGACGGGCCGGCGTCGTGGTGGGAACTGTCGCTGTACGACGTGCAGGGCGCCTCGCTGCTCGGCGCCGACCAGTCGCTGCTCGCCTCCGGACGTCTCGACAACCAGGTGTCGTGCTGGGCGGCGGTGAGTGCGCTGGCGGCCTCGACGCCGGACGACCACGTCGCGGTGATCGTGCTGAACGACCACGAGGAGGTCGGTTCTTCGAGCCGCACCGGCGCGGCCGGGCCGTTCCTCGAGCAGGTCATCGAGCGCATCGTCGCCGCGCACGGCGGCGGTGCAGCGGATCGGGCCCGGGCCCTGTCACAGTCGGCGTGCGTGTCGGCCGACAACGCCCACGCCGTGCATCCGAACTACCCGGAACGTCACGAGCCAGGCCATCGACCGCTCGTGAACGCCGGGCCGGCGATCAAGCTCAACTCGAACCAGCGCTACGCCACGTCGTCGTCGACCGCGTCCTTGTTCCAGCTGTCGTGTGAGCGTGCCGGTGTGCCATGGCAGGTGTTCGTCTCGCGCAACAACATGCCGTGCGGCTCGACGATCGGACCGATCACGTCGACCCGCCTCGGCATCGCGACGGTCGACGTCGGTGTTCCCCAGCTGTCGATGCACTCGGCCCGCGAGCTCTGCGGCGCCGACGACCCCGTCCACCTCGCCGACGCCCTCACCCACTTCCTCTCGTAACGCCGACGCGCCGCCCGTCCAGCGCCGTCCAACCAGATCCCCCACCGGATCGCCCGTCGGATCGTCCAACCAGATCGCCCACCCAGATCGCCCACCCAGATCGCCCACCCAGATCGCCCACCGGGCCCGACCCGACGCACCCCACGGCATTCCGGTTTGTGGCAGCCGAATCGCCCACGGGTCGGCCGATCGGCTGCCACAAACCGAGGGACCGGAATTTGCGGCAGCCAACTTGCGCACGGGTCGGCCGATCGGCTGCCACAAACCGCTCGGGCGGCAGGCTGGACGGAGGGACGCGGGCGGGCGGCTCAGGCGGTGGCTTGGGATTCGGCCTGGGTGAAGAGGCGTTGGAGCTCGGTGGAGAGCTCGGCGGTGACCGCGGCGATGGCGGCGCGGGAGGCCCGGCCCGACTCGTTGCGCTCGACCACGATGGGGGCACCGATGACGACACGCACCTTGGCGGGGTGGATCATCTTGGCGTGGCGAGGCATGACCCGGGCCGAACCACCGATCCCGATCGGCACGATCGGCACACCGGCACGGGCGGCCACGTAGGCGGCACCGTCGAACAGCGGCTGGACGACAGGCCCGTCCTTGCGCTCACCCTCGGGGAACAGCACGAGCGGCTCGCCGCCTTCGAGCGCCGTGATGCACCGCTTCAGCGCCTCCCGATCCGCCGTGCCCCTGGCAACGGGGAACGCACCGAGCGTCGAGGCGAGCCAACCTGCCCACCCGGTGTCCCACACTTCCGCCTTGCCCATGAACCGGATGCGGCGGGGCGTGACGCACGCGACGATCGGTGTGTCGACGTAGCTGCGGTGCACGGGCGCGAGGATGTACGGCCCGCTCGCGGGCAGGTGCTCCCTGCCTTCGATGCGGAGCCGGGTGAAGATCCGGGTGAACCCGCAGATCACCGCACGGAACACGGTGTACACGAGCAGGCTGCGGCGCGAGCTGTCGGCCCAGCGGGACGGGGCGGGACTCACGACACGAGCTCCAGCAGATGGTCGACGACCTCCTCGATCGACAATCCGCTCGTGTCGACGACCACCGCGTCCGAGGTGGCGTGCAGCGGGCTGTCGGCCCGGGTCGAGTCCTTGCGGTCGCGTTCGATGATCGAGGCCTCGACGTCGTCGACGTCACCGCCGATCTCGGCCACACGGCGCTCGGCGCGCACCCGGGGCGAGGCGGTGATGTAGAGCTTGAGGTCGGCGTCGGGGAACACGACCGAACCGATGTCGCGGCCTTCGACCACACCGCCACCCCGCTCGGCCACCCAGTCACGCTGGCGCCGTACGAGCTCGGCGCGGACCCGGCTGTTGGCGGCCACCGCACTCACCGCGGCGGTCACCTCGCGGCCCCGGATCTCCACGGTGGCGTCGATTCCGTCGACGGTGACCGAGCGATCGGCGACGACCAGTTCGAGCCCCTCGGAGACCTTGGCGACGTCGTCGTCGTCGGCGGGGTCGAGTCCACGGCGGAGCGCGGCGAAGGTGACGGCGCGGTACATCGCCCCCGTGTCGAGATACTCGAGGCCGAGCCGACCGGCCAGGGCGCGCCCGACGGTGCTCTTTCCGGCACCGGCCGGTCCGTCGATGGCGATGACGAGCCGCCGGCGGTCGTCGGCGGACGCGACGGTCGAGCCGTCGGTGCCGGGCGCGGACACCGCGCCGCTCACCAGGAAACGCCCAGCGGGCGTCCCTCGTCGTAGCCGGCGGTGCTCTGCACACCGACGATGGCCCGGTCGTGGAACTCGGGGATGGTCGACGCGCCGGCGTACGTGCACGACGACCGCAGGCCGGCAACGATCTGGTCGATGATGTCCTCGACACTGGGGCGTTCGGGGTCGAGGTACATCCGTGAGGTGCTGATCCCCTCCTCGAAGAGCTCCTTGCGGGCCCGCTCGAACTCGTGGTCGGTGCGGGTACGGCCCTTGACCGCCCGGTTCGACGCCATGCCGAAGCTCTCCTTGTAGAGGCGGCCGTCGGGATCGCGCATCGTGTCGGCGGCCGATTCGTAGGTCCCTGCCAGCCACGAACCGAACATCACGTTGGCGGCCCCGCCGGCGAGGGCCAAGGCGACGTCGCGGGGGAAGCGGACGCCGCCATCGGCCCAGATGTGCTTGCCCGAACGGGCCGCCTCGTCGGCGCACTCGACGACGGCCGAGAACTGGGGGCGGCCGACGCCGGTCATCATCCGTGTGGTGCACATCGCACCCGGGCCGACACCCACCTTGACGATGTCGGCGCCGGCGTCGATCAGCTGCCGGGTGCCTTCGGCGGTGACGACGTTGCCGGCGACGATCTTCACCGCTGGTACCGAGGCACGCACCGACTCGATGGCGCTGAGCGTGCGGGTCTGGTGACCGTGGGCCGTGTCGACCACGAGCACGTCGGCGCCGAACTCGACGAGGTGCTTCGCTCGTAGCGCCGGGTCGCCGTTGATGCCGACTGCGGTGCCGATCAGCAGGCGTCCGTCGGCGTCGACCGCCGGCCGATAGATCGTCGAACGCAGGGCGCCCTTGCGGGTGATCACGCCGATGAGGCGGCCGTCGTCGTCGAGGATCGGGGCGACCCGCAACCGCTTCTCGCCGAGCTCGCCGAACGCGGCTGCCGGGTCGACGTCGGGTGACAGGCGGCGCAGGTTGGTGGCCATCACGTTGCGGAGCTGGGTGAAACGATCGACACCCTCGGCGTCGGACTCTGTGAACAGCCCGACCGGTCGACCGTCGTCGACGACCACCACTGCCCCGTGGGCACGCTTGTGGATCAGCGACAACGCATCGCCGATGGTGGCGTCCGGTGCCAGGGTGATCGGCGTCTCGAACACCGTGTGGCGGCTCTTCACGTAGTCGATCACCCGCCCGACGACGTCGACCGGGATGTCCTGCGGGAGGATGGCGATCCCGCCGCGGCGGGCAACCGTTTCGGCCATGCGGCGCCCGGCGACGGCGGTCATGTTCGACACGACGAGCGGGATCGTGGTGCCGATCCCGTCCGGAGTGGTGAGATCGACGTTCATCCGCGACGCGACGTCGGACAGGCTGGGCACCATGAACACGTCGTTGTAGGTCAGGTCGTAGCTGACGTCGGGGTGGAGCAATTTCATCGATGGATCCTTGCTGGCGTCCTGTTCGCCCCGGCGCTCGTGCGCCGCGTTCTGACCCGAGCAGGCTACGGCCTAGCCTGTCGGCTCGATGACCACTTCTCCCCCACCCGTCGTCCTCGTCCACGGCTGGGGCGGCTCGTTCGAGTCGACGTGGCAGCGCAACGGGTTCACCGCGCTGCTGGAGGACGCCGGCATCGAGGTGATCGGCATCGACCTGCTCGGCCACGGCACGGCTCCGAAGCCACACGAGCCGGAGGCCTACGACGACCTCGCCTCGCGGATCGTCGAAGCGCTTCCCGACCGGCCGGTCGACGCGATCGGCTTCTCCCTGGGGGCGATGACGCTGCTGCGGCTGGCGGTCGCTCAGCCCGACCGGTTCAACCGGCTTGTCCTCGCCGGGGTCGGAGCCAACGTGCTCGACCCCAGCCGCTCCAACAGCGAGCTGATCGCCAATGGCCTGCAGAAGGTGGCCGACGGTGAAGACCTGGCCGAGCTCGACAACATCGTCCGACTGTTCGTCCAGTACGCCCAGCAGCCGGGCAACGACCTCGCGGCGCTCCAGGCGATCATGAACCGGCCGCCGTCGTCGCCGCCCGATCCGGCGGACTTCGCGGCCGTCACCTGCGACGTGCTCGTCGTGGTCGGCGACAAGGACTTCGCCCACCCCGGCGACGAGCTGGCCGCCTGTTTCCCGAACGGCCGCTGCCAGACGCTGCGCAACGTCGATCACTTCGCGACGCCCGACTCGTTCGGGTTCTTCGATGCCGCGCTCGAGTTCCTCGACGCAGTCTGACCCGGCGATCCGCACCGTGCTCGCACCGACCACCGACGTCGATCGCGCGGTGGCGGCGATCGAACGCGGCGGCTTGGTCGCGATCCCGACCGAGACCGTGTACGGGCTGGCCGCCAGCGCCACCGTCGTCGCCGCGGTGCGCCGGATCTTCGAAGTCAAGGGCCGCCCGGCCGGGCACCCGCTGATCGTGCACCTCGCCGATGTCACCGACCTCGACGACTGGGCCGTCGACGTTCCTGTCGCTGCCCGACAGCTCGTGGAGCTGGCCTGGCCGGGCCCGCTGACCGTGATCCTTCCCCGGTCGGATCGTGTCCCGGACGAGGTGACCGGCGGCCGAACGTCGGTCGGGCTCCGGGTGCCGGCGCATTCGCTGACGCGCGAGCTGATCCGCCGGGCCGGTCCGCTCGCGGCGCCGTCGGCGAACCGCTTCGGTGCCGTCAGCCCGACGACGGCCGCCCACGTCGTGGCCGACCTCGGCGCCCGCCTCGACCCGGCGCTTGACGTGATCCTCGACGGCGGAGCGTGCCCGATCGGCGTGGAGAGCACGATCATCGACTTCTGCAGCGGCGCACCCCAGGTGCTGCGCGCCGGCGGCATCCCGACCGAACAGATCGAGCGGCTGCTCGGCGGTGACCTGGCGGCGCCGTCCGGCCCGGCACGGGCGAGCGGGATGTTGGAGTCGCACTACGCACCCTCGTGTCCCGTCATCCTGGTCGATGATCATGCGGCCGCCGTGCGGGCACAGCTCGACCGGCCGGGTTCGGTGATCCTCGACGAGACCGCCGACATCGCCGCCTACGCCCGTGATCTGTACGCGTTTCTGCGCGCCGCGGACTCCGACGGCGCTACGTGCGTCATCGCCGTGCTCCCGGATGCCGAAGGCCTCGGCCACGCCATCCGCGATCGCCTCACCAAGGCCGCCGCCCCCCGCTGACCACAACTCCCGGGACTGGGCCGATCAGGTCATCAGGCCAACGACCGCGTGCCCGCGGACGCGTGAGAACGTTGGAAGGTGAGAGCGGGCGCTGGCCCTACGTCGGCGCGGCGGCGAGGATCGCGGCGATGTCTCGCGGCCTCGACACATGAGCACAGTGGCCACCGGGCACGACGATCGCCTCGACGCCAAGACGTTCCCTCGATGCCACGATCATCCACTCGGGACGCAACGTGCGATCGTGCTCCGGCGCGATGGCCATGGCTGGCACCGAGGGAGCGAGCGATACCCGCTCGGAGTAGACCGACGCCGGCAGGAACGGACGCAACGTGTGCACCGCCCAGTCCTCCACCGCCGGGCTGCAGTCGTGAAAGAGGAAATGGTGGGCGTCCTGTGGATTCGCGGTCGGGTCGACGCCGATCCAATCGTCATTGAACACCTTGCTGGCGTCGTCGTCGACCTCCTCCATCAAGCTCGCGGAACCATTCGGAATGAACGCCGCGAGATACACCTGCACGGCAGCCCGCGTCGAGATGGCGATCGCCGGCAAGAGCAACCCAGACCCCGAGTGAGCGACGACGACGTCGACCTTCGGGCCCGACAGCTCCGCGGCGACCGCCTGGCCGTACTCGGTCGACGTCGCGGCTTCACCGAACCGGAGCAGATCGGTCGTCTCCGCGGTGTGGCCGATCGCCACCAGCTCATCGATCAGGAGTCGCCAGCCATCGGGCGACTGGGTCGTGCCATGGACGAGCAGGAAGTGCACCGGTGCATACTGCATCCGACTTCCACGTCGATGCGAGTCCGGCAAGCAGACCCTCAGCGGTCGTGCATCGAGTCCCAGTCGAGACGGTTGAGGGCGTCGACGAACACGTCGCGGACCTCCTCGACCGGGGGCGGCGGCTCGTCGGCCCAGCCACCGACGGCGAGGCTGACGGTCGACGCACCGGCGTCGGGGACGATGTCCAAACGGCACCAACACTCGAACGGCTCGGTCGTGTGGACGTCGAGGCGGTACGGCGGGTCGTCGTCGATGATCTCACCGAACCAGCCCGCCACGACGACGAGCGCTTCGAACGCCTCCACCGGCAGCGCCTCGACCGTGAAGGACGGCACGTCATGTTGGGTGCCGCGCCCAGGACGGAACGGACCTCGTGCGTTTGGGGACGGGGCCGGAACGAACGGGGTGTCGCGGGCGGCGATCTGGCGGAGGGCGCGGGCGGCGGCGTCGTTGAGCGATGCCATGTGTGCGGTGTCGCCGCCGGCGTCGGGGTGGGCGGCGCGGGCCAGGCGGCGGCGGGCGGCGCGAACCTCGTCCGCGTCCGCGGTGTGGTCCAGTCCGAGCGCGGTGAACGGGTCGTCGTCGCTACGAACCATCGGCTCGGTCGCGGAGCTCCGCGTAACGGGACCGCAGGTCACCCGGATCGACGCCGTCGTCGATCGCGACACCGCCCCCGAGACCCCAGCGACGTTGGACGGTCGCCGCATCGGAGCCCTCCAGCACCGCCGCGGCCTGGACGGCGGCGCCGGTGGCGACGGCCTGTTCGGCGTCGCTGACGACGATCGGCCGATCGACGAGTCCGGCCAGCACCCGGCGGAACGCGGAACTCCTCGCCAGACCGCCGACGAGCATGATCCGGCCATCGACAGGAGCGTGTGCCCGCAATGCGTCGAGCGCGTCGACGAGGCCGCACGCCACCCCGTCGACCGCTGCACGGGCGAACTGCTCGCGGGTCACGTCGGTCCGCAGGCCGCCGATCGAACCGGTCGCATCAGGTCGGTTGGGGGTGCGCTCGCCGTCGAAGTACGGCAGCAGCGTCGGCGCCGATCCGATCGCCGAGCCGGGTGCGGCCGCAAGGGCCAGGCGGTCGAACTCGTCGTGGTCGACACCGAGCAGGCGGGCAACGGCGTCGATCACCTTGGCTGCGTTCAGCGTGCACACGAGCGGCAGGTACTGCCCGGTCGCGTCGGCGAACCCGGCGACGAGACCCGACGCGTCGGCGGTCGGTGTGGCCGACACGGCGTACGCGACCCCGGACGTGCCCGCGGACAGCACCGCATCGCCGGTGCCGAGGCCGACGCCGAGCGCGGCGGCCATGTTGTCGCCCGTGCCCGGACCGACGACCGCACCGCCGAACGCGCCCGCGGACTCGTACGGTCCGAGCACCGTCGGCAGCACGGCGGACCAGTCGCGGTCGCGGTCGACGATCGCCAGCACGTCGTCGAGGTAGGTGCCGGTCGCCGGCGACCAGTAACCGGTGCCGGAGGCGTCACCCCGATCGGTCGTGTAGCGGCCCGTCAGCTTGAACGTCAGGTAGTCGTGAGGGAGCAGCACGCGGGCGACGCGGACCCACTCGTCGGGATGCGACCGGTGCAGCCACGACAGCTTGGTCACCGTGAACGAGGCCACCGGCACGCTCCCCGTCGCCGCGGCCCATGCGGCCCGCCCGTCGTCGCCGCCACCGAGCTGGGAGATCAGCCAGCCGGCGTCGGGCGCCGACTCCGTGTCGTTCCAGAGTTTGGCCGGGTGCACCGGCCGGCCGTCGGCGTCGAGGGCCACCATGCCGTGCTGCTGCCCGCCGATGCTGATCGCCGCGAGTTCGACCGGGGCGCCACCCCGGTCGGCGCTCGCCGCGTCCTGCGCCATCGCCAGCGCGGTCTGCAATGCCGCCCACCACGAATCGGGGTCCTGCTCGCTCACCGGTGGCGTCACCGTCGGATGGGGGGCCGACCCGGATCCCACGACGCGGCCCGATTCGAGCTCGCGGATCTCTACCTTGGTGGATTGCGTGGAGGAGTCGACCCCGCAGACGAACGTCATCGACCGGACGTTAGACCCACGTCGCCGGCTCGCCCCAGGAGTCGTCGAAGACGACCTCGCCGAGGGGCTTGCGCTTCAACGGCCCGTGACGGCCGGCCGGCACCCCGAGGGTGATGCACGCCGACAGCGCAACCGATTCAGGGATCGAGAGGATCTCGCGCAGCTCGCGCTCCACGCCCAGATGCCACATCGTCAGCGCGCCGCCGTATCCGAGCGCCCGCGCGGCGAGGAGCAGGTTCTGGCATGCCGGATAGACCGACGCCCCCTCGTACGGCGTCGGCGACCGGTAGCGATCGAGGCAGACCAGCACGACCACCGGGACCTCCTCGAACCCGTCGACGAACTGCTGCATCGAGTCGGCGAAGCGCGACGGCCGGTAGCCGTCGGCGCTCCGCTTGGCGGCCCAGCCCGTGCGGAACGACTCGCCGAGCAGCGACCGCGCGCGGCGGGCATTCGGGCCGTCGAGCAGCACGAGGAATCGGAACGGCTGTCGGTTGGATCCGGACGGGGCCCGGCCGGCGTGCCACAGGATCGCCGCGAGATCCTCCGGCGGGACGGGGTCGTCGGTGTACCGGCGGATCGCCCGTGTCGTGGCGAGCCCGTCGAGCAGCGTGACCGGATCGGCCACGAGCTCAGCGCCCGGTGAACTCGGGCGGCCGCTTCTCCATGAAGGCGGTGACGCCCTCGGTGAAGTCGTCGGTGCGCAGCAGCGGGAGGAGCTGGAGGAACACGTGGTGCACGTTCTGCTCGAACGTCTCGGTCTCCGCGGCACGCATCATCCGCTTGATGGCCCGCACCGCCAGCGGGGCATTGGCGGCGATCTCGCCGGCCATCTCACCAGCTCGCTTCGCCAGCTCACCGGCCGGGACGACCTGGTTCACGAGGCCGTACGCGAGGGCTTCATCGGCGTTGAGCGTGCGACCGGTGAACGCGATCTCGGCCGCCGTCGCATATCCCACGATCCGGGGCAGCAGCCAGGTGCCGCCGCTCTCCGGAAGGATGCCGCGCTTGGCGAAGCCGGGGTTGAGCTTGGCGGTGTCGGCCGCGATGCGGATGTCGCAGCCGAGGGCGAGGTCGAGCCCGTATCCGGCGGCGCCGCCGTTGAGGGCACAGACCGTCGGCGTGTCGATGTTGTGGAGCACGATCGGCGGCGCGTCACGCAATTCGAACTCGCCGGTGAACGACTGCGGGCCGCCGAGGTTGCCGAGGCCGCCCTTCGGGCCCGCCATCTGGGCCTGCAGGTCGAGTCCGGCGCAGAACGCGCGGCCCTCACCGGTGAGGACGATGCACCGGGCATCGGGGTCGCGGTCGGCCTCCAGCAGGCGCTCGGAGATCTCCGTCAGCATCACCCCGGAGATCGTGTTCATCCGCTCCGGGGCGTTCAAGGTGATGGTGGCAACGTGGTCGGACACGTCGTAGAGGACTTCGGTCACGGTCGTTCTCCCCGCTGGTCGTGGGTGGCGTGTCGGCACAGCCATTCGGCGACATTCATGCTCCTGAAACGGTAGTGCCTGGCAGATCGCAGCAACGATGCCTACACTTGGCGCACCTTATGAGCTCCGGCATCCCGCCGGTGCCCCAACAAGGGGGAGAACCCACAACTATGCAGAAATCACGCGTGATTCGCGTCGGTGCGCTGCTGGTCGCGTTGTCGTTCACCGCCGCCGCCTGCGGCAGTGACAGCGACGATTCGGCGAGCACCAACGCACCGGCCGGCACCGATGCTCCGGAAGGAACCGAAGCGCCAGAGGGCACCGAGGCTCCGGAAGGAACCGAGGCACCCGAAGGCACCGAGGCTCCAGAGGGCACCGAGGCTCCGACCGGCACCGAGGCCGGCGGCGACGAGACCGAGTGCGGCAACGCGCCGAGCGATGTCGTCGACGGTGACCTCGAGGGCTTCGCCGGCACCACGCCGTTCGGTGAGATCACCCCGGAGTTCATCGCTCGCCTGTGCGAGATCGACCCGAACCTCGAAGACCTCAACTACGCCACCGAGACCTACGACGCCGTGATGATCTCGGCGCTCGCCGTGGTCCAGGCCGGCGACGACGGCATCGCCCACGCCGAACTGATCAACGGCATCACCCGCGACGGTGAGAAGTGCACGACCTTCGCCGACTGCGTCGCGCTGATCGAGGCCGGCGAAGACATCGATTACGACGGCATCTCTGGTCCCCTGACGTTCGCCGGCAACGGCGAGCCGATCGTGGCGAGCTACGGCCTGCTGAAGATGGGCAACAACAACCGCATCGACATCAGCCAGACCGAGTACATCACGGCCGAGGGGCCGCCCGACCTCGACGTCGACCAGGTTCCCGTCGTGGGCAGCCGCGTCGGTGACGGTGTGTTGACGTTCGGCACACTGCTCCCGCAGACGGGGTCGCTCGCCTTCCTCGGACCGCCGGAGTTCGCCGGTTTCGATCTCGCCATCCAGGAGATCAACGAGAACGGTGGCGTGCTCGGCAAGGACGTCGTGGGCATCGAGGGTGACTCGGGCGACACGACCACCGACCAGGCCAACCAGACCACGGACCGTCTCCTGTCGGAGAATGTCGACGTGATCATCGGCGCCGCGTCTTCTGGCGTGTCGTTGTCGGTCATCGACAAGATCACGGCAGCCGGCGTCACGATGTTCTCGCCGGCCAACACCTCCGAGGCGTTCTCGGAGTACGACGACAAGGGCCTGTACTTCCGCACCGCTCCCCCGGACCTGTACCAGGGTGACGTGCTCGGCCAGTTCGTGGTGAACGACGGCAACCAGACGGTCGCCATCCTCAACCTGAACGACGCCTACGGCAACGGCCTCGCCGAGACCGCTGCGGCGACCATCACCGAATCCGGTGGCGAGATCGTCTACCAGCAGTCCTACGACCCGGCCGCCACGTCCTTCGACAGCGAGATCGACGCGATCGCCGCTGCCGACCCGGACGCGATCATCGTCATCGGCTTCAACGAGTCCTCGAAGATCCTCCGTTCGATGATCGAAAAGGGCATTGGACCGACCGTCAAGAACGTGTACGGCTCGGACGGCAACATCGGCAACGCCCTCGGCGTTGACTTCGACGCCGGCAACTGATCCAACACCTGAACACCTGAACACCTGAACACCTGAACACCTGAACACCTGAAGGAGCCCGGGCCCAGCGCCCGGGCTCTTTCGCGGCCGGACGGCGATTGCCGCGAGTCGCCGTCGGCGGCGTACCGTGCGACGGTGATCGACGAGAAGCTGGAACCGATACTTGACGACGTGATCCGCCGGAACCCCGGCGAGTTCGAGTTCCATCAGGCGGTCCGGGAGGTGCTCGACTGCCTCGGCCCCGTGGTCGCCAAGCACCCCGAGTTCCTCGAACGCAAGATCCTCGAGCGCATCTGCGAGCCCGAACGCCAGATCATCTTCCGTGTGCCCTGGCAGGACGATCGCGGCGAGGTGCACATCAACCGCGGCATGCGCGTCGAGTTCAACAGCGCGCTCGGCCCGTACAAGGGCGGCCTGCGGTTCCACCCGTCGGTCAACCTCGGCATCGTCAAGTTCCTCGGCTTCGAGCAGGTGTTCAAGAACGCGCTCACCGGCATGCCCATCGGGGGCGGCAAGGGTGGGAGCGACTTCGATCCGAAGGGCCGGACCGACGACGAGATCATGCGGTTCTGTCAGAGCTTCATGACCGAGCTCTACCGCCACCTCGGCGAGTACACCGACGTCCCTGCCGGCGACATCGGCGTCGGCACACGCGAGATCGGGTATCTGTTCGGCCAGTACACGCGGATCACGAATCGCTACGAGTCCGCGGTGATCACCGGCAAGGGCGTCGCCTGGGGCGGGGCCAACGTGCGCACCGAAGCCACCGGGTACGGCCTCGTCTACTTCGTACGCGAGATGCTCGCCGCGGCCGGCAAGAAGCTCGACGGCCGTACGGCAGTCGTGTCGGGCTCGGGCAACGTCGCCATCTACGCCATCGAGAAGCTGCAACAGCTCGGCGCGACCGTGCTCGCCTGCTCGGATTCGTCGGGCTACGTCCACGACCCGGCCGGTATCGACGTGGAACTGTTGAAGCAGGTGAAGAACGTCGAACGCGGACGGATCGTCGACTACGCCGCGCAGCGTTCCGGAGCGCGACATGTCGCCCACGGCAACGTCTGGGAGGTGCCGACCGAACTGGTGCTGCCGTGCGCCACCCAGAACGAGCTGTCGGGACGCGACGCCGCCCTGCTGGTGAGCAACGGGAGCATCCTCGTGGCCGAGGGGGCGAACATGCCGTGCACACCCGAGGCCGTGGCCACCTTCGTCGGCGAAGGAGTGGCCTTCGCACCGGGCAAGGCCGCCAACGCCGGTGGTGTCGCCACCTCCGCGCTCGAGATGCAGCAGAACGCGTCACGCGACTCGTGGACCTTCGAGCACACCGAACTACGCCTCGCCGAGATCATGGCGAACATCCATCACACGTGCGCCACCACCGCCGACGAGTTCGGCGCCTCGGGGGACCTCGTCCGCGGCGCGAACATCGCCGGGTTCCAGCACGTCGCAACGGCGATGGACGCACTCGGCCTCATCTGACGACGAGCGCCGCGGTTCTCCGACGCGGCGTCAGTTGCGGGCGAGGGTGCCGAGGTAGAGCTCGATGACCTTGGGGTCGGCGAGCAGCTCGCGTCCCGAGCCGGTGTAGGCGTTGGTGCCCTGGTCGAGGACGTACCCGCGATCGCACACCTGCAGAGCACGCCGGGCGTTCTGCTCGACCATCAAGATGGCCACACCGGCGTCGTTGATCAGCTTGCAGCGCAGGAACACCTCGTCCTGCAGGAGCGGTGACAGACCGGCCGACGGCTCGTCGAGCAGCAACAGCTTGGGGTCGAGCATCAGGGCCCGGCCCATCGCCACCATCTGGCGCTCGCCACCCGACAGCGATCCAGCGCGCTGGTTGGCCCGCTCGGCGAGGCGGGGGAACAATCCCGTGACCACGTCGTAACGCTCGTCGAACGACTTCGGGTTGAGGAAGCACCCCATCTCGAGGTTCTCCCGCACGGTCAGGGAGGGGAACACGTTGTTCGTCTGCGGCACGAACCCGACGCCGCGCTCGACGAGCTTGTGCGGCGGCTGGCCCGTGATCTCCTCGCCGTTGAGCCGGACCACACCGGAGCGGATGTTGACGAGGCCGAGCACCGCCTTCATCAGCGTCGACTTGCCGGCGCCGTTCGGCCCGATGATGCCGACGAACTCGCCAGCGGCCACGACGAGATCACAGCCGTTGAGGATGTTCACGCCGGGGACGTAGCCGGCGACGAGCTCTTCACATTCGATGATGTTCTCGCTCACGGTTCACCATCCTCGTCGTGCCCGGAGGCCGCTTCGACCTCGGCGTCGAGCACCTCGGCTTCGACGACCTCGAGCTCGTGCAGCTCCTCTTCGGCTTCCTCCGCCGACATCGCTCCGAGGTCGACGTCGTGGTGGGCGCCGAGGTACGCGTCGACCACATCGCGGTTCCCGGAGATCTCGGCGGCTGTGCCTTCGGCGATGATCCGACCGCCGGCCATCACGACCACCCAGTCGCTGATCTCGTGGACCATGTCCATGTCGTGTTCGACGAAGAGCACGGTCCGGCCCTCGTCCTTCAGCTGCTTCACGTGGCCGAGCAGGCTCTGCTTGAGGGCCGGGTTCACACCCGCCATCGGCTCGTCGAGCATGATCAGTGTCGGATCGGTCATCAGCGCGCGGGCCATCTCGAGCAGCTTGCGCTGCCCGCCCGACAGGCCGCCGGCGAACTCGTCGCGCATGTGGCTGAGCTTGAACCGCTCGAGGAGCGCGTCGGCCTTCGCCGTGATCTCTCGTTCCTCTTCGCGCCACAGGAACTTGAAGGGCCCGGCCCAGAGCCGCTCGCCGCGCTGGTTCGGCGCCCCGAGGCGCATGTTCTCGATGACCGTCAGGCGAGCGAGTGCCTTGGTGAGCTGGAACGTCCGCACCATGCCGAGCTTGGCGACCTGGTGGGCCGAGGAGTCCGACATGAGGTGCCCGTCGAAGTTGGACGAGCCCTCGTCGGGTGTGTCGAAGCCGGTCAGCAAGTTGAAGAACGTGGTCTTACCGGCACCGTTCGGCCCGATCAACGCGGTGATTCGGTTCCGTTCGATCTCGAGGTGGTCGACGTCGACGGCGAGCAGGCCACCGAAGCGGCGGCGGACGCCATCGGCGACCAGGATCGGGTCGTTCTTGGGCATGCCGGGCGTGGGGCCACCGGTGGCGAGCTCAGCGGACATCGAACACCTGCTCCCGCTTGTCGCCGAAGATGCCCTGGGGACGGAAGATCACGAGCAGTGCCAAGGCCAGGCCGGCCACGATGTTCTTGACGATGCCGAAGTTCGTGGAGTCGACGAGCCACTCGGGCAGCTTGTCGTTGCGGGTGGCCTGCTGGAGGAGGTTGTCGACGAACTGGATGACGAAGAAGAAGATGACCGTGCCGACGATCGGCCCCTTCACCCGGCCGAGACCGCCGAGCACGATGATCAGGAAGGCGAAGAACGTCAACGTCGTGGCGAACTCGCCGGTCTGGGCCGACTGCTTCTGTGCCGACAGCCAGAGCCCGCCGATCGAACCGATGACGCCGCCGATCACGAGGCTCTGCATCTTGAACGCGAGCACGTTCTTGCCGAGCGCGCGGGCAGCGTCCTCGTCCTCGCGGATGCTGCGCAGCACGCGGCCCCACGGGCTGCGCATCAGCGCCCAGATGAACACCGAGATCAAGATGGCCAGGGTCCACCCGGCGAGCATCATGAACAAGCGGTACCCGTCGATCGATTGTGCACCCATGTTGAAGCGGGCGGTGTTGTCGATCGGGTTGAGGTCTTCGAAGAACCTGGTCCAACCGTTCCGGCCGTCGGTGCCACCGGTGAGCCACGTGAACCGCGTGGAGTTGAGGAAGAACCTGACGATCTCGGCCACGGCGATCGTGACGATCGCCAGATAGTCGGCGCGCAGCCGCAGCGTCGGGACACCGAGGAGGAGGGCGAGCACCACCGAGCACACGATCATGAACGGGAACGCCCAGTACCACGGCCAGTCGTAGGCGACGATCGGGATCGAGAACGCGTACGCGCCCACCGCGGCGAAGCCCGCCTGGCCGAAGTTCAAGAGCCCGGTGTAGCCGACGTGCACGTTGAGACCGGCGGAGATGATGCAGTAGCCGGCCGCTGCCGCGTTGATCGCGGTGTACAGCGCGTTCCAGAAGATGAGGTCCCAGTTCATCCGATGCGTTCCTTCGATCCGAGGAGACCTTGGGGTTTGACGACCAGCACGAGGATCAGCACGATCAGCGCCCCGACGACCTTCAAGTCGTTGGCGTTCGGCACGACCCACGTCCACAGTTCGACGAAGACGCCGATCACCAGGCTGCCGAGCAGGGCGCCGAACGGGTTCCCCAACCCGCCGAGCGTGATCGCCGAGAACATCAGCAGCAGCAGCGTGAAGCCCATGTCCCACTTGATGCCGAACTCGAGCCCGTAGAACACCCCACCGAGGCCGGCGAGCGCGCCGCCGAGGACCCAGACGAGCAGGATCACGCGGTCGGTGTCGATGCCGCTCGACGACGCGAGGTCGGGGTTGTCGGACACGGCTCGGATGGCCTTTCCGAAGCGAGCCTTGAGCAGGAACAGCGCGACACCGAGGATGATGAGGGCCGATGCGGCGATGATGAACAAGGTGCGTGGCGGCAGGTCGACCGGGCCGATCGACACCGGGTCGCGTTGCAGCGTGTACTGCGAGTACGACTTGAGATCGCCGCCGAACAGGTACAGGTAGCAGTACCGCATGGCGAGCGCTACGCCGATCGACACGATCATCATCGAGGTGAGGCTCGTCGACCGGTGCCGCAGCGGACCCCAGAGCCCCTTTTCGAACCCGGCGCCCAGTAGGCCGGTCAGCGCGATCGCGCCGATCGCCGCCGGGATGATGTGCCAGCCGACATCGGAGTTGAGGATGAACGCGGCGAACGCACCGAACGTGACCATCTCGCCATGACCGAAGTTCGACAGGCCGGTGGTCCCGAAGATCAGCGAGAGACCGATCGAGGTGATGGCGATGATCATCGCCAGCTTCAGACCGTTGGCGAGCGTCTGGGGAAGGAGGCTCCACTTGCCCTTGACGTCGCGGGTGTCCTCACCGAGGAAGAACGCGCGCGTGACCTTCTGGTTGCCACGGACCTCGGCGGTCTGCTGCTCCTTGCCGTCCTCGACGGTCAACCCTTCGGGAAGGGTGTCGGTGTCGATGCGCACCGTGTACATGCCGGCGTCGGGGATCGCGATCAGGTAGACGCCGCCTTCGTCGGTGACCGACTCGCCGATCACGTTGCCGCTCTCGTCCTCGGCGACGATGCGTACGCCGGGGACCGGCTCGCTGACGCGTTCACCATCGTCGTCCAGATACCGGTTCTGCACACGGCCGCCGATGGACTGACGGGCCGGCTCGTCTTGTGCGTGGGCGCTCCCGCCCGGCGCGAGCGCGCCGAGAAACGCCAGCAGTATGATCACCAGCGCCGCCCAGACGCTGGCGAATCGGGTCCAGCGCCGTGGTTCCGTGCCCATGTTGGAGCGAGATGCTACACGGATCCCGCCGGAGCTGGCGCACTCGTGACAGCCGACGACGGCGACGCCTCGGCGCCCAGGCCACCCGGGACCAACACGGCGGTGCACATCCAGACCGTGGCGACCCACAGCGCCGTCGCACCGGCGATGTGTGCGCCGACGAGCAGCTCGGGGACGCCCGAGAAGTACTGCAGGTAGCCGATGCCACCTTGGACGACCGCGAGGAACATCCAGGTCGACAGGTGCCCAGCGAGGCGCCGGCGGTTCACCGCATCGCTGCGCAGCACCCAGGCGAACACGAGCGCGACGGCGACCGTGACGAGCACCGTGATGCTGTGGATGCGGGCGACCGTGGCGATCTGGAAGCCCCATCGCCGCACGTCCTCGTCGCCCGCGTGCGGCCCGGTGCCGGTGACCACGGTGCCCGTGACGAGGGCCGCGCCGGTCAGCACCCCGATCGCCCAGACGAGCCCGCGCAGCGGCCCGACGACGGCGGGTCCCGTGTCGATCGGGCCGGCGCGACGAGCGGCGACGAGCGCGAACGCGATCGACGCCATCGCCAGCAGGAAGTGCGACTGGACGAGCGCCGGGTGCAGCTCGGCGCGCACCGCGATCCCCCCCACCACACCGTTGCCGAGCACCGTGATCAGCACCCCGAGCGACGGCCCGACGAGGCCACGCCGGCGGGGCCGCACCCGGAACGCGCCGATCGCCAGCGCCAGCGTCGGGATGCCGATGAACCCGCTCAACAGGCGGTTGACCTGCTCGATGGCGGTGTGCGACGACGACACGTCGACGAACGACGATGCGTTGCAGTTCGGCCAGTCGTCGCAGCCGAGGCCGCTCCCGGTGAGCCGGACCACCCCGCCGGCGACGACGAGCAGGCACAGGCCGGCCGCGGTGACCAGGGCGAGTTGGCGGAACCGGTGTGGGCTCAGGGTCCAGCGATCCATCTGCCGTCGAGGATATGAGTAGGTTCACGCGGGTGCTGAGCTCGTTCGACGACTTTCCCGTCCACCAGACATCCCGGCCGGTCGCCCAGACGGTGTCGTCGGACCTCAATCACTACGACCGGTACTTCTTCAACGGGTACACCCGCGACACCCGGCTCTACTTCGCCGTGGCGATGGGCCTGTACCCGAACCGCCATGTCGCCGATGCCGCGTTCAGCGTGGTCGTCGACGGAGGCCGGGTCGACGGCCGCCAGATCAACGTCCACGCCTCCCGGCGGGCGCCCACCGACCGGGCCGAGGCGAACGAGGTGGGCCCGATCCGCGTCGAGGTGCTCGAACCGCTGAACGCACTACGGGTCCAGGTGGAAGCGCCCGAGCACGGATTGCGGGCCGATCTGACGTTCGTGCGCCGGTCGGCGCCGATCGAGGAGCCGCACTTCTTCCACCAGGTCGGTGCACGGGTGGTGTTCGACTACACACGCCTCACCCAGTTCGGCGGTTGGGAGGGCTGGATCGAGATCGACGGCGAAGTCCACGACCTGGCCGCCGGAGAGACGTGGGGGTCACGCGACCGGTCGTGGGGCGTGCGGCCCGTCGGTGAGCGCGGCCCGTCGGGAGCGCCGGTGGCCGACCCGCAGTTCTTCTGGCTGTGGGCGCCGGTGAACTTCGACACGTTCTCCACCCACTTCGACGTCAACGAGCTCTTCGACGGCCGGCGCTGGCACGAGACCTCCGTCGTCGCCACGGTCGACACCGGCGACGGCGTCTTGCCGGAGGCGATGCGGTCCGCGGACTACCGGATCGAGTGGGCGCCGGGCACCCGGTGGGCCTCGGCGTTCGAGGTCGACTTCGTGCCGTTCGTCGGCGAGCCGTCGACGATCCGCCTCGAGCCGCTGTTCAACTTCCAGATGCTGGGCGTCGGCTACGGGCACCCCGAGTGGTCACACGGGGTGTGGAAGGGCGAGCACGAGGTGGGCGGCGACCGCTGGGACCTCCCGGTCGATCCGGTGCCGCCGCAGCACCACCACATCCAGGCGATCGTGCGGGCAACCACGTGGGGCGGCCTCGGCGAGCACGAGGGTGTCGGCATCCTCGAGCAGTACGCCATCGGCCGCCACACCCCCACCGGCCTGGAAGGCCTGTTCGACGTTCACGTGTGACGGATGGTCATCCCGCCGTCGACCGGGATGACGGCGCCGTTGACGAACGAGGCGCTCGGCAGGCACAGGTTGAGCGTCATGTGGGCGACCTCCTCCGGAGCGCCGTAGCGGCGCAGGGGCACGCGGCGGCGGGCATAGGTGGCCTTCGCGTCGGCGTCGATGCCAGCGGTCATCCCGGTGTCGATCGGGCCCGGGCAGATGCAGTTGACCGTGATGCCGGTGCGGCCCAGCTCCACGGCGAAGCTCTTGGTCAGCCCGACCACCCCGGCCTTGGTCGCCGCGTACGCCGCGAGTCCGGCGGTGGTGACGATCGCCTCGGTCGACGCGATGTTGACGATCCGGCCCGAGCCGGCCTCGATCAGATGGGGAACAGCGAGCCGGATCAGCCGTGCGTGCGCGGTGAGGTTGACGTCGAGGGTGCGCGCCCAGTTCGACTCGAACTCGTCCTCCGGCTGGAACGCCGAGTTGACCACCGACATCCCAGCGTTGTTCACGACGATGTCGAGCCGTCCGGCCCAGCCGACCGCTCGATCGACGAGGGTGTGGAGTTGGGCCGGTTCACCGACGTCGCACGTGACCCCGATCGCCGAGTCGGGTCCGTGCGCCGCGACGATCTCGTCGACGACCCTGCCGACGCGGTCCGCGCCGAGGTCGGCCACGACGACCTTCGCGCCCTCGTCGGCGAACAGGAACGCCGTGGCGCGTCCCATGCCGCTCGCCGCGCCGGTCACGATCGCCGACTGGCCGGCGATGGATCGGGACAGCTCGGTGAGGCGCCGGGTCTGGGAGTCGTTGTCGGTCATCGGTGGTCCCCTTCGATCGTGATCGCAACCCGACCGTACGGTACGTTCCTGCCCGCTCACCGATCGAAGGAGACCACCATGATCCGACTCAGCGTCATCTACCTCGCCGGCGACGGCAAGACGTTCGACATGGAGTACTACCGGACCAAGCACATGGAGATCGTCGAACGGGTCATGCCGGGCCTCGTGAAGATCGAGATCGACCAGGGCCTCGACGGGCCTCATCTCGCCGCCTGCCACCTCTTCTTCGAGTCGATGGAAGCACTCGGCGGCGCGATGGGTGGCGCAGCCGAAGCCGCCGCCGACGTCCCCAACTTCACCAACGCCGAGTCGATCTTCCAGACCTCGACCGTCGTCGAGCGGTGATCGGGGCCGTCAGGGCCTGATCTCGTAGAACGCGTTGATCGAGTGGTCGACGTCGAGTTGACGGAACCGTGTGAACCCTGCGGCCTCCGCCATCTCACGGGCTCGGCTCGCCGGCAGGCCGAGCGTGCCGAGCCCGGCCCCGTCGGTGCTCGACAGCGCGGATGACATGCACGACAGCACGCTGATGCCGTACATCAGCGGCGCCATGGGGTTCTTGGCCACGTTCTCCGCGTAGGAGTCGCGGGCCTTGATGTCGACGAGCAGCCACGTTCCGTCGTCGCCGAGGCCAGCCCGGATCGTGCGCATCATGCCCTGCGGATCGGTCATGTCGTGGATGCAGTCGAACGTCGTCACCAGCCCGAACCGCCCGTCGTGGGGGATCGGCTCGTGGCGGGGGTCGACGAAGCGCACGTTGCCGAGACCGGCCTCCCCACGACGTTCCTCGGCGCGGTCGAGGGCGAACCGAGAGATGTCGTAGCCGACGATCTGGCTGTGTGGGAACGCCGCGGCGAGCATCATCGCCGCTCCCCCGGCGCCGCAACCGATGTCGGCGACCTGGATCCCGACGCCGAGGGCCTCGACGACCCCGTCGAGTGCGGGCAGCACGTCGGGGATCAGGTGCGCCCGGTTCCACGGCTCGAAGCTGCGCTCGATGCCCACCGCACCCTCCGGGCCATGGCTGTCGTAGTCGTGGCCCAGCCCGGTGCGGAAGCTCTCCGGCATCGCTTCCAGTGCGGCCATCGTCTGCGGGAACCGATGAAACATGCCCATTCCGTACGCCTCGTGGTCCGGCGAGGCGAGCACCGCTCGCGCCTCGGGGGTGAGCGAGAACCGCTCCTGTCCCGCCGGTGCGCCGTCGACGGCATCAGCGTCGATCAGCTTCGCCGCGGCCTGGTTGTAGGCCCACTCCCGCACCCAGCGACCATCGAGTCCACAGCGGGCGGCGAGCTCGTCGGCGGTCAGCGACGCGTCCGCGGCGGCGAGCGCGCTGAACAGGCCAAGCTTGTCGCCGAGGTGGATCATGCCGGCGGTCACCGCTCCACTCAGCTGCGTGAACACGTTGAACGAGTAGAGCTTGAGCAGGTCCGGATCGGGAACGGTCGACGACGGAGTGTCCATCGGTAGGACCGTAGACCGGACCGGCGAGGTGTCTGCGGTCAGCGGGTCCGTTCGTCGGGGGCGAGGTGTTCGACCTCGCTCAGCCTGGTGAGGCAGAACGTGAAACCGTCGTGGAGTGGCATCGCCTCGATCCGGCTGATCGAGGTGTGGCCGAGCACGAAGCGGTCCCATTCCCACGGCGTCGCCTGCAAGCCGAGCAGGTGCCCGATGGTGACCGAGTTCGTTCCGGCGTGGGCCACGAGCAGGATCCGGGCCCCCGGCTCGGTGATCTGCCAGATCGGCAGGTCGACCTCGCTGCGGATGACACCACGCCGCTCGAGGAAGCTGCCCGCGCCCGTGCGGATGCGGGTGACGAACTCGCGCACCGACTCGCCGCCCTCGAGGCCGGTCCAGCGCTGCTCGGCGGGTCGGCCGCGCAGCTCGGCGTAGGCCTCGGCCGCCTTCTCCGCCGGAGTGCCGTGCCACATCGGGTCGCGGATCTCCTCCAGCCAGTCGTCGATCTGCTCCTCGCGTCCGAGCGCTTCCAGGATCGGAGCGGCCGTCTGGCGGGCCCGGACGAGCGGCGACACCAGTACCTCGTCGAACGATTCCTTGGCGAGCACCTGCGCCAGCCGCTCGGCCTGCGCCCGCCCGCGCTCGGTGAGCGGCGGGTTGACGATGTTCACGCCCTCGCGAACCCATTCGGGCTCGCCGTGGCGCACCAGGACGATCTCCATGGCACCGATCGTAAGCAGTCGCACCCGCGTCGGCACGTTCGGTTGCGGATAGCTTGCCCAGGCATGTCAGCTCCGGCGTATCAACCAGGTTGGTACCCCGATCCGATGCTGCGCTACGAGTTCCGGTTCCACAACGGCACGGTGTGGACCGCCGACGTGTCGGTCAACGGGGTCCGCTACGTCGATCCCCACGGCATCGAACCGACCCCGGGCGGCGGGACGGGCGGATCCACCCGGGGTGCCCGGTCGGGGCTGGCGCTCGCCTCGATGATCCTCGGGATCGTCGCGGTGAGCATCGCCTGGATGCCGTTCGTCGTGCTGTTCGGAGCGATCTGCGCAGTGCTGGCCGTCGTGTTCGGAGCGATCGGCCTCGCGCGTTCGCGGTCCGGTGACCGGGCGCGCGGCTTCGCGATCGCCGGTCTGGTCACCGGGTTCGCCGGAGCCGCGCTGTGCGTGCTCGGTGTGATCTTCTCCGTGGTCGTGCTCCGGGCGGTCGACGACTATGTCAATCCGGCCGACCACGAGGCGCGCATCACCTCCTGCGAGGTCAGCGGTTCGGTGGCGACGGTCCGCGGCGAGATCACCAACCTGTCCGACGTCGATGCGGACTTCGGCATCGTCGTCGCCTTCATCCGGCCCGGCACCGACAACGAGCACCGTCGTGGACGGGCGACCGTCGACGACCTGGCCCCTGGCGAAACCGCGGAGTTCGAGCTGTTCCGCCGCGTCGTGCTCGACGACGTCGAGTGCGACATCGTCGACGTGACCGGCCCACTCCCCTTCGGCCTCGACATCGAACTCGAACTCGATTGAGCGATCGGCTCGGCCCTCGAGACACGACAGCCATCGCCGCACGGCTTGCGTGTCAGCCAACAGCACGGAACCCACACTGTTGGCTGACACAGAGCGCGTGGGGGCTCAGGTCGGGTCTTCTCGCGTTCTACACGCTTGTCGCTGAGACCCAGGCGTCGTACAGCCGCCGGTAGGGGCCGTCGTGGGCGATCAGCTCGTCGTGCGCTCCGTCCTCCACGAGGCGGCCGTGTTCGAGCACCAACACCCGGTCGGCCCGTGCCGCGGTCGAGAGGCGGTGGGCGATGGCGATGGTGGTCCGCGACGCGGCCAGCCGTTCGAGGGCACGAGCCACGCGCACCTCGGTCAGCGCGTCGACCGACGACGTCGCCTCGTCGAGGATCAGCACGTCCGGCCCGGCGAGGCCGGCGCGCAACAACGCGACGAGTTGCCGCTCCCCCGCCGAGAGCTGGTCGCCACGCTCGCCGACCTTGGTCGACAACCCCTCGGGCAGCGCGTCGATCCAGTCGCGAACGCCGAGCTCGTCGACGACCCGCTCGACGTCGGCAAGCGTGGAGTGTTGGACGGCGAACGCGACGTTCGCACCGATCGAGTCGTCGAACAGGAACGGCTCCTGCGACACGACCACCAGCCGGCGACGCAGCTCGGCGCGGTCGACGCGCTTGAGCGGAACGCCACCGAGCTCGATCGTGCCGATCGTCGGGTCGGCAAAGCGGGCGATCAGCCTGCCGAGCGTGGTCTTGCCGGATCCGGTCGAGCCGACGAGAGCCACTTGCTGCCCAGCCGGGATCGTCACGGTGAGATCTGTGAGCACCGCGGAGTCGTCGCCCTCACGGTCACGGCTCGGGTAGGAGAACGTCACCTCGCGCACGTCGATGCGGAGCTTGCCGACCGGGAGGGCGATCGGGTCGGCGGGCGGCGGCGGCCCCACCGGGAGGTCGAGCACCGACAGCACGCGCCGCAGACCGGCCACGGCGTTCTGGGTCTGGTCGATCACCTCGGTGAACTCGGCGATCGGTTCCAGGAACCGGTAGGTGAGGAAGATGAAGCCGACCAGCGCACCGGCGGTGAGGGTCTCCGACGGCCCCATCCAGACGCCGACTCCGACGATGGCGGCGATCGTGAACGCGGAGAAGATCTCGCCGGAGGGGAACAGGAAGGCACCGATCAGCGACGCCCTGATCTGGGCCTTCGCCTTGTGCTCGACCGCATCCTGCACGCGCGCCTCGAGCACCTCGCCGGCGTCGTAGGCGAGGATGGTCGGCGCCCCCGAGACGACCTCGGCGATGGCGCCCAACATGTCGCCATTGGCGTGACGGGACGTGTCGTAAGCCTTGACCAGCCGCGACTGCACGGCGCGCAGCACGAACGCCAGAGGCATCGACACGGCGAACGCGATCAGCGCCAGCTGCCAGTTGTAGGCCAGCATCACCGCGGAGACGATCAGCATCAGCGTGCCGTCGAGCAGCCAGGCGAGGCCACCCCATTGGAAGAACTGGGCGAGCGACTCGATGTCGCTGGTGACCCGCGAGACCAGCCCACCACGGCGCTCGTCGTTGTGGGTGGCGAGGCTCAGCTGGTGGATGTGGCTGATCAGCCGCTCCCGGAGGTCGTAGAGCGCCCGTTCGCTCCGCTCACCGAGCCGCACCGACGCCTGGCGGAGCGCGAACCCTGACACGATCACCGCGACGGCACCGATCAGCGCCATCTGCACGATCACGTCGAAACGCACCGCGCCGGTCGTCTCGTCGATCCCGCGGTCGATGGCCTGCTGGATCAGGATCGGAACGACCACCCGGCCCGCCGCTCCGACGGCCGCGAACATCCAGGTCACCCCGAGGCCTTCGCGCAGGATCGGCGCCGTCTCCAGGCCGCGACCGATGATGCGGGCGGCCGAGTCCTGGCTCGGCGCCGCGATCGTGCCGGCGCGGGCGATCATCGTCGGGTCGATCGTGCTGCTCACGACACCGCCTCGTGGTGGCCGATCGACGGTGTGAGTGCTGCGCCGCCGTCCGGTCCCATCCCACCGGCTGCGCCCTCGGCCCGATCGGATTCGAACGCTTCCACCAGTTGGCGATAGGCAGCCACGGTCGTCATCAGCTCGGTATGGGTACCGTGCGCGGCGACCCGGCCACCGGCGACGAAGATCACGTCGTCGGCCAGCGCGATCGTCGACGGGCGCGAGGCGATGAGCAGCACCGATGTTTCGGCCAGACCGGCACGGAGGTTGCCGAGCACGGTCGCCTCGGTGGCCGGATCGAGGGCGGAGGTGGTGTCGTCGAGCACGAGGAGGCTGGGGTTGCGCACCAACGCACGGGCGAGCGCCACCCGCTGACGTTGGCCGCCGCTCAGGCTGACTCCTCGCTCGCCGACGATCGTGTCGAGACCGTGCGGCAGCCCGCGGACGAAGTCGGCGGCCGCCGCCATGCCGAGCGCGGCCCACACCTCGCCGTCGCTGTACGTGCTGCCCATCCGCACGTTGTCGCCGACGCTGCCACCGAGCAGGAAGGCCTCCTGGAACACGACCGACCGGGTACCGGGCGCCAGTGCGACCGTACCGGTGCTCGGGGCGAGCAGACCGGCGACCACCAGAGCGAGCGTCGACTTCCCCGAGCCGGTCGGGCCGACCAGCGCGGCGACCGAGCCGGCAGGCACCGACATCTCGATCGAATGCAGCGCCGGATGCTCCTCGCCGACGTGGACGTACGACACGTCGTGGAGCGCGATGCCCACCCCGTCGGGGGCGACGCCGATCGCCGCGGCCGGGTTCGGTTCGAGCGGCTCTTCGGCCACGGTGCGGACCCGTTTCCACGCCGCGATCGAACGCGGCAGCTCCGACAGCGCATAGCCGATCAGGCGCAGGGGCAACACGAGCAACGTGAAGAGGAAGATCGCGCCGGAGAACTCGCCCACCGACACGTCGCCGGTGCGGATCCGCGCGGCGCCGATCACCACGAGCAGGATGTTGGCGAGCGACGGGATCACGTCGAGCAGCGCCTCGAACCAGCTGCGGATCCGGATCGCCTTCAGCCGTGACGCCCGTACCTGCTCGGCGAGCCCGGCGAGCCGTTCGGTCTCGCGGTCCTCGGCTCCGTACGACTTGACGAGCTGCACACCTTCGAAGCTCTCGTGCACGCCGGCGGAGAACTCGCCGAGCTGATCCTGCGCCCGTGTGAAGTGCGCCGACACCGCCCGTTCGTAGATCACGTTGGTCACGATCAGCGTCGGGAACAACACCATCGCGACGACGCCGAGCGCGACGTCGATCGAGAACAGCCAGATCGTCGACACCACGATCATCAGCACGGTCGAGGTGGCGAACGGGATCGGCGCCATCACGGCGACCGAGCCCTCGGCGTCGACACCGGCTCGCTGGACGAGGTCGCCGTCGGGCCGGCGGTCGTGCCAGCTCAGTGGCTGACGCACGAGCCGGCTGACGACGTCGTTGGTGAACGTCTGGGAGATCCGCCACTGCGTGATGCCGGCGAACGAACGACGGATCACGACGCCCAACGCCCTGACCAGCCCGATGGCGATCACCATGCCCATACCGGCGATCACGGTTGCGGTGGCAACCTCTCCTTCCTCGAATCGGGGGAAGATCACGTGATCGATGACCCAGCCGACGGCGAAGCTCGACGCGATCGTGCAGAGCGCGAAGACAGCAGCGCCACCGACGGCGATGAAGAACGATCGCGGATGAACCCGCACCAGTGACGCGATGAAGGCCGCGTTGCGCCGAGCACGACCGCGCGCGGGCGCGTCGGCGCCTTCGATCGGATCGGCGGAGTCCATCCGGACGTTTCTACCAGCGGTCCCGGCCCATAGCGTCGTCGGTTGTGACCCCCGCGTCCGAGATGTCCTCCGCTCCGTTCGGCGAGCCGGCAAGGTCGGGCCCGCCGGTCGACAACCCCAGTTCCGTCGGGCGGACCGTCCGCCGCAGCCTGTTCGTGGTGCTGATGCTGGCCTTCGCCACGTTCTGGATCTGGGCGTTGTTCTTCGCTTCCAAGACGGCGGTCAACAAGATCGAGGATCGGGCGTGGGCCGCGCGCGCCGAGGAGATCTGCGCCGCGGTCGACGGGCAGCTCCGAGCGCTCGAATCGCAGGCCTCCGCGGACCTGGCGGTGCGTGCCGAACTGGTCGTGCGGTCGACCGATCTGTTGTCACAGATGCTCGACGACGTCGTCGCGGTGACCCCTTCCGATGCCAAGGGCCAGGCGATCGTGCCGGCGTGGGAGGACGACTACCGCACGCTGCTCCAGGACCGCTACCGGTACGCCGAGCAACTGCGCGGTGGTGTCGACGGGCCGTTCACCGAGACCGCGGTCGAGTCGGTGCCGATCACCGAGCGCATCGAGACCTTCGCCGGCGACAACAAGATGCCGAGCTGCGCCCCGCCCCGCGGCTCGGTCCTGTAACTCACTCCATCGTCTTCAGCACCCGCGCGGGGACGCCGGCGGCGACGCAGTTGTCGGGAAGGTCGCCGGTGACGACGCTGTTGGCGCCGACGACGACGTGGCGGCCGATCGTCGCCCCCGGCAGGACGACGGTGCCGTGGCCCAGCCACGATCCGCTCCCGATCGACACCGGTCGCTCCGGCATCACCTGCCGGGAGATCGGTAGGTCGAGATCGTCGTAGCCGTGGTTCTGGTCGGTGATGTACACGTGGTGACCGGTCCACACGTCGTCGCCGATCACGATCTGGAGGTGGCCGACGATCCCGGACCCCTTGCCGAACAAACATCGGTCACCGACGGTGATGACCGGGTTCGACACCATCTCCTGGCCCGGCACCATGCCGGCCGACAACGTGATCTGCGGGCCGAACATCGTGCCGGAGCCGATCGAGATGTACTCCTCGTTGAACAGGGCGTTCGGTGGGAAACAGATCACGCTGTCGTCACCGAAGTGCCCGAAGCGCTTGCCACGTCGCGACGATGGCCCGATCGCGCCGAGCTCGACCACCGCCTCCCAGGTCGTCTGCACGACCTCGGCTGCAGCCCGCTTCAGTGCTGTGCGTGCCCGGTGCACGACGGTGTCGGGCTCACGTGGACGATCGAGCATTGCGGCGCACCGTAGAACTTTCGGGATCGCCCCACCTAGTCTCACCGCAATGGGTTCGGCGACACCGCTCGGGTCGATCACCGATGTGCCGGGCGTCTGCGTCGGCCACCACGATCGCACGGGCAAGGGATGGCAGACCGGGACCACCGTCGTTCTCGTTGCGGAGGGCGCCACCCCTGGTGTCGACGTCCGCGGTGGCGGGCCCGGGACGCGCGAGACCGATGCGCTCGCGCCGCACAACCTGGTCGATCTGATCCATGCGGTGTGCCTGACGGGCGGCAGCGCCTATGGCCTGGCCGCCGCCGATGGCGTCGTCGGCTGGCTGGAAGAGCAGGGCCTCGGGGTCCCGGTCGGGCCTCCCGACGCCGTCCCTCCCCTGGTGGTCCCCGTCGTGCCCGCCGCGGTGATCTTCGATCTCGGCCGGGGCGGGGTGTTCGCCAATCGGCCCGATCCGGCGTTCGGCCGCCGGGCCGCCGCCAACGCCCGCGCGGCCCAGCAGAGATGGGGAGCGGTGGGCGCCGGGTCCGGTGCCAGGGCGGGTGGCCTGCAGGGCGGTGTCGGCACCGCGAGCAGCGTCGTCACGCTCGATCGTGGCGAGGGCGAGGCGCCGGTCGAGGTCGTGGTCGGGGCGCTGGCCGTGGTGAACGCGAACGGCTCCGTCGTCGATCCACGCTCGGGGCTGCCATGGGTCGCCACGCCGCTCGTGCGCCGGCGGCCGAGCACGGGCGAACGCCGGCTGTTGACCGGGCAGCTGACCGGCCAGGCGGCGCTCAACACCACGATCGGGGTCGTGGCCACGTCGGCCCGCCTCTCGAAAGCGGAGGTCGGCAAGCTCGCCTCGGTCGCCCACGACGGGCTGGCCCGAGCGATCCGCCCGGCCCATTCGATGGTCGACGGCGACACGATCTTCGGGCTCGCCACCGGCCGGCACGAGATCTCCGGCGAACCGGCACGGCTGCGCGAGCCGACGACCCGCATCGCCGAGCTGAATCGCCTGCTCGCCGCTGCCGCCGACACGTTCGCCACCGCGTGTGTCCACGCGGTCCTCAGCGCGAGCACCATCGGCGATTCACTCGCATACTTCGACCTGTGCCCGAGCGTGCGCCCGTGACCGCGATCACCACTGCCGTGCTCGCGACGCCGACCGAGATGTCGTCGTGGTCCGATGCGCACCGCCGTAGCGGCACGACGATCGCGCTCGTGCCCACGATGGGGGCCTTGCACCTCGGCCACGTGGCGCTGATCGAACACGCTCGCCGCCTGGCCGACCGGGTCGTCGTGTCCATCTTCGTCAACCCCCTGCAGTTCGACCGGCCCGACGACTTCGAGCACTATCCCCGCCCGATCGATTCCGATCTCGACGTTCTCGGCGACCTGGCCGTCGACGCCGCGTACGTGCCGACGGCGGCCGCGATGTACCCGTCGGGGTTCCAGACGACCGTCCGGGTCGGCGGGCTCGCCACCGTGATGGAGGGCGCGGCGCGGCCCGGCCACTTCGACGGCGTGTCGACGGTGGTGACGAAGCTCTTCGCCGCGGTCCGCCCGCAGGTGGCCGTGTTCGGCGAGAAGGACTTCCAGCAGTTGGCGATCGTGCGCCGGTTCACCGCCGATCTCGATCTCGGCGTCGAGGTGGTCGGCCACCCGATCGTCCGCGAGCCGGACGGCCTCGCGCTGTCCAGCCGGAACACCCGACTGTCGGTCGCTGAACGTGCGGCCGCGGTCGCCGTGCCCCGCTGCCTCGACGCCGCGATCGCCGCGGCGACCGACGGCGAGATCGATCCGGCGCAGGTCGTCGAGCAGGCGCTGGGCGTGCTTGCGGGCGAGCCGCTGGCTCGCGTCGACTACGTCGAGCTGTTCGACGCCGTCGACCTCACGGCGGTGACCGACCTCCGCACCCATCCGCGGGATCGGGTTCGCATCGCCACCGCCGTGTTCTTCGGCGACGTCCGCCTCATCGACAACCGCGCCGTCTTTTCCTGACGGCTCGGCCACCGCTTCCCTCGCCTGCGAGCATTACGGGACCAAGACGGCGTCCTGGAGACGATCGGCGACGCCGGTGAGCACGATGAGCAGCACCGCGCCGTTGAAGATCGCGTGGGCGACGATGGTCGGCCCGATGCGCCGGAGCATGGCGGCGGCCGCCCCGAACGCGATGCCCACGCCGCTCAACACCATCACCAGGCCGAGGTTGCCGGTTCCTCGCGCCGGGTCGAAGTGGGCACAGCCGAACAGCACCCCTTGCAGCAGGACGGCGACGACGACGTTGAAGCGGCTGCGCAGGCTGCGGAGCACGACCCCACGGAACACCATCTCCTCGACGATCGGCGCGGCGATGACGGCGGTGATCACGATCGACACGACATAGGTACGGTCGATCTGGAGGTCGGTGATGCCGTCGGTGTTGTTCGAGATCGGCACGTCGAGCCCGATGACGAGCGCGGCCACAGCGAGCTGGCAGCCGAGGGCGCCGAGCCAGATCACCGGGCCCCACCCGATGTCCGCCCACCGTGGCTCGAGCCCGATGTCGGGGCCGAGCCTGCCGGTCCCCCACGTCCGGCAGGCGTAGCGGCACCACCACACCGACGGGCCGTAGCCGACGAGGGCGAGGAGCAGCACGTACACGAGTAGTGGCCACTCGAAGTCGACGAGCACCTGCAGTAAGAGCTTCGACGCGATCAGCGACACGGTCAGCACGGCAATCGCTCCGACAGCGGCACGGATCGGCAGCGTCGGTGCCGGCGTCTTCGGCTCGGCGAACGTCGGCGCGACGAAGGCCGGTGCGACGAGGGCCGGCGGCGCGGGCGGCCTGAACGTCGTGGGGTCCGGCGGCGGCAGCGGCATCGCACCAGGATGCCGCCCCAGAGGTTGCCGGGCGCGTTCAAGTCGCGCTCAAGTTGTGCTCAACTTTGCGTCAAGACCACGTGGAGTCCCTCCACACAGCTCAGGACATGACCGATACGAGGCCGGGCGGGCCACCGCTCGCGACCGTCCGCCGGAGAACCATGTCACGCACCAACACCCACCCACCCGCCCGATCGAGTCGCTCGTTCCGCTGGCTCGCAGTTGCCACAGCTGTGCTGTCGGGGCTCGGTGCGGCCGCCGTCACCGCCGAGCATGCCCCCGTCGAGGCGGCAGGAATCGACCCGAACGACTGGCTGTCGGTCGTCAACATCTACCGCCAGCAGTCCGGGCTGGCACCGGTGGCCGCCAACGGCGCATGGGCGAGCGGCACACGGAACCACTCGTGCTGGATGCTGCTCAACGGCATCGGCCACGACGAGCAGCCCGGCACCGCCGGATACACCGCAGACGGCGACCAGGCCGGCAACGCCGGCAACGTCGCGGTGTCGACGGTCGAGTCGACCACGGCGCAGACCCACCTCGAGCTGTGGCTCTCGGGGCCGTTCCACGCGATCGGGATCCTGCGGCCGAACCTGACCCAGACGTCGTACGGACAGTGCACCACCGCCACCAACCCGACGACCACGTCGTGGCGTTCGACCGCCACGCTCGACGTGATCCGCGGGCTGGCATCCGGCCCGAAGCCGGCGACGCCGATCGTGTTCCCCGGCAACGGCGCCACGACGCGCCTCACCAAGTTCGTGGCCGAGTCGCCGGATCCCAGGACGTTCTGCGGCTGGTCGGGCCGCACCGTCGGCCTTCCGCTCCTCGCCCTGATGCCGACGGGTGTCTCGAGCGCCAGCGCCACGCTCACCGGCCCCAACGGCCCGGTCACCACGTGCGTGCTCCACGGTGGCAACACGACCGGCATCGCCAGCTCGATCCTGGGTGGCGACAACGCCATTGCGATCGTGCCCGACGGCCCCCTTGTCGCCGGCCAGTACAGCGTGTCGGTGAGCTCGAACGCCGGCCCCGCGAATTGGACGTTCAACGTCGATCCGAACGCCCCCCTGGTGCCGGCCGAGGCGCCCGTCGCGAGCACCTCGCCGCTCGGCGCTCCGACGGCGTTCCGATCCGTGACACCGTTCCGCTTCGCCGACTCCCGGGTCGGCCACGTGCTGACTCGTGTGCCGGCCGGCCGAGCGGTGCGCGTCCAGGTCGCCGGCACCCAGGGGCTCCCGGGCGACCTCACGGCCGTGAGCGCCAACTTCACGGTCGCCGAGCCGGACGGGCCCGGCTACCTGACGATCTACAACTGCTCGGCCGAGGCGCCGCAGGTCTCCACCCTGAACTACGGAACCGGCGAGGCGGTCGCCAACCAGGCTGTCGTTCCGCTGGACCGTGGCGCCCTGTGCCTGTACTCGTACGCGGGCGCTCACGTGCTCATCGACGTGAACGGCTACACGGCGCCGTCGGGCCGCTCGACGTTCGTGCCCGTCGATCCGCGCCGCCTCCTCGACACGCGCCAGACGGGTGCGCTGACCGCGGGTTCGGTGCTGCGAGTGGGAGTGGAGGGTGGCTCCAGCCCGGCGCCGGTCGGCAGTGATGCCGTCGCCCTCAACCTGACCGCTGCCGATGCCAGCTCCGAGGGTTGGATCCGCGCGTTCCCGTGCGACGCCGCGGAGCCGAACGTGTCGAACGTCAACGTCCGCGCCGGCGGGGTGCGGGCGAACTCGGTGATCGTGCCGACGGCCGCTGACGGCACGATCTGCATCACGTCGAGCATCACCACCCAGGTGATCGTCGACATCACGGGCTACTTCGGATCGTCAGGCGGCCACCAGTTCCTCGCGCTGAACCCGATCCGGATCGCCGACACGCGGAGCTACCAGGAGATGTTGAACCCGGTGAATCCCGGGCGGCCGCTCCAGGCCGGAGCGGTGTTGCGGGTTCAGGTAGCCGGCAGTCGCGGCATCCCGGCCGGCGTCAAGGGCGCAAGCCTGAACCTCGTCGCACTCGACGGCCCGGCGAGCGGCTGGCTGCGGGCGGTGCCGTGCGGTGCGTCCTCCGACGTGTCGAACGTCAACTACCTCGACCCGGCGCCGGTGGCCAACGGGGCGAACGTCAAGCTGTCGGCCGACGGGGCGGTGTGCATCACGTCGTCGGAGACCACGCACGTCATCGTCGACATCAACGGCGTCTGGACCTGATCCGTTCGCTCGGGGTCACGCTCCGCGCCGCGACTGTCAGCGATGAACCGATGGATCGGTGACGGTCGCCACGTAGCGGACGGTGTACACGCTGTCGCCGGACAGGATCGCTCCCCGGCCGAGCAGCCGACCGGTCTGCCAGTTCGCCAGACCCAGCTCCGGACGGTCGAGCGCGTACTGGCCGTCGACCCACCGGGTGAACCCGTCGCCGGTGAACGGCGTGTCGAGCGCCTGATAGCACCTTTCGAACTCGGCCCGGTCGGCGGTGACGACCGACGCGACGAAGTTCGGGCTGTGCCGGTTGCACAGCGCCACGCCGTCGGCCACGTCGTCGACGACGACGACGGTCAGCTCGGGCGAGGCCTCCCACTCCCACTCGGTGGCCAGCTCGGATTCGTCGATCGTCGACACGAACGGCTCGGTGCTCGGCCCCCCGGCGCGCTGCACGTCGACCCGGCGCTCGAAGCACTCGTCGGGGATCCATCCCTCCGAGCCGGCGACGACGTGCAGGCGCACCGCGGCCCCCCGTGCCGCAACCGTGTCGAGCGCTCGGAGGAAGGCCGGCATCGCGTCGGCCACCCTCGACTTCGGGATCGCGCAGACGTTCAGTGTGTTGCACACCTTGCGGTCGAGCGAGTTGACGATCGAAGCCTCCAGCACGTCGAGGTCGGCGTGCTCACCCACCATCATCCAGGCCCCGCCCGTGCCGTGGAGGCTGACGGGCGTGCCGGCCTGCGCGGCGACCGCGCCGAGCTCGGCCACCGCCGCGCCCGAACCGCGGGCCACGGCCAGCGCCAGGCGCCGGTCGTCGAACAGGGCGTGCCCGGCCGACCGCGCCGGCTCGGCGATCAGCTGCACCACGCCTGCAGGGAGCCCGGCCGATGCCAGCGCGAGGTCGAGTGCGTGCTCCACGATCGCCTTGGCCGTGCCGAGGGCGTCGGAGCCGATGCGGAACACGACCGAGTTGCCCGACCGCAGCACGCCGCAAGCGTCGGCGAAGACGTTCGGGCGGCCTTCGAACACGAAGCCGACCACACCGAGCGGCGCCCGCCGCGCCTCGACCGACCAGCCGTCGTGGCGGATCGTGCGCTCGATCGTGTTGCGATCGCCGGGCTGGTCTCGCCAGGTTCGCAAGCCGGCGATCATGTCCGCCCGCATCCGCTCGCCCAGTGTGAGCCGTGTCGTCGAGCGTCCGGCTGCCGCGGCTGCTGCCACGTCGGCCGCGTTGGCTACTGCGATCGGAGCGAAGGCCACATCGTCGGCGAGCAGTTGTGCGAAGTGGTCGAAGAACTCCTCGATCGCCGCGTCGTCGCACGCCGCCAGTTCGGCGAACGCATCCACGGCCGACGTCACGGCGGTGTCGACCACCGCGGCCACGCGCGACGTGATGTGCAGCAGCGCCCCGGTCGACTGGACGACGACGAGCCGGTCACCCGGCTCGAACGCCGCGGCGAGCGCGGCGTCGACCTCGACCACCCGGTCGCCGCCGAACACGATGGGCTGGCCGGCATCGAGGTGGGTCAGCGCGGTGTGGAGCCGGGCTGGCGGTGCCAGGATGTCAGCGATGGCCATGACCGAAAGCGTATGCCGATGACCGACACCGACCTCTACTTCCGCCAGCTCCTGTCTGGCCGCGACTTCGCCGTCGGCGATCAGCTCGCCTCGCAGATGGTGAACTTCGTGTACGCCATCGGCGATCGGGCGACGGGCGAGTGCCTACTCGTCGATCCGGCGTACGCGGTGAACGAGCTCGTCGACACCCTGGCGGCCGACGACATGACCGTGAGCGGCGTGCTGGTCACGCACTACCACCCCGACCACGTGGGTGGATCGATGATGGGCCTCACCATCGAGGGCATCGCCGCACTGCTCGACCGGGTCGACTGTCCGATCCATCTGCAGCGCGACGAATCCGAATGGGTGTCCAAGTCGACGGGTGTCGATCCGAGCCACTTCGTCGAGCACGACTCCGGCGACGTCGTGACCGTCGGCGGCGTCGACATCTCGCTCCTCCACACGCCGGGCCACACACCCGGCAGCCAGTGCTTCCTCGTCGACGGTCGCCTCGTCGCCGGCGACACGCTGTTCCTCGAAGGCTGTGGGCGCACCGATCTGCCGGGATCCGACCCGTCGCAGATGGCTCAGAGCCTGCGCCGCCTCGCCGAGGTTCCCGACGACACGATCCTGTTCCCCGGCCACCGCTACTCGGTGGCCAGCAGCGCGACGATGGAGCTGGTCAAGGAGACCAACTTCGTCTTCGACGGCCTCCGCTGACCGGCTCGATTCGCCGCGCCCCGTGCGTTCTGGCCCCGACCCCAAACGAACGACCCGTGCGTTCTGGCCCCGTCCCCGAACGCACGAGGTACGGCGCCGTGTTGGCTGGCGGTGTGGCTCAGCAGTCGGTCTTGCTGGGGATGTAGATCGTCTGGCCGATGATGAACTGCCGGTAGGCCGGATTGCTGGCGTTCGCCGCGTTCAGTGCCTCGAGCGTGACGTCGTACTGCTTGGCCAGCCTGATCGGCAGGTCGCCGTCTTTCACGATGTGCTCGCCCACGCCGCAGTTGTCGCCCGAGTCGGGGAGCGTCGCCGCCGGGGTGGCCGTCTCCGTGCCGCTCGCGGTCTCGCCACCGGCGGTCGCCCCAGCGATCGTCGTGGTGGTGCCGGCACCGCCAAGGATCGCGTTCGGCGGGATCTTGATGACGGAGCCGATCCCCGGGAACTCTTTGTAGCTGGCCCACTCGTTGAAGGCGACGAGCTCGTCGAGCGTGATACCGAAGTCGGCGACGATCTTGAGCGGATAGTCACCGGCCTGCACCGTGTAGTCCTGCGCGGCGGTGGAGATGCCACCCTCGGCCGGCGTTGCTTCGGGCGCGAGCGTGGTGGCCGGAGCACGGACGATGAAGGCCGTCGAGCCCTGGCTGAGCTGTATCGTCGACTGCGTCGCTCCCTCGTCGGACCCGCTCCCGCACGCCGCGAGCAGCAGCGCTCCGGCGATCACGGGGCAGGCAACGGCGGCGAGGCGGCGCCCGCCGCGACGGTCGTTGGGAGACGCGGTCTTCGACATGGCATCCCAGCGTACGCGCTGTTAGCGCACACCGAACGTCAGGTCAACCCCCGAGCCCCACGTCACACCGTGTGAGCTCATCAGGGCATGAGGGGGCGGTCCGTGGGGCGGACGGGCGACGGGAGACGGGTCTCACCCATGAGGTAGGCATCGACGCCGGCCGCGCAGGCGCGGCCCTCGGCGATCGCCCACACGATCAGGCTCTGGCCACGACCCATGTCGCCGGCGACGAAGATGCCACGCTGCGAGCTCATGTACCGGTCGTCGCGGGCGACGTTGCCGCGCGCGTCGTAGTCGACCTCGAGGTTGTCGAGCCACGAACCGTGCTCCGGGCCGAGGAAGCCCATGGCCAGGAACACGAAGTCGGCCGGCAGCTCCTGGTCGGTGCCCTCGATCTTGGTGAACTTCCCGTCGACCATCTCGACCTCGTGGATCAGCAGCGCCCGCACCCGGCCGTTGCCGTCGTCGAGGAAGCGTTCGGTGTTCACGCTGTACAGGCGCTCACCACCCTCCTCGTGGGCCGAGCTGACCCGGTAGATCATCGAGTACTGCGGCCACGGGTTGCCGGACGACCGGGTCTCGGGCGGGCGGGGCATGATCTCCAGTTGCGTCACCGACGCCGCGCCCTGGCGGTGCGACGTGCCCAGGCAGTCGGCGCCGGTGTCGCCACCGCCGATGATCACGACGTGCTTGCCGTTGACGTCGATCGGCGACGCGTCGAGGTCGCCGAGCTGCACCCGGTTGGCGAGCGGCAGGAACTCCATCGCCTGGTGGATGCCATCCAGCTCGCGGCCGGGGATCGGGAGATCGCGCCAGTCGGTCGCCCCGCACGCGAGAACGATCGCATCGTGCGACGCCCGGAGCACCTCGATGTCGACCGTCTCCCCGACGACCGCGTTCGTGCGGAACTCGGTGCCCTCGGCCTCCATCTGCGCGAGGCGACGATCGATGTGGCGCTTCTCCATCTTGAACTCGGGGATGCCGTAGCGCAGCAGCCCGCCGATGCGATCGGCCCGTTCCAGCACGACCACCTCGTGGCCGGCGCGGGTCAACTGCTGCGCGGCGGCGAGGCCGGCCGGGCCGCTCCCGATCACGGCGACGCGCTTGCCGGTGCGAACCGACGGGACCTGCGGCACGACCCAGCCCTCGTCCCACGCCCGGTCGATGATCTCGACCTCGACCTGCTTGATGGCGACCGGATCCTGGTTGATGCCGAGCACGCACGCCGACTCGCACGGCGCCGGGCACAGGCGCCCGGTGAACTCGGGGAAGTTGTTCGTGGCGTGCAGGCGCTCGATGGCATCGCGCCAGTGCTCGCGGTAGACGAGGTCGTTCCAGTCCGGGATCAGGTTGCCGAGCGGGCAGCCGTTGTTGCAGAACGGGATGCCGCAGTCCATGCAGCGACCGGCCTGGTGATTGAGCTCGTCACGGTCGAACGGCTCGTACACCTCGTTCCAGTCGCGCAACCGCACCGGCACCGGCCGCCGCGCCGGCAGCGCTCGCGACCACTCGAGAAATCCAGTCGGCTTGCCCATCAGCTCTCTTCCTTGGTCATGCGCGGGCTGCTTCCATGATGCGGTCGACGGTGGCGTCCTCGTCGAGACCGTCGGCCTGCGCTTGCTCGATCACCGTGAGGACCCGCTTGTAGTCCTGCGGCATCACCTTGCGGAACTTGGTCACCTCGTCGCTCCAGCCGTCGAGCACCCAGTCGGCCACCGCCGACCCGGTGAGCTCGCGGTGCCGCGAGATCGTCGTGTGGAGGAACTCGACGTCGGTGTCGGTCAGGTCCTCCAACGCGACCATCTCGTAGTTCACGAGGTCGGCGAAGCGCTCATCGGGGTCGTACACGTAGGCGATGCCGCCCGACATGCCGGCGCCGAAGTTGCGTCCGGTCGGCCCGAGCACGACGACACGGCCGCCGGTCATGTATTCACAACCGTGGTCGCCGACACCCTCGGCCACCGCGGTGGCGCCGGAGTTGCGGACGCAGAACCGCTCGCCCACCGTGCCGCGCAGGAAGATCTCGCCGCCGGTGGCGCCGTAGGCGATGACGTTGCCGGCGATCACGTTCTGCTCCGCGACGAACGGTGCGAACGGGTGGGGATGCACGATCAACCGCCCACCCGACAGCCCTTTGCCCAGGTAGTCGTTGCTGTCGCCGATGAGGCGCAGCTGGACGCCGGCGGGCACGAACGCACCGAAGCTCTGCCCGGCCGAACCGGTGAGCGTGATGTCGATCGTCGCGTCGGGGAGGCCGGCGCCGCCCCATCGCTTGGTCACCTCGTGGCCGAGCAGGGTGCCGACGGTGCGATTGACGTTGCGGATCGGCAGGTCGATCTTCACCGGCTGGCCGTCGTCGAGCGCCGGCCCGGCGAGCTCGATGAAGGTCTGGTCGAGCGCCTCGTCGAGGCCGTGGTCCTGCGCCACGCTCTGGGTGAAGGTCTGGCCGTACGGATTCTGTGGCTCCTGGAGGATCGGGCCGATGTCGAGCCCCGATGCCTTCCAGTGGTCGACCGCCCGGCGGGTGTCGAGGCACTCGACGTGGCCGATCATCTCGTCGAGTGTGCGGAACCCGAGCTCGGCCATCAGCTCGCGCACCTCCTCGGCGATGAACTCGAAGAAGTTGACGACGAACTCGGGTTTGCCGCTGAACCGGGAGCGCAGCTCAGGGTTCTGGGTGGCGATGCCGACCGGGCACGTGTCGAGATGGCAGACGCGCATCATGATGCAGCCCGACACGACGAGCGGCGCGGTCGCGAACCCGTACTCCTCGGCGCCGAGCAACGCCGCCACGACCACGTCGCGGCCGGTCTTCATCTGGCCGTCGGTCTGCACGACGATGCGGTCACGCAGGCCGTTGAGCAGCAGCGTCTGTTGGGTCTCGGCGAGACCGAGCTCCCACGGCCCACCGGCGTGCTTCAGCGAGGTGAGCGGGCTGGCGCCGGTGCCGCCGTCGTGACCGGAGATGAGCACGACGTCGGCCTTGGCCTTCGAGACGCCGGCGGCCACCGTGCCGACGCCCGACTCGGCGACGAGCTTCACGTGGACACGGGCCGACGGGTTGGAGTTCTTCAGGTCGTGGATCAGCTGCTTGAGATCCTCGATCGAGTAGATGTCGTGGTGCGGCGGCGGGCTGATCAGCCCGACGCCCGGCGTCGAGTGGCGGGTCGCCGCGATCCACGGGTACACCTTGTGGCCGGGGAGCTGGCCGCCCTCACCGGGCTTGGCTCCCTGGGCCATCTTGATCTGGAGATCGTCGGCGTTCGTCAGGTATTCCGAGGTCACCCCGAAGCGACCCGACGCCACCTGCTTGATCGCCGAGCGGCGGCGCGGGTCGTGCAACCGCTCGGAATCCTCGCCGCCCTCGCCGGTGTTCGACTTGGCGCCGATCTCGTTCATCGCAATGGCCAGCGTCTCGTGGGCTTCCATCGAGATCGACCCGTAGCTCATCGCCCCGGTCGAGAACCGGGCCACGATCGCCGAGACCGGCTCGACCTCGTCGATCGGGATCGAGTCGCGGTCGCTGCGCAGCTCGAACAGTCCCCGCAGCGTCATCAGCTTGCGTGACTGGTCGTCGACCGACTCGGTGTACTGCTTGAAGATGTCGTAACGCTTGGCGCGGGTGGAGTGCTGCAGCTTGTAGACGGTGTCGGGATTGAACAGGTGCGGCTCGCCTTCCCGACGCCACTGGTACTCACCGCCCAGTTCGAGCCGGCGATGGGCCCGTTCCTCCGGGCGGGTCGGGTTGGCCATCCGGTGTCGGGCCGCCACCTCGGACGCGATCTCGGCGAGGCCGATGCCGCCGAGTTGCGACACGGTGCCGGTGAAGTACTGGTCGACCACGTCCTGGCCGAGACCGATCGCCTCGAAGATCTGGGCGCCGGTGTACGACGCCACCGTCGACACACCCATCTTCGACATCACCTTGAGCACGCCCTTGCCGCACGCCTTGATGTAGTTCTTGACCGCCTTGGTCGGGTCCATGTTGCCGAGGCCGTGCATGTCCTCACGGATGAGGTCCTCGACGGACTCGAACGCGAGGTACGGGTTGATCGCCCCGGCGCCGTAGCCGACGAGCAGCGCCATGTGGTGTACCTCGCGGGCGTCGCCGGCCTCGATGATCAGGCCCGCCATCGTGCGCTGCTTGGTGCGCACGAGGTGGTGGTGCACCGCAGCGGTGAGCAGCAACGACGGAATCGGCGCTTCCACCGTGTCGGCGTTGCGGTCGGACAGGACGATGATCCGGGCCCCTGACTCGATCGCCTCGGAGGCCCGTTCGCACACGGTGTCGAGGGCCCGCCGGAGGCCGGCCGCGCCCTCGCCGATGCGGAACAGGCCCGGCAGGACGACGGCGCGAAGCCCGGGACGGTCGCCGTCGTCGTCGATGTGGATGATCTTGGCCAGCTCGTCGTTGTCGATGATCGGGAACGGCAACGCCAGCTGACGGCAGCTCTCCGGCCCTGGTGCGAGCAGGTTCGCCTCCGGGCCGACCGACGACGAGACGGCCGTGACCACCTCTTCGCGGATGGCGTCGAGCGGCGGGTTGGTCACCTGCGCGAACAGCTGCTTGAAGTAGTCGAACAGCAGGCGGGGGCGTTCCGACAGCACGGCCAGCGGCGTGTCGGTGCCCATCGATCCGAGCGCCTCCTGGCCGTTGAGCGCCATCGGGGCGATCAGGATCTTCAGCTCCTCGTGGGTGTAGCCGAACATCTGCTGACGGCGCAGCACGCTGTCGTGGCTGAACACGACGTGCTCGCGGCCAGGCAGATCGCGCAGGTCGACCATGCCGTCCTCCAACCACTGCCCGTAGGGGTGCTGCGCGGCGAGGGTCTCCTTGATCTCGGTGTCGCTGACGATGCGGCCCTGCGCGGTGTCGATCAGGAACATCTTCCCCGGCTGGAGCCGCCCCTTGGCGACCACTCGCGAGGGCTCGATGTCGATCACGCCGACCTCGGAGGCCATCACGACCATGTCGTCGTCGGTGATCCAGTACCGGCTCGGCCGCAGCCCGTTGCGGTCGAGCACGGCGCCGATCTTCTCGCCGTCGGTGAAGGCCACGCAGGCCGGGCCGTCCCACGCCTCCATCATCGTGGCGTGGAAGCGGTAGAAGTCGCGCTGCCCCTCGGGCATCGTGGCGTGGTTCTCCCATGCCTCGGGGATCATCATCAGCATCGCGTGCTCGATCGGGTAGCCGCCGAGGTGCAGCAGTTCGAGCACCTCGTCGAAGCGGGCCGTGTCGGACGATCCCGGCGAGCAGATCGGATACGCCTTCTCGAGGCCGGGCAGCTTGTCGCTGTGGAGCATCGCCTCACGTGCGTGCATCCAGTTCTCGTTGCCCTGCACCGTGTTGATCTCGCCGTTGTGGGCGACGAACCGGTACGGGTGGGCGAGCGGCCACGACGGGAACGTGTTGGTGGAGAACCGCGAGTGGACGAGCAACAACGCTGACTCGACCCGGTCGTCGGTGAGGTCGCCGAAGAAGGCGCTCAGCTGCGGTGTCGTGAACATTCCCTTGTAGACGATCGTCCGCGACGAGAGCGAGGAGAAGTACGTGTCGAGCTCGCCGAGGAGCTCACGGCGGGTCGTCTTGCGCGCGACGTAGGCCTTGCGGTCGAGATCGATGCCGGTGGCGCCGTTCGAATCCGCCACGAACAGCTGCATGAGCCGAGGCATGGCGGCGAGCGCTGTCGCGCCGAGACACGACGGATCGGTCGGCACGGGGCGCCATCCGAGCACGACCAGGCCGGCGTCGACCATCGTGGATTCGACCCCAGCGATCGCCTTGTCGTAGGCGACGTCGTCGGTGGGCAGGAACGCGATGCCGGTGGCATAGGCGCCGGCGGGAGGGAGATCGAAGTCGACGACCGCGCGGTAGAGCGCATCTGGCACCTGGATGAGGATTCCGGCACCGTCGCCGGTGTCGGCCTCGGCACCCGTTGCACCACGGTGCTCGAGGTTGGTGAGCGCGGTCAGCCCGGTTCGCACCAACGCGTTGGAGCGGACTCCGTGCAGGTTGGCGACGAAGGAGACACCGCACGAATCGTGTTCGTGGCGAGGGTCGTAGAGGCCGATCTTGCCCGGAGGCGTGCGCCGCGTGTGCATAGGGGTCACATCCATCAGTGTCGAGTTCGGGAACGATCCCCTCCCGTGAGCATCACCGGGAGAGGGTCGCTCGAGACAGCACTGGCCCAAGCGGGTGCCCATCATACGCGAGGCAGCCGCCTCGCGGAAGGTTCGTTCGCTCGTGAACGGACGCCGGCCTGGTGGCGCCACCACCCGTCTCACCGACCCGCCGGGTCTGGAAAGCTGGAGAGATGGCACACAACTCGATCACGACGACCGCCGACGGAACCTCGATCGCCTGGAGCAGGCGCGGAGCAGGGACGCCGGTGGTGCTCGTGCACGGCATCACCGAGTCGGCGGCGACGTTCGATCCGATCGTCGAGCGGCTGCTCGCGGGCGTCCACGGCTACGAAGTGATCACGCTCGACCTGCGCGGCCACGGCGAATCGGGCACTGCAGCCACCTACGACCTCGCGGCGATGGCGGGCGACGTGATCGCGGTGGTCGACGCCGCGGGCCACCTCGACCACAGCACCGCCCGCCGGGTCCACCTCGTCGGTCATTCGCTCGGCGGCGCGGTGGTGACGGCGGCAGGGTCTGCGATCCCGGTGGCGAGCGTGGTCGACATCGACCAGTCGCTGCAGCTCGGCGAGTTCAAGGACCAGCTCGTCGCGGCCGAGGGGCTGCTCCGCGACCCGGACCAGTTCGGCGGCGTGATCGGGGCGCTGTTCGAGTCGATGAGCGGACCACTGCTCGGCGAGCAGGAGCGCACCCGGGTCGGCTCGCTCCGGCGTCCCGATCAAGACGTCGTGCTCGGCGTGTGGGACCTCCTGCTCACATCGCCGGTCGAGGAGATCGACGCCGCGATCGACGGAGCCCTCGCCGGTTACCACGCCCATCGAACCCCGTACCTGGCGCTGTTCGGCATCGACCCCGGCGCCGGCTACAGCCATTGGCTGGCCGAACGCATCCACGGCTCCAAGGTCGAACGTTGGACCGACCACGGCCACTACCCCCACCTCGTCGACCCGGATCGGTTCGTGGCCAGGGTGGAGGAGTTCTGGGCGAGCGCCGCCAGCGGCTGACCGCTACCGGCGCGCCGTCGCCGGGTGGGCACCGGCCATGGTTGCCGGGCTCGCAGCGACCGCGCCCAGGCGGTGGAGGTCCGCTGCCAGGGCCGCCGAGCGGTCACGGTGGGCAGGGATCACGATTCCGTACAGCCGCAGGAGAACTCGGGGCCCGACGGCCTGGAAGGACTGCTCGATCCGTGTCCCTCCGGTCGGTGTCTCGTGCAGCCGGATCGTCCACGTCGACGTGTCTGGGTAGAGGCGGCTCGGCACCGTCCGCCACGTCAGCTCCCACGGGTCGGCCGACACGATCTCGCAGACCCGGCCCCACCGGAAGACTCCGGACTGGTTCCGGCCACGGAACCGCGCCCCAGGCCGGGCGTCGGTCGCACCGTCGAGCCAGACGGCCGAAGTGCACTCGTGGCTCCATTCCCCGACGCGGGTGACGTCGCAGGCCACCTCCCACACCGCGGCCGGCGGCGCTTGCACCGCTACCTCGATTCGTCCGGTGGGCTGCACCCTCCATCGGGGAGGTGCCGGCCAACCCCAGCAGGCGGCAGCCCGCCGTCGATAGGAGCGGGCAAACCCATGGAGCAACACGAAACGGGGGACGGCCGGCACGGATCGTGTGACGACCTCGCGGCGGTCGGGGTCGAGACCGTCGAGCAACCAGTGTCCCTCGTAGCCGAGCTCGGAGAACGACTTCGGTTTCACGAAGTACTCGTGATCGACGTGGCCGAGCTCAGCATCGGTGAGCGTGGCCGCGACGACCGGCATCATCTCGTCCTCCTCTTGGCGGAGGTGGGGCAACAGGACGGCCTCGAGGTCGTCGATCGCGGCCCGCAACCGCTCCCGTTCGCCATGATGATCGCCGGCACGGTAGCCACGTGCTGCTGCCTCGACCGCCGCGATTGCCGGAACCACGGCTTGGTGCTGAGCCTCCATGTCCTCGATCAGCGTGACCGCAACGGGGTTCCGCTCCCGGACAGCGGGGTACAGGCCCACGTCCTCGCCGTGGTGGTGGAGGTGCAAGAACCGCATCATCCACGACACGTGATCGGCCAGAGCTTCGCGTTGCACGGTCGGCGGCCGCTGGTCGGCGGTGAGGGCCTCGCGTGCTCGGCGCAGATCGCGGCGCAATGCCTCGTGAACGATGCCCATCATGCGGGTGTCGGCGAGTGCGGACTGCTCGGTGACGGTCATGGGACACACCTCCCTGGGTGGGGCGGATGGGATTGATCAGCCGGATGGGATGGCGGCGTCGAGCATCGTGGCGAGCCATGTCTCGTACTGCTCGATGCTCCAACCCGACCCCTCGACGAGCAGCAGGTAGACCTCGATGCTCACGAGCGCCCAGAGCCCGTCGCGCTCGGTTTCGGTGGGTCGCCTCCCCAGCACCAGCGTCGCCCCGGCAGCGACGTCGGCTCGCTGGCGCTCCTTGGCCGCACGGAGTGCCTCGGCGATGGTCTCGTCGGTGGGTGCAGCCTCGCGCAGGGCCCTGGCGAATCCGGCGGTGCGTTCGTTGACCCCGACGACGACACGAGCAGCGGCCGCCACGCGCTCGTGACGCGAGCCGACACCCATGGCCGCGAACTCGCGACGCTCGGCGAGCGGGACCGGGGCGTCGTCGCCGACCACCGCGACGTCGGCGGCCCGGCGCAACAGTTCGGCCTTCGATGCGAAGTGCTTGTAGATCGTTTCGGTGGCCACACCCGCCTCCACGGCGATGTCGCGCATCCCGGTCGCCGTCCAACCACGCGTGGTGAACAGCTCCGTCGCGGCTGCGATCAGCGCGTCACGGGTGTTCCTGGCCTGTTGCTCGCGTCGCGGCGACTGATAGCGCCGCGGGGTCGTCCGAGTCTCGTCGGCGGTTCGCGTGTGCACGGCCACAGTGACGATCGTAGAACGATCATGAATTGATTACAAGACTGTTTCCCCAATTATTCGATGTCGGCGTACACCGGGGCGCGGTTCTCGAAGCCGGCCGTCACCGCTTCGATCTGGTTGGGGGTGCCGATCTGGGCGCCGATCACGGCGCGCTCGGCGGCGAACTGGTCGGCGGCGCCGGCCTCCAACCGCCGGTTGAACAGCTGCTTGGAGCCCCGGACCGCGCCCGGGCTGCGGCTGGCGATCTCGGTGGCCAGCGCCAGGGCATCGTCATGTGGGTTGTCGCTGAGTTTCGTGGCCAGGCCGAGCTCGTAGGCCTCGGTGCCCGAGAACACGCGCGCCGTGAACGTCAACTCCTTGGCCACGTCGGGACGCACGAGTTGCGACAGGATGAACGTTCCGGTCATGTCGGGCACCAGCCCCCAGTGGACCTCGCGCACCGACAGCTTCGTGTCGGGATGCACGATGCGGATGTCGGCGCCGAGCGCGATCTGCAATCCGCCACCCAGCGCGTGGCCGTGCACGGCGGCGATCACCGGGACGGGCAACTCCTGCCACACCCAGCACACCTGCTGGCCGAGGTGGGTGATCCGCCCTTCCTTCATCGAGCCCGGGCTGCTCTCGGCCCGCTCGGCCGGTGCGTCGCCATCACCACTGCCGGCCAGGACCTGGAACGTCGCGAAGTCGAGGCCGGCGCAGAACGAGGCGCCTTCACCCGACAGCACGACGGCGCGCACGCCGGGTTCGGACTTCAGCTGCTCGCCGGCTTCGGCGATCGCCTGGAACATCGCGTTGTCGAGCGCGTTGCGCTTGTCGGCACGGTTGAAGCGGACGTCGGCGACGCCGTCGGACACGGAGATGAGTACTCGATCGGACATCGCCGAAGTCTGGCACCCGCTCCGGTCAGGAGCGCCAGTGGACGAGGTCGCGGTCGATCTCGGCGATCGAGCGCGTGCCCGTCAACGCCATCGTGCGCTCGAAGCCGTCCTGGAAGAACCCGAGGACGTGATCGACGCCACGCTCACCGGCCGCGCCGAGCCCGTAGAGGTAGGCACGCCCGATCGACACCGCGTCGGCGCCGAGGGCGACGGCCTTGAACACGTCGCTCCCCCGTCGCACGCCGCCGTCGCAGATGATCGCCGCCTGATCGGCGATCTCCTGGCGCACCGGCTCGATGAGCTCCACCGGCACCGGGGCGTCGTCGAGTTGGCGGCCACCGTGGTTCGACAGACCGATGCCCTCGACGCCCATCGCCACGGCTTGCTTCGCGTCGGCGACGGTCTGGATGCCCTTCAGCACGATCGGGCCGTCCCACAGCGTGCGCAGCCAGTCGATGTCGGCCCACGACAACGCTTGGTCGAACTGGCTGTTGACGTGGGCGGCGAGCGAGATCGGGTTCTTGCCGTCCTCCTGGTCGCCGTGGCCGACGACGTTGGCGAACATGATCGGGTCGTTGCGCAGGAAGTCCCAGGTCCAGCCCGGATGGATCGCGCCGTCGACCAACGTTTCGAGCCCGATCTTCGGCGGTAAGGCGAACCCTCGGCGCACGTCGCGCTCGCGCCGGCCGAGCACGGCGGTGTCGACCGTGAGCCACAGCGTCGTGTAGCCGGCCGCCTTGGCGCGGGCGACGAGGTCGGTGACGAGCCCGCGGTCGCGCCACGTGTAGACCTGGAACCACTTGTCGCCGTCGCTGACCGCGGCGACCTCCTCGATCGAGCGGGTGCCCATCGTCGACAACGAGTACGGCACACCGGCGCGAGCGGCGGCCCGGGCGACGGCGAGCTCGCCCTGCGACTGGGCGATGCGGGTGTAGCCGGTCGGTGCGAGGATCAGCGGCATCGCCAGGGTTCGCCCGAACAGCGTGGTCGTGGGGTCGAGTGTGCTGACGTCGCGCAGCACGCGGGGGCGGAACTCGATCCGGCCGAAAGCGCCGGAGTTCTTGGCCAGCGAGCGCTCGTCCTCGGCCGCGCCGTCGATGTAGTCGAACACGCCGCGCGGCAGGCGACGCTTGGCGATGCGGCGGCACTCCTCGATCGACACCATCTTGCGCAGCCGGTGGTCGACCGGGTGCAGGCTGAACCTACGGAAGCGCACCTGCGATCGGAAGTTCCTGATCATTCCCACGACCGTCGAGCGTACTGACCGTCCTGACGTGTCACGAGTGGTCAGACACGTCGTGACCCTGTTCAGTCCACCAACCTCAATCCGCTGGGGGTCATCGAGGGTTCGGCTTGCGGGAGCTCGACGACGAACTCGGTGCGGTGCGCCGGGAAGACGTGCTCGGACACGAGCAGATTGGTGCCGCCCCGATCGGTCGTGACGCGCTGGCACCGCAGGATCGGCGAACCGACGGGCACCCCGAGCAGGCGCGCGTTCACCCGGTCGGCCAGGTCGGCGCCGATGGTTTGCGTCGCTCCCCGCAGTTCGACCCCGAGCAACTCGTAGAAGGGAAGCCGTTCGACGTCGTCGCGCGACAGCCCTGCTCCGAGCGAGGCCGGGCACCACACGGTGACGACGGCGAACGGCTCACCGTCGGCGAGGTTGACCCGCTTGACCCGCAACACCTTGGACGTGCCGAGCAGCCGGTTCACCCGTTCGGGGGCCTCCTCGAACGCGAACTCCTCGATCTTTCGTTCCGACAGCTTGCCGAAGCCTTCGAGGTGTGACTCGATGGTGCCGAGCGATTCGAGGTGTTGACGTACGGGTTCGGTCGCCACGAACCAGCCGAAACCCTGCCGGGCGGCGATCAGGCCGTCTTCACGCACCAGTTCGAGGGCGCGCCGGATGGTGACGCGCGATGCCCCGAACTCTGCCGACATCTCGGCCTCGGAGGGCAGCAGCGAGCCGGCCGGCGCGGTTCGGGCGCGCTGGCGCAGTTCGTCCGCGATCTCCTGGTAGCGGATGCGGCGCATCAGCGCTCGTGCCGCGTGTCTGGCGTCTCGTTGCCGGGAATCACAACTTGTATTATAGTTGTCTACATGAGCGACGCCGTACATGCCACCGCCAGCACGCCGATCTCCCTCGTCGAGGGTGTCTACGCCAGCCTCCCCGAGCGGGTGGCCCTCGGCCGCGAGCGGCTCGGCCGGCCGCTCACGCTCACCGAGAAGATCCTGATCAACCACCTCGCCGATCCGAACGCGGAGATCGAGCGGGGTGGCAGCTACAACGACTTCCACCCCGACCGTGTCGCGATGCAGGACGCCACCGCTCAGATGGCACTGCTCCAGTTCATGACCGCAGGGCTCCCCGAGGCCGCGGTGCCCTCAACCGTCCACTGCGACCACCTCATCCAGGCCAAGGTCGGCGCCACGATCGACCTCGGCGTGGCGATCGACACGAACAAGGAGGTCTACGACTTCTTGCGCTCGGTGTCGGCCAAGTACGGCATCGGCTTCTGGGGTCCCGGCTCGGGCATCATCCACCAGGTCGTCCTGGAGAACTACGCCTTCCCCGGCGGCATGATGATCGGCACCGACAGCCACACCCCGAACGCCGGCGGGCTCGGCATGATCGCCATCGGTGTCGGCGGCGCCGACGCGGTCGACGTGATGACCGGGTTCCCGTTCAACGTCCGTTGGCCGAAGGTGATCGGTGTCAAGCTCACCGGCACGCTCAGCGGGTGGTCGAGCCCCAAGGACGTCATCCTCGAAGTCGCCCGCGTGCTCACCGTCGAGGGCGGCACCGGTGCGATCGTCGAGTACTTCGGCCCCGGGGCGGATTCGATCTCGTGCACCGGCAAGGCCACGATCTGCAACATGGGTGCCGAGATCGGCGCCACCACCTCGCACTTCGCGTACGACGCGAACATGGCGCTGTATCTCAAGTCGACCGGGCGCGAAGCGATCGCCGATGCCGCCGACAAGGTCGCCGAGCACCTGCGGGCCGACGACGGGGCGCTCTACGACCAGCTGATCGAGATCGACCTCGACGAGCTCAAGCCGCTGATCAACGGCCCGCACTCCCCCGACCGTGCCCACAAGGTCGGCACCGCAGGCGTCGGCGCCGCGGCCGAGGAGAACGCGTGGCCACTCGAACCGTCGGCGTGCCTCATCGGGTCGTGCACGAACTCGTCGTACGAGGACATCACCCGCGTCGCGTCGATCGCCCGCCAGGCCAAGGCCGCGGGGCTCGCCGCGAAGTGCGAGCTGCTGATCACGCCGGGCTCCGAGCAGGTGCGTGCCACCATCGAGCGCGACGGGCTGCTCGCCGATCTCGAAGCGATCGGCGCCACGGTGCTCGCCAACGCCTGCGGGCCATGCATCGGCCAGTGGTCACGGCCCGAGTCGATCACGGGTGCGCCGAACACGATCGTCAACTCGTTCAACCGCAACTTCCCGAAGCGCAACGACGGCTCCGCGAAGACGCTGAGCTTCGTCACGTCGCCCGACACCGTGCTGGCGATCGCGCTGGCCGGGCGCCTCGACTTCGATCCGACGGTCGACACGATCACCGCCCCGGACGGCACGGAGATCACGCTCGATCCGCCGGTGGGCGAGATCCTGCCCGACGCCGGCTTCGACCCGGGCGAGAACACGTTCACCGCTCCCCCGGCCGACGGCTCGGGCGTGACGGTCGAGGTGTCGCCCACGAGCGACCGCCTGCAGCTCCTCGAGGCCTTCACCCCGTGGGACGGCAACGACTACGTCGGCCTGCCGGTGCTGATGAAGGCGCAGGGCAAGTGCACCACCGACCACATCTCGGCGGCCGGGCCGTGGTTGAAGTACCGCGGCCACCTCGAGAACATCTCGGGCAACCTGTTCGCGGGGGCTGTCAACGCCTACACCGGCGAGGCGGGCACCGGCAAGGACATCACCGACGGCGAGACCCGTGCGTATCCCGACATCGCCAAGAACTACCACGAGGCGGGCATCGAGTGGGTCGCCATCGGCGACCGCAACTACGGCGAGGGCTCGTCCCGCGAGCACGCCGCCATGGAGCCTCGCTTCCGCGGCGGCCTGGTGATCCTGGCCCGCTCGTTCGCCCGCATCCACGAGACCAACGCCAAGAAGCAGGGCCTGCTCCCGCTCACCTTCGCCGACGCCGCCACCTACGACGCGATCGGCGAGGACGACCGGATCAACGTGCTCGACCTGCCGCCGGTGCCGGGCCAGAACGTGCGCTGCCAGATCGTGAAGCCCGACGGCACGACGCTCGACTTCGAGGCGGTCCACACGTTCAGCGACGAGCAGGTCGAGTGGTTCAAGGCCGGCTCGGCCCTCAACATCGTCCGCCAGAAGGTCGCCGCCCAGTCCTGATCCGGAGTGCCCACCAGCCGGGGTTTGTCTAACGTCGGGCTGATGGAGCTCCGCGACGCGATCCGCACCAACGGCGCCGTTCGTGCCTTCACCGACGAGCCCGTCGAGCGCGCGACGGTGGCGTCGATCCTCGACGACGCTCGATTCGCATCGTCCGGTGGGAATCGGCAGCCGTGGCGGGTCGCGATCGTGGAGGATCGGTCGCTGCGCCGCGAGCTCGCAGGGCTGATGCAACCGGTGTGGGACGAGTACAAGGAGTGGACGTCACCGGATTCGGCCCCGTTCAACGTCGTCGACTGGACACCGGCGGCGAATGTGACGCCGAACAAGCCGAACGATCTGCTGGCGCACATCGACACCGTCCCGGTCGTGCTGGCCGTCGCCGCCGATCTGCGCCGCGTCGCCCTGATGGACGGCGGTCTGCACCGTCCACCGATCACCGGCGGCGGCTCGGTCTACCCGTTCTGCTGGAGCGTGATGCTGTCGGCTCGCGCCCACGGCCTGGGCGGTGTGATGACGACGTTCCTCAGCAGGGTGGAACCGGTGGCGGGGCCGGCGCTCGGCCTCCCCGAGCACCACGCCTTGTGCGCCACCATCTTCCTCGGTGTCCCGGTCCACCAGCCGACCAAGCTCCGTCGCAACCCCGTCGAGTCGTTCACCACCCTCGACCGCTTCGACGGCCCGTCGTTTCCGAGCTGACCGTCCCTGTCCCGCCACGGTCAACCCCGTGACCCCGGGGACGGGGCCGGACGAACGGGGTCAGGGCGCGTCGATAGCGGCACGGACTTCGGCGACGTAGTCACCGACGGCGTCCGGGCCGCCGTCCATCAGGCGACGCACGACGCTGGCACCCTGGATGACGCCATCGGCGATCCGCGACGCCTGATACGCCTGGGGGGCATCGGAGACGCCGACCCCGACGAGCACCGGCTTGTCGGTGATCGCCTTCAAGCGCCCGGCCAGCGCCGTCGCCGTCTCGGCCAGCGACGACCGCTCACCCGTCACGCCGAGCAGGCCGACCGAGTAGATGAACCCCCGCGAGCGATCCACCACACGCGGCAAGCGGTCGTCGGGGGCGGTGGGCGCGGCGAGCATGATCGTCTCGATCCCTGCCGCGTCGGCGGCGGCACACCACGGACCGGACTCCTCGAGCGGAAGGTCGGGGAGGATGGCGGCGCTGATGCCGGCGCGTTGCAGATCGGCGGCGAACCGTTCGACACCCGGATGGTGCACGAGGTTGTAGTACGTCATCACACCCAACGGGATGTCGACGTCGAGGTCGGGCACCTCGTCGAGGATCGCCGCGGGGACCGCGCCGGCGTCGAGCGCGGCCTGTGAGGCCTGCTGGATCACCGGGCCGTCCATCACAGGATCGGAGAACGGGATGCCGATCTCGATGGCGTCGGCGCCGTTTGCTGCCGCGGCTCGGATCGCTTCCTGCCAGCCCGGATATCCGCCGGTGATGTACGGCACGAGGAGCTTGCGTCCGGCTGCTCGTTTGGTCCGGAACTCGGCTTCGAGCCGGCCGATCCGTGTCGCCGCCGTGGTCATCCGAGGATGTCCATCATCTGTGCGACGTCCTTGTCGCCCCGGCCCGACAGGTTCATCAGCACCGTTCGGCCCTCCAACGACGCCGCCTCGCGGACGATCCAGGCGAGCGCGTGAGCGGATTCGAGCGCGGGGATGATCCCTTCGCTGCTCGCCATCAGCTGGAACGCCTCGATCACCTCGCCATCGGTCACGTTCGGATACTCGGCCCGCCCGATCGACGCCAGGTACGAGTGCTCGGGGCCGACGCCCGGGTAGTCGAGGCCGGCGCTGATCGACTGTGCCTCTTCCACCTGGCCGACCTCGTCTTGCATCAGGAAGCTGCGCATGCCGTGGACGACTCCCGGGTTGCCACGGCTCACCGCTGCCCCACCCGCCGGCTCGACGCCGACGAGCCTGGTATCGGTGTCGACGAAGCCGGTGAAGATCCCCATGGCGTTCGATCCCCCGCCCACGCAAGCGACGACGACATCGGGGTCGCCGCCGAGCAGCTCGCGGCATTGCGCGCTCGCCTCGTCGCCGATCACCCGGTGGAACTGGCGCACCATGTACGGGTATGGGTGCGGGCCCATCACCGAGCCGAGGCAGTAGTGCGTGTTGCCGACCGTGGCCACCCAGTCGCGCATCGCTTCGTTCACGGCGTCTTTGAGGGTCCGGCTCCCGCTCTCGACCGCTTCGACCTCGGAGCCGAGCAGGCGCATCCGGAACACGTTCAGGGCCTGTCGTTCCACGTCGACGGCACCCATGTACACCTTGCACTCCATCCCCATCAGGGCCGCCGCGGTGGCGCTGGCCACTCCGTGCTGACCGGCACCGGTTTCAGCGACGAGGCGGGTCTTGCCCATGCGCTTGGCGAGCAGTGCCTGGCCGAGCACGTTGTTGATCTTGTGCGACCCGGTGTGGTTCAGATCCTCGCGCTTGAGGATCAGACGGATCCCCAGCCGACGGCCCAGATTGTGGCACTCGGTGAGGATCGACGGGCGGCCCGCGTAGTCGTTGAGGATGTTGCGCAGCTCGAGCCGGAAGGCGGGGTCGCCCCAGGCGTCGTCGAAGGCCGCTTCGAGCTCGAGACACGCGGGGATCAACGTCTCGGGGACGAACCGCCCGCCGAACTCGCCGAAGCGACCCGTGTCGTCCGGCGGGGCGAGCAGGGATCCGTCCGGGAGTTGCTCCGCAGTGCTCATTCGACGTCCCAGTCGTACGGCAGGTTGTCGTCGCCGAGGTACGGCGCCGGTGCGGCGGCCCTCGCGTTCTCGATGAAGCGCTTGACGGCGAGCGCGTCCTTCTTGCCCGGCGATTTCTCGACGCCGGAAGCCACGTCGACCCCCCACGGACGTACCTCGTTGATCGCGGCGCCGACGTTCTCCGGGGTAAGACCACCCGCGAGGATCAACTTCATCGCGTCGGGGGCGTCACCGGCGAGCGACCAGTCGAAGACCCTGCCGGAGCCGGGTTCAGCGCCGTCGATCATCACCATGTCGGTGCCGTAGCGATCGGCGCGAGGCAGATTGGGGTCGCCGGCACTGAACGCCTTGATCACCCAACGGATCTGCTTGGCGACCTCGATGCACTCGTCGGGCGTCTCGCGACCGTGCAACTGCACCGCCTTCACGCCCGACTTGTGGGCGAGCTCGACCACGCGCTGGGGGAGCTCGTTGCGGAACACCCCGACGGTGAGGATCTCGGGCGGCAGCCGGCGGGTGATGTCGTAGGCGACCTGCGGGGCGATCTGGCGAGTCGATCCGGAGACGAAGTTGAAACCCAAGGCGTCGGCGCCCATCGCGACCGACAAGAGCGCGTCGTCTTCGTTGGTGATGCCGCAGATCTTGACGAACATGGAGGGCTCACCGTACCGGCCGCGGTCGGCCGGTAGCGGATTCGTTCCGTTCGATTCCCGGTTGCCTATCGTTCGAGACGACATGGGACGACTCGACGACCTCGACCTGACCGCTCGGCTCTCGAACGGCGACTACGAGCAGCGATTGGAGGCGGCGCAGAACGCGTTCCTCGAACTCCGCCTCCATCTCGGCGGCCAGACCAACGACGGCGTGATCGGCCCAGGGCTGCTGGTGGTCGTCGAAGGCGTCGACGCGGCCGGCAAGGGAGGCGCGGTGAAGCGCATCGTCGACCCGCTCGACCCCCGCCACTACTCCGTCTACGCCTACTCCAAGCCGAACGACCGGGAGTTCCGCCACCACTTCCTCTGGCGCTTCTGGAGCAAGATCCCCGGCCAGGGCGGCATGTGCGTGTTCGACCGCAGCTGGTACGGGCGGCTGCTCGTGGAGCGGGTCGAGGGATTCGCCACGGTCGACCAGTGGATGCGCGCCTACGACGAGATCGTCGACTTCGAGCGCTCGCTCGTGCACGAGGGCGTGATCCTCGTGAAGTTCTGGTTGCAGGTGAGCCAGGACGAGCAGATGCAGCGGTTCGAGGACCGCCAGCAGGATCCACTCAAGCGGTGGAAGTTGAACGACGAGGACTGGCGCAACCGCGAGAAGTGGCCGCAGTACGCCGAGGCGATCGAGGACATGTTCGCCAAGACCGACCACGAGATGGCGCCGTGGGATCTCGTGTCAGGTGAGCAGAAGAAGTGGGCACGCGTCACGATGCTGGAAACACTCAACCAACGCATCGTCGAGGGCCTCGCCCGCTGGGACCGCTTGAACAGTCATTCGATCGTCTCGGTCTCACCTCGGATCTCGTCGCAGTGACCGACGTCGAACCGGGCGTCGCGATCTAGCCGAACAGGTCGTGGCCGATGAGGTCGGCGATGGCGGCGGCAGGGTCGCTGCTCGTCACGAGTGTCTCACCGACCAGGATCGCGTCGTAGCCGGCCGCGCGCAGCGCCGTCGAGTCGGCCGGGCCGCGAACGCCGGACTCGGCGACCTTCACGGTGCCCGCCGGGATCACTCCGGCCATGCGCACGGCACGTTCCTGGTCGACCTGGAACGTGACGAGGTCGCGTTGGTTGACGCCGATCAGCGTGGCGCCGACGGCGATCGCTCGTTCCAGCTCGGCTTCGTCGTGGATCTCGACGAGGGCGTCGAGGCCGATCCCGAGCGCCAGTTCGTGGAACCGCGCCAACTCGTCGTCCGAGAGTGCCGCCGCGATCAACAGCACGGCGTCGGCGCCCATCAGGCGCGCGTCGATCACGTCGAGCTCGCTGACGGTGAAGTCCTTGCGGATCACGGGGAGCGCGCACGCGTCGCGAGCGAGTTCGAGGTCGGCGACCGATCCACCGAAGTGGGGCTCGTCGGTGAGGACCGACAGGCAGGTCGCGCCGCCGCGCTCGTAGATCGCCGCCCACTCGGCGGGGTCGAGGTCGCGGTTGAGGTCACCCTTCGACGGGGAGCGTCGCTTGATCTCGGCGATCACCGAGAGGCGAGGATCCTCGGCGAGGGCGGTGCGAAAGCTCCGCGCCGGCGTCAACCGTGACGCGATCTCGACGAGGTCGTCGAGGTTCCGCTCGTCGGCCGCGGCGCGTGCCCGATGGTGTTCGAGGATGCGGTCGAGGTAGGTGGTCGTCATCCGCGTGGCCAGATCCGATCGTCAGCGCGGCGCGTCGACGAGCGCGTGTTCAGCGGCCCTTGCCGCCGGCGACCTGCGTGAAGGTCAGTTCCGGGCGGCCGGCGAGGAATGGCCCGATCGAGCCACCGAGCGCCTTCATCGCATCGCTGCTGCTGTGCGCATCGAGCGATGCCTGGTCGGCGTACTCCTCGTAAACCCACATCACGTCGGCGTCGGCCTGGTCCTCGAGCAGGTTGTACACCAGCGTGCCGGCCTCCGTTTCGACGTGCGCGAGCATCGAAGCCATCCCGGCGACGACATCGGCCCGCTTTCCGGGCTGGGCGGTGATCTTGGCAACGACGGCGATGATGCTCATGGCGGCGACGGTAGTAGGTGGGTGGCCGGGCGGCCGAGCCGTCAGAACCCGAGGCGCTCGGACACCGTGGCCAGCAGCGCATCGATCGGCACCCGGACCTGCTCGGTCGTGTCCCTATCGCGCACCGTGACCGCACCGTCGTCGAGCGAGTCGAAGTCGACCGTGACGCACAGCGGAGTTCCGATCTCGTCCTGACGCCGGTAGCGCTTGCCGATGTTCTGGGTCTCGTCGTAGTCGACCATGTAGCGGTCGGCGAGCGTTGCCCGGATCTGCTGGGCGAGCGGCGTGAGCGTGTCCTTCTTCGACAGCGGCAGCACGGCGACCTTGTACGGGGCAAGGCGTGGGTGGAGACGCAGCACGGTGCGCGTCTCGCCGTTGACCACGTCCTCGTCGTAGGCCGCGAGGAGGAAGGCCGCCATCGTGCGGGTCGCTCCCGCCGCCGGCTCGACCACGTAGGGCACGTACCGCTCGTTGGTCTGAGGATCGAAGTAGTCGAGCCGCTCGCCGGAGCGGGCGGAGTGCGCCTTGAGGTCGAAGTCGGTGCGCTGCGCGATGCCTTCGAGCTCGTCGAAGCCCCATGGGAACTTGAACTCGACGTCGGACGTTCCGATCGAATAGTGCGACAGCTCGTCGTCGTCGTGCGGACGAAGCTGGAGCATGTCGGCGGGGATGCCGAGCTCGACGTACCAGTCCATCCGGTGCTGGCACCAGTACTCGTACCACTGGGCCGACTCGGCGGGCGGCACGAAGAACTCGAGCTCCATCTGCTCGAACTCACGGGTGCGGAAGATCCAGTTCTGCGGGGTGATCTCGTTGCGGAAGCTCTTGCCGACCTGGGCGATGCCGAACGGCGGCTTCTTGCGGGTGGTCTGGAGCACCTGCCCGAAGTTGGTGAACATGCCCTGTGCGGTCTCGGGACGCAGGTAGGCGTCGGCTCCGGTGCCCTCGACCGGGCCGGCCTGGGTCTTGAACATCAGGTTGAACTCGCGGGCCTCGGTGAAGCTGCCCGTCGCCCCACAGTTCGGGCACGTGTTCGGATCGTCGAGCTTGTCGAGACGGAACCGCTGCTTGCAGTTCGTGCAGTCGACGAGCGGATCGGAGAAGTTCGCCAGGTGGCCCGATGCCTCCCACACCTGGGGTGGGCTGAGGATGGCCGCGTCGATCAGCACGACGTCGTCGCGCTGTTGAACCATCGAACGGACCCAGGCCTCCTTGACGTTGCGCAGCAGCAGTGAACCGAGCGGCCCGTAGTCGTACGTCGAGCGGAAACCGCCGTAGATCTCCGCCGACTGGTACACGAAGCCACGGCGCTTGCAGAGGCTGACGATCTGGTCGAGGTCGGTCGCGGGCATAGGCGGGACAGGCTAACGGCGCGACCCCGACCGCCGTCCCGTGGTTTCCCCGGTGCCCTCCAGGTCCACGTTTGCGTCGGGCTTGCGCACCGACAGGTGCGGAGAATCCCGACGCAAACGATGATTTGGTCAGTGCGATTCGAACATGGCGACCGCCTTGAGGCGGCGTTCGATGTGGAACTCGAGGGCGCGGGTGGCGAGGGTGGACACCTCGTGGGTCGCAGGCGAAGCTTCCTGGGCGAGGGCGAGGGCGAGGCGGCCACCGAGGATGTCACGGAGCAGGCCGAGCGCGTCGGCGCTGATCGCCTGACCGGACCGGCAGGTGCGGCAGAGCACCCCACCTTCGTTGAGGTCGAACGCCACCAGCGACACCTCCGGCTCGGTCTCTCCGCAGCGCACGCATCCGTCGAGTTGCGGCCGCATCCCCTCGCTCGCCAAGAGCTTCCAGTAGAAGGCCGCGACGTTCAGCGGGGAGGGCCGGTCGGCGATCGTGCGGAGCACCCCGACGACCATGCGGTAGAGCTGGGGGTTGGGTTCGCGCTCGATCGACATCTGATCGACGGCCTCGATGGCCGCCAGGCCCTGCGACGCGCGGTCGAGCGACGACAGCATCGGCGAGAGCGGCTCGACCGCTTCGGCCTGGCTGACGATGTCGAGCTCTCGACCGCGATAGAGCAGCAGCTTCACGTGGCTCATCGGCTCGAGCCGCGCCCCGAACTTCGACTTCGTCTTGCGCACACCCTTGGCAACGGCGCGCACCTTGCCGTTCTCGGCGGTGTGGAACACGACGATGCGGTCGGACTCGCGCAGCTTGTAGGTCCGCAGCACCACTCCGGTGTCGCGGTACAGCTCACTCATCGCTGGCGGGCCGGTGGGGGCGTGGTCATTCGTCGAGGCCGCCGAAGCGGCGCTCACGCCGGTCGAAGTCGGCGATGGCCTCGACGAGGTGCTCGCCTTCGAGCTCGTCCCACACGAGCGGGTGAAACACCAACTCGCCGTAGGCCAGTTCCCACACCAGGGACGGGGGCAGCCGGTTCGGTTCGCCGAGGATCACGATCAGGTCGGGCTCGCAGTCGGCCGGGCTGTAGAGCGCCTCGGTGATCGTCGCCTCATTGACAGGTTCGACGAGCGGGATGCGGGCGATCGCCTCGGCGAACCGCTGGCGACCGTCGCCGCACGGGTCGATCGACACCAGGCACGACCCGACCATTCGGCTCTGCCGCTCGAGCTCGACCACGTCGTCGCCCTGCTCGAACGCCCGCAGGCTGAGGTACGACGCGCCCGCTCGGTCGGCCACCGCACCGAGCACTTCGACCCGTTCGGACCAACGCGCCTCGGTGAGATCGGCCCACTCGCGAAGCGTCCCGCCGACGACCATCACATGGCGCAACGTCTGGCGGGTCGACGCGCCCTGATCGACCACCGTGCGCTCGGCGCTGGTGGCCGAGGACGAGGCCAACGAGGTGGGCATTGCCACCCATTCTTCCACGTGCCGCCCTGCGTTCAACGGCTGGCACGCGAACCGTGCGCAGTAGCGTGGACGCTGCTGTGCCTCGCTCACCCGACGCCCCACTCCACGTCGCCTGCATCATGGACGGCAACGGGCGCTGGGCGGCGCGCCGCGGCCTTCCCCGCACCGATGGCCACACCGAGGGCGAGGAGAACCTGGCCCGCCTGGTACGCATCGCGGTCACCCGCGACATCGGCTACCTGACCGTGTTCGGCTTCTCGACGGAGAACTGGCGACGACCCCGACCCGAGGTCCGCCACATCATGGGTCTGCACGCGAAGCTCTTCGGCCGGGTCGCCGAACTGAACGAGCTGAACGTGCGCATCCAATGGATCGGCCGACCGTTCGACTCGCGCGAAGCGAAGACCCCGCGGTACGTGCAGCGGGCGATCCGCAAGGCGATCGCCGACACCTCGAAGAACACCGGCATGGTGCTCACCGTCGCGTTCGACTACGGCGGTCGGGCCGAGCTCGTCGACGCCGTCACCGCGGCCCGCGCCTCCGGTGAGGGCATCACCACCGACACGATCGCCCAGCACCTCTACCTGCCCGAGCTGCCACCCGTCGACGTGCTCGTGCGCACGAGCGGCGAACATCGGGTGTCGAACTTCCTCCTCTGGCAGTCGGCCGGCGCGGCGATCTACTTCACCGACGCGCCATGGCCCGACTTCGACGGCGCCGAGCTCGACGCCGCCCTGGCGCTCGTCTGCTAGCCCGGCGACCGTTCTCCGTGCCCCCGACAGCGACCCCACGGCCGGTCCAGTAGGTCTGCAACATTGAAGATGCTGCGCCCGGCGATCGAGACCCTGCACCTCGATCACGCGTACGTCGTCCACGCCGGCGAAGTCACGTTCCCACTGGCCGACGGCAACCAACGCGCGCTCGGCTTCGGGCAGAGCCAGCGCCTCCTCGATCACGGATTTCACGTCCAGCGCCATAGCTGAACGCTCCCCACACCGGTACCGGGCGTCTGACAGACGCGATTGTCGGCCCTGCCCCTGCCACACTCGACGGCGTGAACCCGGGAGCGACACCAGCCGACGTCGCGGCCGTGCTCGCACACGTCACAGCCGGGCTGCCCGGGCACGAGGACCGGCCGGGACAACTTCGCATGGCCGAACTCGTGGCCGAGGCGATCCAATCGAAGAAGCACCTGGTCGTCCAGGCCGGGACGGGCACCGGCAAGACGCTCGCCTATCTGGTGCCGGCGATCGAGTCGGGTTCGACGGTCGTGGTAGCCACGGCGACGAAGGCGCTCCAGGACCAGCTCGCCACGAAGGATCTGCCGTTCCTGGCCGAGCATCTCGACGTCGACTTCGACTTCGCCATCCTCAAGGGCCGCAGCAACTACGTGTGCCTGCAACGCCTCCGGGAGATGGCCTCGCCCGACCAGACACAGCTCGAGCTCGACGCGATGGCGGTCACCACCCAGGTGGAGATCAAACGGATCGCCGAGTGGGCCGGAGGATCCACGACGGGCGATCAGGCCGAGATGGAGTGGACTCCGTCGGACAATGCGTGGCGTGCGGTGAGCGTCGGCAGCGACGAGTGCCCCGGAGCCGATCGCTGCCCGCTCGGTGACCCGTGCTTCGCCGAGCAGGCTCGACGTCGAGCGGCCGCGGCCGACGTCATCGTCGTCAACACCCACCTCTACGGCCTCGACGTGGCGAGCGAGGGGGCGATCCTGCCGGAGCACGACGTCGTGGTGTTCGACGAGGCACACGTGCTCGAAGACGTGATGAGCGACACGGTCGGTGTCGAGATCGCGCCCGGACGCTTCACGAACCTGGCCGGGGTGGTGCGGCGGATCGTGGAGGATCCGCAGCTGATCGGTTCGATCGCTGAGATTGCCGAGTCGCTGCGCGATGCACTCGCCGGTCATGTCGGCGAGCGGTTGAGCATCCCGCTGCCCGACTCGGTCCAAACCGTCCTCACGGATGCTCGGCTCCGTCTCGGATCGGCGAACGACGTGCTCGTCGGCATCTCGACCGACCTCGAGGACGCCAAGCAGCGCAAGCTTCGCGCCCAGACGCTCACCGGCCGAGCCATCGAGCAGCTCGACGTGGCGATCGAAGGCCGGGAGGGCTACGTCGCGTTCGTGTCCGGAGCGCCCGATTCGCCCCGTCTGGAGCTGGCGCCGCTCGACGTCGGCCCGACGATGGCGAGGGGCGTGTGGAGCAAGCGGATCGCGATCCTGACGAGCGCGACGATCCCGTCGTCGCTGGCCGCACGGGTCGGCATCACCGACGACGACGTCGATGTGGCGGACGTCGGGAGTCCGTTCGACTACGAGGCGAACTCGATGCTGTACTGCGCGATGCACCTGCCGAACCCCAACAGCGACGCGTTCCGGCCCGCCGTGCACGACGAGCTCGAAGCGCTGATCACCGCTGCCGGCGGCCGCACGCTCGCCCTGTTCACGAGCTGGCGCTCCATGGACGAAGCCGCGGCCGCCCTCAAATCACGGGTCCCGTTCCCGATCCTCACCCAGCGCGACCTGCCGAAGCCGGCGCTCGTGAAAGCATTCACCGAGAGCGCCGAAACATGCTTGTTCGCGACCGCCGGCCTGTTCCAGGGAGTCGACGTGCCTGGCTCGACGCTTTCGCTCGTGGTGATCGACCGCATCCCGTTCCCCCGCCCCGACGATCCGCTCCTGTCGGCGCGACGTGAGCAACTCGGCCCGACGGCGTTCAGCGAGATCGACATCCCGCGGGCGTCGATGATGCTCGCCCAGGCCTGCGGCAGGCTGATCCGCAACGCCACCGATCGCGGCGCGGTGGCCGTGATGGACCCGCGCCTCGGCACCGCCCGCTACCGCTGGGACATCGTCAAGGCGCTCCCCCCGATGAAGCGCACCCGCCACCGCGCCGACGTCGAGCAGTTCCTCCGCGACATCACCGCCGACGCGCCCTGATCGTCAGGCCAACGTTCCGACGTTGTTCAATTCGGCGAAGGCTTGTTCGAGGCGGGTGACGAAGCTCTCCTCGCCGGCGCGGAGCCAGACGCGGGGGTCGTACTGCTTCTTGTTCGGCGCGTCGGGGCCGTTGGGGTTGCCGAGCTGGCCCTGGAGCCAGTCGTGCTTGTCGGCCTCGTAGCCGCGCACACCGTCCCAGAACGCCCACTGGAGGTCGGTGTCGATGTTCATCTTGATCACGCCGTAGCTGATCGCCTCGGCGATCTCCGCCGCGGTCGAACCCGACCCGCCGTGGAACACGAAGTTGACCGGCTTCGGCCCGGTCGAGAACTTCTCGGCGATGTAGGTCTGCGCGTCGCGCAGGATCGGCGGCGTGAGCTTCACGTTGCCCGGCTTGTACACGCCGTGGACGTTGCCGAACGCGGCGGCGATGGTGAAGTTCGGGCTGATCTCCGAGAGGCGCTCGTAGGCGTACGCGACCTCCTCGGGCTTCGAGTAGAGGTCGGCCGGGTTGGCGTCGGAGTTGTCGACACCGTCCTCCTCGCCGCCGGTGATGCCGAGCTCGATCTCGAGCGTCATCCCGATCTTCGACATGCGCTGGAGGTACTCGACGCAGGTGTCGATGTTCTCCTCCATCGGCTCCTCCGACAGGTCGAGCATGTGCGAGCTGAACAGCGGTTCACCGGTCTGCTCGAAGTGCTGCTCACCGAGGTCGAGCAGGCCGGAGATCCAGCCGAGCTTCGGCTTCGGGCAGTGGTCGGTGTGGAGGATGACCCGGGCGCCGTACGCCTCGGCGAGGGTGCGCACGTGGCGGGCGCCGGCGACCGACCCGAGGATCGAGGCCTGGTCGCCCGACACCGGGATCGCCTTGCCGCCGACGAACGCGGAACCGCTCGTGGAGAACTGGATGATCACCGGGCTGTTGAGCTTCCCGGCGGTCTCCATCACGGCGTTCATCGAGTTCGACCCGATGCAGTTGGCGGCCGGGATGGCGAACTGGTTGGCCTTGGCGTAGGCGAAGATCTGGGAGACGGCGTCGCCGGTGAGGACACCGGCCGGGAAGTCGTTGCGGAGATCGGTCACGTCGCAAGTGTAGGAGTTCGGCCGCCCCCGGGTCAGAACGGCCCTGCGCACGGACGACCGATACGGTTCGGGGGATGGGACAGATCGTCAGGACGGACATCGTCGAGGGGATCGCGACGATCACACTCGACTCGCAGCACAACCGCAACGCGTTGTCGCGCCAGCTGCTGACCGAGCTCCACGAAGGACTGGACCTCGCCGAGGAACGACGAGCGCGCGCGATCGTGCTGACCCACCTCGGGCCGGCGTTCTGCGCCGGCGCCGACCTGAAGGAACGCGCCGGCGGGCCACCGGACTCGCGTCCCATGGTGCATGCGCTGGAGCGGCTGATGGACACCGATCGGCCGACGATCGCCGCGGTGAAGGGTGCGGTCCGCGCCGGCGGCATCGGCCTGATGGCGTCGTGCGACCTCGTGGTGGTCGCCACGTCGACCACCTTCGCGCTCACCGAGGTCCGCATCGGGGTCGCCGCGGCAATCATCGCGGTGCCGATCTTGCGCAGGGTGCCGGCCGGCAAGATCGCCGCGGCGATGCTCACCGGCGAACCCTTCGACGCTTCCGAAGCGCGTGCGATCGGGCTCGTCACCCACATGACCGACGACGTCGATGCCACGGTCGCTCAGCTCTGCGACGGAATCCGAGCGGGGGCACCACGGGCGGTCACGGAGACCAAGCGCCTGCTCGGCCTCGTCCCGACCCTCCCCCGCGACGAGGCGTTCGAAGCGATGCGAGCCCTGTCCGACGAGCTCTTCCAGGGCCCCGATGCCGCCAAGGGCATGGCCGCCTTCGCCGAGAAGCGCACCCCGGTCTGGGACTGAATGCGTGTCGGGTGCGAAGCTCGGCGGATGCCCGAGGTCGCACGCGTCGTGCACATCGACTCACCCACCGGCGTCACGATCGCCGCCGATCACTGGCCGGGGCCGGGGACACCTGTCGTGCTCGCTCACGGCGGCGGGCAGACCAGGTACTCGTGGGGCGGAACGGCCGAGGCGCTCGCCGCGTCGGGGCACGAGGTCGTGTCGATGGACCTCCGCGGGCACGGTGACTCCACCTGGGCGCCCGACGGCGACTACCGGATGGAGACGTTCCGCGACGATGCGCTGGCCGTGGCCGACTGGGTCGGTCGACCGGTCGCCTGGGTCGGCGCCTCGCTCGGTGGGATGACCGGCCTCCATGCAGTACATGCCCGTCCCGCCGCCTTCGCCGCACTCGTGCTCGTCGACATCACTCCCCACCCGGCCAAACCCGGCGTGGACAAGATCCTCAACTTCATGCGCGCCAACGCCTTCGACGGCTTCGCCACCCTCGACGACGCCGCCGACTCGATCGCCGCCTACCAACCCCACCGCACGCGTCCCAAGGATCTCTCGGGCCTGGCCAAGAACCTGCGGCTCCGCAGCGACGGCCGGTGGTACTGGCACTGGGACCCGGCGTTTCTCGACGAGCGCACCGGCGGCACGAGCGAACACGCCCGCGACGCCCACCACGACGAGCTGGCCACGATGGCGGCCGAGCTCCGACTGCCCACGCTGCTCATCCGCGGCAGGCTGTCCGATCTGGTGACCGAAGAGCAGGTCGCCGACTTCCTCCGGTTGGTCCCCCACGCCGAATACGTCGATGTCGCCGGGGCCGGCCACATGATCGCCGGCGACCGCAACGACGTGTTCACCGACGCGGTCACGGCGTTTCTCGACCGGTGACCTTCGGCCGTGCCGCCCGGCCGAGCTGGCGCGCGATGATGGTGCGATGCCCACCAGTCAGGAACTTCACGATCGCATCGTCGGCCAGAACGTCCCGAAGCGCTTCCTCGCCAACGTGGCGAAGAACGGATCGACGACCGTCCTGCGTTGGAAGGACCCGACCGGCGAGTGGCGATCCGCCACCCTCGACGAGCTCACCGAGACGACCGCCCGGCTGACCTCGGCACTCAAGCAGCTCGGTGTCGGCCACGGCGACAACGTCGTGTTGATGCTCCGCAACCGGCCCGAGTTCCACGCCCTCGACCTGGCCGTGCTGTTCCTCGGCGCCACCCCCGTGTCGATCTACAACTCTTCGGCCCCCGAGCAAATCGACTACCTCGTGAACGACTGCCAGGCCAAAGTGGCCATCGTCGAGGACGTCGGCTTCCTGGAGCGCTTCCTCAAGGTCCGCGAGACTCTCCCGACGATCGAACACATCGTCCTGGTCGAACCCTCAGGCCTCGCCGGCGACGACATCGTCGCCTACGCCGACCTCGTCGCGTCCGAGCCGGCCGACCTCGCCGCCGAGGCCGAGACCGCAACGCTCGACGACCTCGCCACGATCATCTACACCTCGGGCACCACCGGCCCGCCGAAGGGAGTGATGCTCACCCACAGCAACGTGCTGTGGACCCTCGAGTCGGTCGGCCAGATCATGCGCGAGCAGACCTCGATCACCGACTTCGCCGGCAAGCGGCACGTGTCGTACCTGCCGATGGCGCACATCATGGAACGACTCCTCGGCCACTACTACCTGGTCGACTTCGCCACCCAGATCGCCTGTTGCCCGGAGACGTCGCAGCTCACGGCGCTCACCGGCGAGGTCCGGCCCAACCTGTTCATCGGCGTCCCCCGCGTCTGGGAGAAGCTGTACGCGGGCGTCAACGCGGCGCTCTCGGCCGACCCGGACAAGCAGAAGGCCTTCGACGAGGCGATCGAGGCTGCGCTGCCGATCACCGAGAAGATGACCCGCGGCACGGCGACCGACGAGGAACGCGCCACGTGGGACTTCCTCGACCAGGTCGCCTTCAGCCCGGTGCGACAGTTGCTCGGCCTCGACGAAGTCGAGATCGCGATCTCGGGAGCGGCGCCGATCCCGTCGGAGATCCTCGCCTGGTTCCGGGCGATCGGCGTGCCCCTCACCGAGGGCTACGGCATGTCCGAGACGATGGCCGTGCTCACGTGGTCGTCCACGCCGAAGCCCGGCTACGTCGGAACCGCCGCCGCCGGCGTCGAGATGAAGGTCGACGAGGACGGCGAGATCCTCGCCCGGGGCGGCAACATGTTCGTCGGCTACCTCGGCCAGCCGGAAAAGACCGCCGAGACGCTCGACGCCGATGGTTGGGTGCACACCGGCGACATCGGCGAGATCGACGCCGACGGCTACCTGAAGATCGTCGACCGCAAGAAGGAGCTGATCATCACCGCCGGCGGCAAGAACATCAGCCCGGCCAACCTGGAAGCCGAGCTGAAGATGATCCCCCTGGTGGGCCAGGCGTGCGTCGTCGGCGAGAAGCGCCCGTTCGTCGCTGCGCTCGTGGTGCTCGACCCCGATGCCGCTGCCGCGTGGGCTGCTTCACGCGATCTCACCGGCGAGCAGGCGACGTTGCCCGCACTCGCCGAGAACCCCGACGTGCACGCCGAGATCGACGCCGGGCTCGTCGAGGTGATGGCAAAGTTCAACAACGCCGAGTCGGTCAAGAAGGTCAAGGTGCTGGGCGAGGAGTGGCTCCCCGACTCCGACCTCCTGACACCGACGTCGAAACTCAAGCGGCGGGGGATCCTCTCCCGCTTCGCCGACGAGATCGAGTCGCTCTACGCGCGATAGCTCAGGGCGCGGCAACGAGCCGGTAGCCGACGCCGCGGGCCGTCACGATGATCGTCGGCTCGTCGGGCTGGTCCTCGATCTTCAACCGGAGACGCCGGACGTGGGCGTCGACGAGCCGCGAATCGCCGAGGTACTCATACCCCCACACGCGTTCGAGGAGCTGGTCGCGCGACAGCACGGCGCCGGCGTGATCGGCGAACTCGCAGAGCAGCCGGAACTCGGTCTTGGTCAAGTTGAGCTCCTCGCCGCCCTTGTACGCGAGCCCGAGCTCGCGCCGCAGCTCGATGTCACCGAACGAGCTGACTGCTGCAAGCGGCGCCGCCCCGTGCAGGTGCACCCGGCGCAGCAGCGCGCGGATGCGTGCCGCGAGCTCTCTCGGGACCACCGGCTTGGTGACGTAGTCGTCGGCGCCCGCCTCGAGCCCGGCCACCATGTCGACGGTATCGGTCTGGGCCGTGATGATGATGATCGGCACGATGCTGCGTGCCCGAATCATCCGGCACACATCGAAGCCCGACATGTCGGGCAGCCGCAGGTCGAGCAGGACGAGGTCGGGCGGGTTCTGCTCGAAGGCTGCCAGGCCGTCGGCCCCGTTGGCCGCTTCGCGGACCGAATACCCCTCGTCTTCGAGGGCCAGCGACAGCGCCAGCCGGATCCCGTCGTCGTCTTCGATGAACAGCAGCGATTCCATGAGTGCGCCCATTGTGACGCATCGGGACGGGGTCACCCCATCCAGCTCTCCACGACGTCGCGGCGACGCACGAGACTCGCACGACCACGGAGGGTGCTGATACGACCGCGATTTGTTACGGAAATCGCACAATTACCGCGTGGGTCTGTCACACAGCAGCTTCATCATAGGAATCGTTCACGCTGCCCCGGTGAGGTACCTTCCTCCCCCTGGTGCCTCACCGGCAGCGCGTGAGCAACCCCGAGCGTCCCGCCGCCCCGACTTCGAGCTGCCGCGGATGATCGACCCCTCCCCGCCTGCCACACTGGCGCCCGTGGCGACCCGACGGACCCTCCGGCTGCGTACCCGCGTCACACTCTTCTTCGCGTTCATCGCCCTCCTCGCCGGGATCGTGCTCATCGGAGTCACCTACGGGTTCGCCCGCAACAACCTGATCAACGAGCGGATCTCCACGGCCAAGACCCAGGCGTTCACCAACGCCAACGAGATCCGCGACCTGATGACCAACGATCCCGAACTGGTCGGGGAGTTCATCACCAATGACCTGCGCACCGAGTCCGGCGGCTTCGCCATCCTCGCCTCCCCCGATGACGGCGACATCGCCCGCACCGACCTCACCCACCCGCTCTCCGATCTCCCCCAGCGCCTGATCGACACGGTCTCCAACGGACGCTCGGCGCTCGAGTTCGCGTCGATCAAGGGCAACGACTACATCGTCGTCGGCGTGGGTGTGGCCGAACACGACACCGGATACTTCGAGGCGTTCCCGTTGCGGTCCACCGAACGCACGCTCACCGCGATCCTCACCGCACTCACGCTCGGCGCCGCCGGCACGCTGCTGCTCGCCACGCTCTTCGGCCTCGCCACCAGCCGGCGCCTGCTGCGGCCGCTCAGCCAGGTCGCCGACGCCGCCGAGGACATCGCGTCCGGCGGGCTCGACACCCGGTTGGCGCCCGAGTCCGACCCGGACCTCGACCGGCTCGCCGGTTCGTTCAACGAGATGGCCGACGCGGTGCAGACGAGAATCGAGCGAGAGGCGCGCTTCGCGTCCGACGTGAGCCATGAGCTGCGCTCGCCGATCACCGCCCTCACCGCCGCCGTGGAGGTCCTCGACGCGCGGCGAGACGACATCCCGGAACGCACCCAGCAGGCGCTCGACGTGGTCGTCAGCCAGGTCCGGCGGTTCGACGACATGGTGATGGACCTGCTCGAGCTCTCCCGCCTCGATGCCGGGTCACACGACCTGAACGTCGAACGCCTCGACATCGTCGAGCTGACCAAGCGCATCGCCAGCCGGTACAACGCAGCCGGCGTGCCGATCGACGTCGGCCGCCGCCTCGACACGGAGGTGACGATCGACAAGGTCCGCTTCGAACGTATCCTCGGCAACCTGCTCGACAACGCTCACACACACGGCGACGGACCGACGCGCATCGAGCTCTTCCAGGTCGAGCCGAACCGCTTCCGCCTCGCCGTCGAGGACGACGGACCCGGTGTCGCCCAGGGCGAGCGCGATCACATCTTCGAACGGTTCGCCCGCGGCACTGCGGCCCGCAGCCGCGTCGGCACCGGACTCGGCCTCGCGCTGGTCTCAGAGCACAGCGCGGCGATGGGCGGCCGGGCATGGGTCGAAGACTGCGTGGGCGGCGGCGCACGATTCGTCGTCGAACTGCCGAGCGAGGTCGGGCGGTGACCGGCTCGACCGGGCGGTGGGCGCCGTCGGTCGCGATCGGCCTGCCGCTGGCTTTGGGCGCGCTCCTCACCGCGTGCGGCATCCCGACGGGCGACAGCAGCTTCCGGGAGATCCCCTCCGAGGAGATCCTGTTCGACCTCGACGAGACCTCCACGAGCACGTCGACCACCACGACGACCACCACGATCCCGCTCGTCCCCGTGACGACGCTGTTCGAGACGACGACCACCAACCCGCAGGAGCTGGTCAGCATCTACTTCCTGTCCCGAGGCCGATTGCGACCGGTCGACCGGTTGCTGCCCCGCAATCCGGTCGCCAACGAGCTGGTCACCCGTCTCGAGGAAGGCCCGTTGCCGGACGAAGCGAGCGCCGGCTTGACCTCGCTGATCGAGCCCGGCCTGATCACGTCCGCCACGACGGCCGGCGGCATCGTCACGGTCGACCTCGACCCCGAGATCTTCGCGGGGATCGCGGCGAGCGACCAACGGGAGGCCATCGGGCAGATCGTCCTCACGATGAGCAACCTCCGAGGGTACGGGCCAGTGCTGTTCACGATCGGCGGCGAGCCGACGCGGGTCACCAAGGGCAACGGCCTCCTCAGCGGTGACGGCGAGCCGGTGTCGGCCGACGACTACACCGTCCTGCTCGTGTCGTCGACGGCGGCCGGCACGACGACCACGACGACGACCACGACCGAGCCTCCGCCACCGCCGGCGTCGACGGTCGACCCTGCCGTGACGGTCCCTGCCGAACCCACCGCCACCGTTCCCGGCTGAACCCCGCGCGTTGGCCGCTCAGTAGCCGAGCCGCTCCACCCGTTCGGGTCGGCGTTGCCAGTCCTTGTCGACCTTGACCCGAAGCTCCAGGTACACGCCGGGTGGGAGTTCGGCGCGGGCGAGCTCGCCGGCGCGCTTGAGGATCTGGCCGCCCTTGCCGATCACCATGCCCTTCTGGCTGTCGCGCTCGACGATGATGTCGACGCGGATGCGCGGCCATTCCCACTCGGTCACCTGCGTGGCGATCGAGTACGGGAGCTCGTCACGGGTGACCGCCAACAACTGCTCGCGCACGAGCTCGGCCACCCAACGCTCCTCCGGCAGATCGGACACCTCGCCGTCGGGAAAGTACTTCGGCCCCACGGGCAGCCGCGCGGCCAGATGATCGACGAGCGCGCCGACGCCTTCACCGGTGCGGGCCGACACCGGAAAGTACTCCGCGGCGTCGAGCGAGCTCGCCGCCTGAAGCATCGCCATGACCTGCTTGCGGCTCGCGACGTCGGTCTTGTTGACGATCACGATCGAGTCCGGCAGGTGGAGCTTGTCGGCCACCCAGCGATCTCCCTTGCCGAACGGGGCGGTGGCGTCGAGCACCAGACAGGTCGCATCGACGTCGGCCACGCTGCCCAGCGCGGTGGCGTTCACCCGTTCACCGAGCGCCGAGACCGGCTTGTGCAGTCCAGGGGTGTCGACGAAGACGATCTGCTCGGACGGCCGGGTGAGCACGCCCATGATCCGGTGACGGGTCGTCTGCGGCTTGTCGGACACGATGCTCACCTTGCGTCCGCAGATCGCGTTGACGAGCGACGACTTGCCGACGTTCGGCCGGCCGACGAAGGCAACGAAGCCCGAACGGAAGTCGTGCGTTTCGTCGCTCATCGACTCAGTTTGCCAAGCTCTCCCCCATGACCCGCACGATCAACGGCATCGACGAGTTGAAAACACTCGTCGGCGAGCATCTCGGCTACTCCCCGTACACCACGATCACACAGGAACAGGTGAACACGTTCGCCGACGCAACCGGCGATCACCAGTGGATCCACGTCGACGTCGAGCGGGCCAAGAGCGGGCCGTTCGGCGGCCCGATCGCCCACGGGTACCTCACGCTGTCGCTCGGGCCGATGCTCTCGCCACAGATCTTCGCCGTCGGCGGCATCTCGATGGGCGTCAACTACGGCTGCAGCAAGGTGCGCTTCCCCTCACCCGTGCCGGTCGGGTCGAACCTGCGTCTCGGCGCGAAGCTGCTCTCGGTCGAAGACGTCGCCGGCGGCGCCCAGGTCACCCTGGAGTTCTCGTTCGAGGTCGAAGGTGCGCCCAAGCCGTCGTGCGTCGCGGAAGTCATCTTCCGCTACTACGTCTGAGGTCGACAGCTCCGTTCGTGGCTTCGACCGTTCCCGAGTTCAGCCTCGCCGAGGTCTTCGACGCGATCGCCGCCTCGCGGCCCGACGCCGACTGTCTGGTCTTCGGTGATCGCCGACTCTCGTGGAGCGACGTCGCGACGCGTACGAACCGCCTCGCCAACCACCTGCTCGGGCGGGGCCTCGGTTGCCACACGGAGCGGTCGCAGTTGGCCGGCCACGAGAGCGGCCAGGACCACCTGGCGATCTACCTCCACAACGGCAACGAGTACCTCGAAGCGATGCTCGGCTCGCTCAAGGCCCGGGTCGGCTCGCTGAACGTCAACTACCGCTACGTCGCCGAGGAGCTCCGGTACTTGCTCGCCGACTCCGACGCGCGGGCGGTGCTCGTCCACTCCCAGTTCGCGCCCACGCTGGCCGAGGTACTGCCGGCGCTCCCGAAGCTCGAGGTGATCCTCCAGGTGCCCGACGCATCGGGCAACGGGTTGCTCCCCGGTGCCGTCTGGTACGAGGACGCGCTGGCCGCGGCGTCACCCGAACGGCCGCCGGTCGTCTGGAGCCCCGACGACCTGTACATGCTCTACACCGGCGGTACGACCGGCATGCCGAAGGGCGTCATGTGGCGCAACGGCGACGCGATGGTCGAGTGCTTCGGTGGCTCGAAGACGGCTGCCTCGGTCGAGGAGTTCGTCGAGCAGGCGAACACCGGGCTGCGAGCGCTCCTGGCACCGCCGTTCATGCATGGCGCCGGTCACTGGATGAGCTTTCGAACGTGGCTCGGCGGCGGCACCGTGTTCGTCCAGTCGGTCCCCGAACGGCTCGATCCCGTCGACATCTGGTCCCTCGTCGAGCGCGAGCACCTGAACTTCCTGCTGATCGTCGGTGATGCGTTCGCGCGGCCGCTGCTCGACGAACTCGATCGCAACACCTACGACCTGTCGTCCCTCACCGTGCTGCTGTCGGGCGGCGCTGCGCTGTCGGCGCACCTGAAGGTCGAGCTACTCGGCCACCTCCCGACGCTGATGATCGTCGACGGGCTCGGGTCGTCGGAAGCAGGCGGCCAGGTGTCGAACGTGTCGGTCGGCGGCAGCGCCACCACCGGATCGTTCGAGATCGCACCTGGCAACGTGGTGCTGTCGGAGGACTTCTCCCGAGTGCTCCGACCGGGCGACGACGAGATCGGCTGGCTCGCCAAGTCCGGCCGGCTCGCCCTCGGCTATCTCGGCGACGCCGACAAGACCGCCCGCACCTATCCGGTCGTCGACGGCGTCCGCTACGCCGTCCCGGGCGACCGGGCCCAACTGCTCGACGGCGGCATCGTCGAGCTGCACGGCCGCGACTCGGTCACGATCAACTCGGGCGGCGAGAAGATCTTCGCCGAGGAGGTCGAGGCGGCGATCAAGGCGCATCCGGGGGTGTACGACTGCGTGGTGGCCGGCCGGCCGAGCGAGCGTTGGGGCAACGAGGTCGTAGCGATCGTCCGGGTCCGCGACGGGTACGACGTCGACGACGACGGCCTGCGCCACGAGGCCGAGCGGCACATCGCCCGGTACAAGCTGCCGAAGTCGATCGTCTACGTCGACGAGGTGTTGCGGTCGCCGAGCGGCAAGGCCGACTACCGGTGGGCCCGCCAGGTCGCCCTGGCCTCGGCGTAGCCTCGGGCGCGTGACGACTCCCGACGCTCCACCGAGCACGACTGGCCCCACGGGTCCGGCTGGTCGCCGCGAGTGGGACACCGATGAGCTGCTCGAGGGTGACGAAAAGGTCAACGCCGTGCGTCATATGTTCGATGCGATCGCGCCGAACTACGACCGGCTGAACCGAATCATCTCCTTGCGGCTCGACGTGCGCTGGCGCAGGCGCGCCGTGCGCGAACTGGCCCTCGCTCCCGGTAGCCGCGTACTCGATCTCGCGAGCGGCACCGGCGACTTGTGCATCGATCTCGCCCGAGCCGGGCTCCGGCCGATCTCGATCGATCTCAGCTACGGGATGCTCGCCGCCGACCGGTCGGGCGCACCACGGGTGCAGGGCGACATCTTGCGCCTTCCGGTGCCCGACGGTGCTGCCGACGGTGTGACATGCGGGTTCGCGCTGCGCAACCTCGCCGACCTGCCGACGTTCTTCGCCGAGCTCGCCCGGGTGGTGCGGCCCGGTGGCAGGATCGCCCTGCTCGACGTCAGCACCCCTGCGAACCCGATCCTGCGCGCCGGCAACAGTGTGTACTTCGGCCACGTCGTCCCGAAGATCGGTGCGCTCCTGTCCGACGGCGCCGCCTACCGGTATCTCCCCAAGAGCGTCGCCTACCTGCCATCGCCCGACGCCATGGTCCGTTCGCTCGCCGCTGCCGGCTTCGCCGCCGTGCGGCACAACCAGCTCACCGGCGGCCTGACCCAACTTCTGGTCGCCACCCGCTCCGACGAGCGCAAAACACCCGACTGATGCACGCGATCACGCGGACCTTGACGGACGTGCTGGGCGACGTGGCGGGTGCCATCGACCTCAACGACCTGGCCCGGGGGGACGGCACGTTGTTCGTACGCGACGGGATCGGGATCGCAGGGAGCGGCGAAGCAGCGAGGATCGCGGTCGACGAGGCCACCACCGTCCTCGCAGAGATCGACCACGACACGGTGTCGTCGTCGCACGGACCGGTCGCGCTCGGTGTCGTCCCGTTCCACCCGGGCGCCGGTGCTGACCTCGTCGTTCCGGCCCTCACCGTCCGCAAGTCGGCCGACGAGACGCCGACCGTCACGGTGGTCGCCTCCGACCGTGCGGCCGCCGAGCGGGCGCTACGTGCAGCTGCGGTCGAGCTCGCGACGTTGGCGAGCGAGGTCGTCGCGCCAGTGCCGTCGGCCGCGTCGTACACCATCGAGCCGGCGGTGCCGGTCGAGCACTATCTGGAGGCCGTCGAGCAGGCCCGCGACGCCGTCCGCGCCGGCGCCCTCACCAAAGCCGTGATCGCCCGACCGATCGTCGTGCGCGCCGACCGGCCGATCGACCTCCACGCGGTGCTGCGCCGGCTGCGGGCCAGCTTCGGGTCGAGCTACCGGTACTCGGTCGACGGCCTCATCGGCGCGTCGCCCGAACTCCTCATCGAGGTCGAGGGCGACGTCGTCCGCTCGCACCCGCTCGCCGGCACGGCGGCGCGCACCGGCGACCTGACCAACGACGAGCGGATCGCCGCCGAGCTGATCGCCAGCACCAAGAACCAGATCGAGCACCGGGTCGTCATCGACGTCGTGCACGACACGCTCTTGCCGTGGTCGAGCTACCTCGACTGGGAGCCCGAGCCGTCGATCGTCACCGTCGCCAACGTCCAGCACCTCGGCACGCGCATGGAAGGGCGGCTCTCGCAACCCGGCCCGTCGGTGGTCGAGCTCGTTCGTGCGCTGTCGCCCACGCCGGCGCTCGGCGGCCATCCGCGTGAGGCCGCGATCGAGCTGATCGAACGGGTGGAAGGGTTCGAGCGCGGGCGATACGGCGGCGCGGTCGGTTGGGTCGACGGTGCCGGGAACGGAACGTGGGCGGTGGCCATCCGTTGCGCCGAGCTCGCCGACGATCGCCGGTCGGCCCGGCTCGTCGCCGGTGGCGGGATCGTCGCCGACAGCGATCCGCTCGCCGAGCTGGCCGAGACGCAAGCCAAGTTCCAAGCCATGCTCAGCGCCATCATCCGCCCCTGAACGGCCCCCAATAGTCGTTTGCGTCGGGATTCAGCACCGACAGGCGTACCTGAATCCCGACGCAAACGACTATTGGAGGGCAGCGATGACGGCGGCGTGGAGGGCTGTGTGGACCTCGACGTTGCGGGCCCGGTCGGACGGGACACGCACGACCCACGGGCCGGGCGCCTCGAGCTGCGCCCTCAGCTCCGCGACGGTGGTCGCCGTCGCCGTCGGGACCCCATGGGCGGCGGCCAGCGCCAGCACGTCGGTGCCGAGCGGCGTACCGAACAGCTGCTCGAAGCGGTCGAGGTCGAGCGAGTTGGCCTGGGGCAGGAACGAGAAGATGCCGCCACCGTCGTTGTCGACGACCACGATCCGCAGATCGGCGCCGCGGGCCGGCAGCCCCACGAGCGCATTCGAGTCGTGGACGAACGCGATGTCGCCGACCACGACCACCGACGTCCGCCTGTCGAGGGCGCGCCCGAGCGCCGTCGACAACACGCCATCGATGCCGTTCGCTCCCCGATTGGCGTGCGCCGTGGCAGCCCGGCCACCGAACCATTCGAGATCGCGGACCGGCATCGACGAGGCGACGGTGAGCACCGCGCCGCGCGGGAGCGCAGATGCCACCGTGCGAGCCACGGTTGGCTCGGTGAGCGTGTCGTGGCTGGCCAGCTCGGCGTCGATCGCCCGGTCGGCCAGCTCGTCGGCCCGGCTCCAATCGTCGAGCCAGCTGCGCGACACGTCGGCGCGATGTGGGTCGCTCGCGACTGCGGCGAGGACGTCGTCGATCGAGCAGACAGCGGTGACGTTGCGATCGGGATCGATGACGCCGGGCCCGCCGATCTGGATCAGCACCGCACCAGAAGAGACCACCCACTGGGCGAGCACCTTCGAGCTCGCGGGTCGCCCGACACGAACGATGACGTCCGGGTGGTGCGTGTCGGCAAACGTGTCGTGGCGAAGCAACGCGTCGGCCGTGGAGATGCTGTCGAGCAGCGAGCGCGCCCCGGAGATCGGGTCGGCGATCACCGGCCAACCGGTGGCGGCACGGAGGGCGTCGATCTGCTCGACCGCTACCCCACTGCGTCCACCGGCGAGGATCAGCCCACGCTCACGACCGACCTCGGGCGGCACCGGGTCGAGCCGAGGCCGACCGACCTGGCGGAGGGTCAGCGGTGCTCCGATCGGTGGCGGCAACTCGGCAGCGATGCCTTGAAGCGGCTCGCGGAACGGCAGGTTGAGCTGCACCGGACCGTCGACCGCGTTCGCCCACGCGTCGCGGGCAAGGTCGCGCCACAGGCTGCGCTCAGCGTCGTCGGCGACGCCCGCGTCGCGCGACCAGCGGACGTGGCGCCCGTACAGGTCGGTCTGGTCGATCGTCTGTGGCGCGCCGACGCCGCGCAGCTCCTCGGGGCGATCGGCGGTGATCACGAGCATCGGCGCCTCCGACAGCCCGGCCTCGACGACTGCCGGAAAGAAGTTCGCCGCTGCCGTCCCGCTGGTGCACAGCAGAAGCGCCGGCCGGCCTCCCAGACCCAGGCCGAGCGCGACGAAGCCGGCGACGCGTTCGTCGTGCACGACATGGACGGCGAGCTCGGGCCGATCGGTGATCGCGAGCGCCATCGGAGTCGATCGCGAACCTGGTGCGATCACCGCGTGGCTCACGCCGAGGGCGATCCACTCGTCGACGAGCGTCGCGCAGAACGTCGCCTGGACGTCCTGCGGGCGTGGCGCGTCGTCGGTGAGCATGGAGCACCGACGATAGGGGCGTACGGTGGGTCTCGTGGACACTTCCGAATCGGTTCTCGACCGTCCCGTGGTGACGGTCGACATCTATTCCGACGTCGTTTGCCCGTGGTGTTACATCGGCAAGCGCAAGTTCGAGGCCGGTCTGGCCGAGGCCGGTGACCTCGGCGTGCAGGTCGAGGTGCGGTACCACGCGTTCCAGCTCGACCCGACCGCCGAGCCCGGCGTCGCCACCCCGGCGATCGAGGGCTACGCCAAGAAGTTCGGTGGACCCGAGCGGGCAGAGCAGATCGTGGCAACCGTGACCGAGCGAGCCGCCGAGGCGGGCATCGAGTTCCACATGGATCGCGCCCTGCGGGCGAACACGCTGCGCGCCCATCGACTGATCTGGTGGGCGGGCGAACCCGGATCGCCCGTCGACCAGGCCGTGCTGAAGGAACGCCTGCTGCAGGCGTACTTCTCCGACGGCCTGAACATCGGCGACTACGACGTACTCGCCGACTGCGCAGCCGAGGTCGGTTTCGACCGGGACGACGCATACGACTTCGTCACCTCCAACCGGGGGACGGCCGAGGTCGCCGCCGAGCTCGAGGCCGCGAACGACCAGGGGATCACGGCCGTGCCGACCTACGTGCTCAACGGGCGGTGGGCGGTGCCTGGCGCGCAGGAGCCGGCGACCTATGCCCAGGTGTTGCGCAAGCTCGCTCAGCAGGCCGTCGACGAGGCGTCGACCAGGAACGCCTGACCGCCGCGATGGCGCAGCCGGCGAGTTCGCGGGTGGTGCTGGCGCACGGCTTTACGCAGACCGCCCGTTCCTGGGAGGGCTTCGCCGGGCTTCTCGGAGCACGCCTCCCGGAGGTCGACGTGATCGCCGTCGACCTCCCGGGTCACGCGAGCGCCACCGAGGTTCAGGCCGGCGATCTGTGGTCGAGCGCGGAACACCTCGTGCGCAACGGCGGGCGCGGGATGTACGTCGGCTACTCGATGGGTGGCCGAGTCGCCCTGCACGCGGCGATCGCCCGCCCGGAATTCGTCGACCGGATGGTGCTGATCGGCGCAACCGCCGGCATCGACGACGACAAGGAACGGGACGCGCGCCGATCCGCCGACGAGCGCCTCGCCGATCACATCGAAGCGGTCGGCGTCGAGAGCTTCATCGACGAATGGCTCGCGAAGCCGCTGTTTGCGGACCTCGGTACCGAGAGTGCGCAACGCGATGATCGCCTCCGCAACACAGCTGCGGGGCTCGCGACGAGTCTGCGAACGACGGGTACCGGCACGCAGGAGTCGTTGTGGGCGCGCCTGGGCGAGATCCAGGTCCCGACGCTCGTGCTCGCCGGGACGCACGACACCAAATTCACCGAGCTCGGCCGACGACTCTCGTCGTCGATCCCCGATGCCACCTTCGTCGCGATCGACGAGGCCGGCCACAGCGTGCACCTCGAACAACCCGAAGCCACCGTCGAGGCCATCGTCGACTGGCTCGGCCCGCTCGACGCTCCCTGAACCTCGTTCGTTTGGGGACGGGGCCAGAACGCACGACCCGTGCGTTTGGGGACGGGGCCAGAACGAACGGGGTCAGCTGCCGACGACCAGGCCCGCAGCCGCGACGAGGGCGTAGGCGAGTTGGACCTGGCCGGTCGCTCCGAGCACCGGGATCAGTTCACGTCCGGCCGCACCGCCGAGCACCGCCCGGACCGGGCGCACCGCGACTGGGATCACGATCAGCGCGACGAGCACCGGAGGCCGCACGAACCCCGCTGCCACCACGACCGCGAAACCGAGCCCGATCAACCCGACGTACAGCCAGCGCGTGCGCCGGTCACCGAGGCGCACCGCGAGCGTCCGCTTGCCCACTTCGCGATCGGTCGGGATGTCGCGCAGGTTGTTGATCACCAGGAGCGAGCACGCCAACGCTCCCGCCCCGCACCCCATCAGCACCGACAGCCCGGTGATGCGCTCGATGGCGGCGAACGTCGTGCCGGCCGTGGCGACGAGCCCGAAGAACACGAACACGAACACCTCGCCCAGCCCCAGGTATCCGTACGGGTTCGAACCTCCCGTGTAGAACCACCCGGCGGCGATGCACGCCGCACCCACCACGATCAGCCACAGCGAGGTGTCGATGGCGATCGCCAGGCCCGCCACCGCCGCGACCCCGAACGACAGCAACGCCGCCTTCTTGACCGCCGCTGGGCTGGCGAGCCCACCCGCGACCAGGCGCTGCGGACCCACCCGCACGTCGTCGGTGCCGCGCACGCCGTCGCTGTAGTCGTTGGCGTAGTTCACCCCGATCTGCAACGCCACGCTCACCACCAGCGCCAGCGCCACCCGCCACCACACCACGTCGAGGTCGGGGGCGCCGACCCCCAGCGCACAGGCGGCGCCCAACGCGACGGGCACGATCGCCGCCGGAAGGGTGCGCGGACGAGCTCCAGTGATCCAGCGGTGCATGAGTGCGCCATGATGGGCCGCATGACGGAGCTGTGGCAACTGGGAGCACTCGAACTGGCCGGAAAGATCGCCGCCAAGGAGGTGTCGAGCCGCGAGGTGGTCGAGTCGCACCTCGCCCGTGTCAACCAGGTGAACCGCTTCGTCAACGCCATCGTGCGGGTGCTCCCTGAGGAAGCGCTCGCGGCGGCCGACCTGGCGGACGAGGCCGTGGCGACCGGATCGGTGCTGGGTCCACTGCACGGCGTGCCCTGCTCGGTGAAGGAGAACATCGACCTCGAAGGCAGCCCGACCACCAACGGCGTGCCGATCTTCGCCGATGCGATCGCGCCGCGCGATGCCCCGACCGTCGAACGCATGCGGGCGGCCGGGGCGATCCCGTTCGCCCGCACGAACCTTCCGGACTTCGGACTGCGGGTGTCGACCGATTCCTCGCTCCACGGCCTGACCCGCAACCCCTGGAACCCGGACGTCACCGCGGGCGGGTCGAGCGGCGGGGAGGCATCGGCGATCGCGTCCGGGATGAGCCCGATCGGGCTCGGCAACGACATCGGCGGATCCCTCCGTAACCCGGCCCATTGCTGCGGCATCGCATCGATCAAGCCCACGGCCGGTGTCGTGCCGATGGCGTCGGCCATCCCGCCTGAAGACAGCCTGCTGTCGTCGCAACTGATGCTCGTCGAGGGGCCGATGGCGCGGCGCGTGGCCGACGTCCGCGCCGGTCTCGAGATCCTCGCCGGTCAGCACTGGCGTGACCCGCGCAGCGTCACCGCCGTGCTCACCGACGCCGAGCCCGGCGAGCGGCTCAAGATCGCGATCCTGACCGAGCCGCCCGGCGGCGCGACCGACGCCGGCATCGCCGCCACCATCGGGGCCGTGGGCGACCTGCTCGACGACGCCGGGCACGAGCTCGTCGAGATCACCCCGCCGGAGTACGAACGGGTCATCGAGCTCTGGACCGAGATCCTCATCGGCGACGTGCGGGCCCAGAAGGATCTGCTGGCGTCGGTGATGGGCGCCGATGGAGTCGCGGTGATCGAGGGGTTCGACGCCCGTGTGGCCCCGACGGAGTTCCCCGGAGCGCTGCTTCTCCACGCCGATCGCTACCGCATCATGCGGCTCTGGTCGGAGTTCTTCCAGCTGTATCCGATCCTGCTGTCACCGACGTGGGCCCAGCCGGCGTTCGCGCATGGCGCCGACCTCGGCGTCGGCGACGACCCGCTCGACCTCGTCGACACGATCCGGCCGATCACTCACGCCAACGTGTTGGGCATCCCGTCGGCGGTCGTGCCAGGCGGGCTGGCGAACGGGCTCCCGGTCGGTGTGCAGGTGATGGGCGACCGGTTCACCGACCTCCGCTGCCTCACAGTGGCTCAGGAGATCGAAGACCTCGTCGGCGTGCTGACTCCGATCGATCCCGTCACGGACTGATCGGGAGGCCGGGGCAGCACAACGATGACGAGGACTGGATCGTGACGGGCCGGCTCATCGCGCTCGACCGTCCCGGCGGGCCGGGCTTCGTCGACGAACTGCGCCGCATCTGGGACGCTGGCGACGCGTCCTTCCCCGTCGACCAACGCCTCCCGGCGGCGGCGAAGGAGGCGTTGTACGACGCGATGCGGGTCGGTGAACCGGTCGAAGACGGCGACGCGCTCGTGGTCGCGACCAGCGGTTCGACGGGAGCGCCGAAGGGCGTGGTCCTCACTCACGACGCGATCGCCGCGTCGGCGACAGCGACGAGCCAACGCCTCGCGGTGACCGCCGATGACCACTGGTTGGCGTGCCTCCCGCTGTCACACGTCGGCGGGCTGTCGGTCGTGACCCGGGCGCTCCACACCGGCACCGGGCTGACCGTGCTCCCGGGCTTCGACGCCCGATCCGTCATGGCCAGCGGCGCCACGCTCGTGTCGCTCGTGGCCACGACGCTCGGTCGCATCGATCCTGCGGCGTTCCGCACGATCGTGCTGGGGGGTAGCCGGCCGCCCGCCGACCGCCCACCGAACGTGGTGACCACCTATGGCATGACCGAGACCGGCAGCGGTGTCGTCTACGACGGCGTGCCGCTCGACGGCGTCGAGGTGCGCATCGACGACGACCGCCAGATCTGGCTCCGAGGCCCGATGCTGATGCGTTCGTATCGTGACGGCACGACGCCGTGCGATGCCGACGGCTGGCTACCCACCGGCGACCTCGGGCATTGGCGCGACGACGGCCGTCTCCACGTGGAGGGACGGGCTGGCGACCTGATCATCACCGGCGGCGAGAACGTGTGGCCGGAAGCGGTCGAGGCAGCGATGGCCACCCATCCCCTCGTCGCCGACGTCATGGTCCGCGGCGTCGACGATGCGGAGTGGGGTCAGCTCGTCCAAGCCGTCGTCGTGCCGGCCGTCGCCGGTGATCCTCCCACGCTGGAGTCGCTCCGCAATCACGTCAAGGCCACTCATCAGGCCTTCCTGGCGCCGAAGTCCCTGGTGCTGGTCGACGCGCTCCCCCGCACCGCCCTCGGCAAGATTCGCCGCGGTCAGGCGTTGGAGGCCACGCCGGAGCCACCGTCGATCACATAGGTCTCGCCGGTGATCCAGCTGGCGAGGTCGCTGGCGAGGAACACGGCGAGGTTGGCGATGTCCTGGGGCTCTCCGAGACGCTTCGTGGGCAGGCGGGCCGCGAGCTTCTCGCCGAAGTTGTCGACGAGGTACGACGCGAAGTCGGTCTGCACGAGGCCCGGGGCGATGCCGACGACACGGGTCGGTCCGAGCTCGTTGGCGAGCTGGCGGGTCAGGTGGATCAACGCCGCCTTGGTGAGGTTGTAGACGCCGAGCCCGAACTCGGCCCGCAGGCCACCGACGGAGGCGATGTTGATGATCGTGCCCGGCTTGTCCTTGAACGCGTGCTCCCAGGCAGCCTGGCTCCAGAACAGCGGCGCCTTGAGGTTCACCTGGAACGTCTTGTCGTAGCGCGGGCCGTCGACGCCGAGCGTGGCGCCGAAGTACGGGTTGGTCGCCGCGTTGTTGACGAGGATGTCGAGGCCGCCGAACCGCTCGATCGTGGCTGTCACGGCGCGCTCCCCGGCGTCGTCATCGCCCGCATTGGCGGCGAAGATCTCGACGTCGCCGGTCATCTCCGCGCGGGCCGCTTCGAGCTGGTCCTGCTTGCGGCTGTTGATCATCACCTTCGCGCCCGATGCAGCCAGCGTCGCCGCGATCGACTTACCGATGCCCTTCGACGCACCGGTGACCAGCGCGACCTTGCCTTCGAGTGAGATCTCCATGGGCGGCGACGCTAGCGATCAGTCGTGCGTCTGGCGGAACCCGACGGGTGCGGGCCCGTGCCAATGCAGCGCGATGAGGTGCTCGAGCTCGCGGGAGCGCATCCGCTCGGTCTCGGCGGGCTCGGCGTGGTCGTGCCCCAGCACGTGGAGGATGCCGTGCACCACGAGCAGGGCGAGTTCGTCATCGAGGGTCCCGGCATGATCGGTGAACTGTCGGGCAGCGACCGCCGGACAGACCACGACGTCGCCCAGGAGCGTCGGCACACCGTCCTGGCTGTCGCTGTCCTCGTCGAGCGGGAACGACAGCACATCGGTCGGCCCCTCCTTGCCCATGTGCTCGGCGTTCAGCTCGGCGATTTCGGCCTCGTCGACGAACACGACGGTGAGCTCACCCACCGCACCCTCGGCTGTCAGAACCGCTTCGGCCAGTTCCTGCCAGCGGCCGACCTCGATCGGCAACGACTCGGTTCCACCGGCGCGCTCGTCGGAGCACACCACCGACGCCGCGGTCATGACGGCTTGGACTCGGACTGCTTTTCGTACGCCGCCACGATGTCGGCGACGATCTTGTGCCGCACGACATCGGCGCCCGTGAGCTTCACGAACGCCAGGCCGTCGATGCCGGCGAGCGTTCGTTCAAGGCCGGCGAGGCCGCTCTTGCCGTTGGCGACATCGACCTGGGTGGTGTCGCCGGTGACCACGACGCGGGAGTTGAACCCGATGCGGGTGAGGAACATCTTCATCTGTTCCGGCGTGGTGTTCTGCGCCTCGTCGAGGATGATGAAGCTGTCGTTGAGCGTGCGGCCGCGCATGAACGCCAGCGGGGCGACCTCGACGATCTGGCGTTCGAGCAGCCGGGCCACACCGTCGGGATCGAGCATGTCGTACAGCGCGTCGTACAGCGGGCGCAGGTACGGGTCGATCTTGGCCATCAGGTCTCCGGGGAGGAACCCGAGCCGCTCCCCCGCCTCGACCGCCGGGCGGGTGAGGATGATCCGCTGCACCTGCTTGGTCTGGAGCGCCTGCACCGCCATCGCCACCGCCAGCCACGACTTGCCGGTGCCGGCGGGCCCGAGACCGAACGTGATGACGTTCTGCGAGATCGTGTCGATGTAGCGCTTCTGGCCGGCGGTCTTCGGCTTGACCTGGCGGCCCTTCACGCCCCGCAGCACCTGGTGGGTGAGGATCTCGCTCGGCTTCTCGCTGGCATCGACCATGGCGAAGATCCGATCGAGCGTGTTGTCGTCGAGCTGCTGGCCGCTCTGCAGCAACGCGATCAGCTCCTCGAACAGCTCGGCGACGACTGCCACGGCAGCAGCATCGTCACCGGCGATACGGACCTCGTTGCCCCGCACGCTGATCTGCGTGGTCGGGAACTGCTGCTCGACGCGCCGCAGCACCTGATCGCGCGGGCCGAGCAGGGCGGTGGTGAGATGAGCGCCCGGGACGACGACGGTCGTGGTCGTCGGAGAGGTGCGGGCGGTACTCGTCATCGGTCAGTCGGCAGCGTAGTGGCCGAGGGCAGAGCCGTCACCAGGAAATTCTGGAGGGGAATCGACGGGGACACGATGTGTGTCACGATGTGGACCCATCCGGACTTTCCGTGATCACCACGTGACCACGAGCAAACACACCCCATCTGAGCTGGGGTGATATGGAGGCGACGCCGGGAATTGAACCCGGGTACACGGCTTTGCAGGCCGTTGCATGAGCCACTCTGCCACGTCGCCGAGGCCAGGCGAGGATACCGCCCGGCGCCAGGATTCACCGGCCGGATTGCTGATCCTTCGCCCCGTCCGACTCCCGGTACCAGCCCGCGAGCCGCGCCAGCCCCTCGTCGATGGTGACCGTCGGCGACCATGCGAGATCGCGCGCCGCAGGGGTGGGGTCGAACCAGTGGGCGGTGCCGAGCTGCTCGGCGAGGAACTCGGTGAGTGGCGGTTCTCCCTCACGGCGAAGCAACGGCCAGGCCCATTCCACGACCCGTCCGAGCCGCGTGGCGACCGCCAGCGGCACATCACGCGGGGCGAACTCGACCCCCGCGGCGGCACAGATGCCGGCAATCAGGTCGCGGATCGGACGTGGCTCGCCGTTGGCGATCACGTACGCCCGCCCTGAGCATTCGGCGCCCGGTCGCACGGAGTCGAGCGCTGCTACGAGCGCGCTGACGGCGTTGTCGATGTAGGTCGTGTCGACGAGCGCCCGGCCACCACCCACCAGGGCCAACCGGCCGGTGCGTGCCCGCTCCACGATCCGACCGACGAGCTGGGTGTCGCCGGGGCCCCAGACAAGGTGCGGTCGGATCGCGACAACGCCGAACTCCTCGTCTGCGGACGCCAGGGCCAGGCGCTCGGCGATCGCCTTCGATTCGGCGTAGTACGCGTGGCGACGGCCGAGCACGGGCGCGTCCGCGGACGCGCCGATGATCGGCTCGCCGCCGTGAGCCACCGATGGCGACGACACGTGGATCACGCGGTCGATGCCGACCGAGCGCGCCGCCGCGACCACGTTGGCCGTGCCGTCGACGTTGATCGAGCGGTACTCCTCCCACTCGCCCACCACGCCGACCTTGGCAGCCAGGTGGACGACCGCGTCACACCCCTCCGCAGCGGCGCGCAGTGCCTCGGCGTCGCGCACGTCGCCGAGTCGCTGCGTGATCGTGTGATCGTCACAAGTCGTTGCGCGGCGCCCGAGTCCATGTGACACGTTGCGTTGGAAACAGACGACCGAGTCGCCGCGGGCGGCGAGGGCGGCGCTGAGCTCGCTGCCGATGAGACTCGTTGCACCGGTGACCAGGACGCGCATCGCCGGTCAACGCTTCGGGGCGCGGGCCCGGCGGCCGGCGAGGACGGCGGCGGCCCAGTGGGCCACAGCGGTGCGGTCGATCTTGGCGTTGTGACGGATGTCGACCGGCAGTGCACGCAGCGTCAGCACCGCCGCGACAGGGTGGGTGACGAGTGCGCGCACCTCAGCGCTGCGGCCGGTGTTGGCGAGCCCGTCGTCGGCCGCCGGATCCTCGACGACGACCGCAAGCTGCTGGACCCCGTGCGGGCCGACACCGACCGCGGCCGATCGGGCGACGCCGAGCCCGCGCTCGACCGCGCGCTCGATCGGGACCGGCGTGAGCGGGCCGGATTCGGTGTGGATCACGTGAACGGTTCGGCCTTCGACCCACAGCCGGCCCTGGGCGTCGACATGCCCGACGTCGCCGGTCCGGTGCCAGACCGGACCGTCGTCGGCCGCCGCCGGGCGGGCAGCGCGTTGGACGGCCCACAGGCCGAGGTACCCGTCGGACACCCACGGCGCCGACACGAGGATCTCACCGGTCTCGCCCGGAGCGCGGTCGGCCACCGTCGGGAGCTGATCGGAGGGAGCGTCGAGCGCGACGATCCGCACCGAGGCGCCCTCGACCGGTTGCCCGACGCACACACCGCCGTACGGCTCGTCGAGCGTCGCCGCGTCGATCCCCGGCAGGTCGATGTCGGCGACCGGCAGCGCCTCGGTCATCCCATAGGGCGTGTGCATCGACGCGTTCGGCGTCAGACGCGCCACCTCGTGGAGCGTCTCCGCGGGCACCGGCGCTCCGGCAGAGAACACGATTCGCAGCCCCCCGAGCCCTCGCCAGCGCGTCCGGTTCCCCGCGGTCGCCACCACGTTGGCGAGCGCGGCGGGTGAACCGAAGGCCAGGGTCGCATCGACACGCGCGCACGCGTCGTCGAGCATCGATGCGGTCAGCTGACCGGGTTTGGTCACGTCACAAGCCGGCAGGCAGGTCGGGATCCCGAGCGCAGGCCCATACAGCGCGAACGGGGCGAACGCGGCGACGAGGCGATCGTCCGCCGTGATGTCGTAGGTCCGGGCGAGCGCGTCGCGCTGGGCGGCGAGCTGGCGGTGCCGGTAGCGAACGCCCTTCGCCGGCCCTGTCGCGCCCGACGTGAAGAGGACGGCCGCGAGATCATCACCGCCCGGCTCCGGAGGCAGGCTCGAAGCAGTGGCCTGGCGTGGCGCCACCAGGTCGTCGATGTCGATCGCCGTCGCCCGCGGCGCCCAGCGCATCGCCCGCGCCGCCAGGCGAGCCTGGCGGGGCCCGATCATCCAAGAGACACGAGCGCTGCGGACCGCCGCGCCCAGCCCACGCAGGCCGAGCCCTCGGTCGGCCACGACGGTGACACCACCGGCGCGCCACACCCCGTACACGGCCGCCACCAAGTCGATCCCTGGCGGTGTGATCATCGCCACCCGGTCGCCTGGCCGGACTCCCCGCCTGGCCAGCTCGCCGGCGATGGCGGCGATCCGCCCGTCGAGCTCGGCGAAGGTGAGCTGCTGCCCCGAGGCCATGTCGACGAACGCCACCTCGCCTCCGCCGCCGCCCCGGGCCCGCTCCGTAACCCCGGCCCAGAGCGCCCGGTCGTCGTTTGCGTCGGGATTCGGCACACCTGTCGGTGCCGGATCCCGACGCAAACGACGACCGGAGACGACATCGGACATGAAGTCGGCGGCGACGGACGCGACGCCGGCCTCACCGGGTCGGGACTCGGCCATCACGAGGTGGCTGGCGTCGGGGAAGCGGTGCAGCACGGTGTTCGGCAGGCGGCGGGTGAGGTCGACGGCGAAGTCGTCGTCGAACACCGGGTCGCGGGCGCCCCACGCGAGCAGCACCGGCACGTCGAGCGAGCCGAGGCGGTCGGCCACGGCCTGCAGCGACCGTTCCGACGGGTGTCCGGGCGAGAGCGGGATGTCGCCCACGAAGTCGGCGATCGCCACCCTCGACTGGGCGCCTCGGTAGGGGGCGCGGAACGCCGCTCGATCGGCCCTCGTGAGCCGATTGCCGGACAGCCAGGTGGTTCCGGCGACGAACGTCGGCGTGCCGTGGCAGACGAGCTCGAGCATCCCGGCCGATGCGGCGAGACGGATGATCGCCGGCGCGGAACGGCCCTCGGGGACGGCGATGCCGGTGTTGGACAGGATCATGCCCGCCAGCCGATCGACGTGATCGACCGCCCACCCCATGGCGATGGCGCCGCCCCAGTCGTGTGCGGCGACGAACAGCGGGCGATCGGCCCGCACGTCGAGCGCTTGAATCACGTCGCCGAGGTCGCGCACGCGCGTGGCGTAGCGTCGCTGCGCGGTGCGCTCGCTGTAGCCCATCCCGAGCTGGTCGACGGCAATCACGCGGTGGGTCGCACCGAAGCGACGCAGGAACGTCGCCCACGCGTAGGCCCATGTCGGGTTGCCATGGACGCAGACGATCGTGGCCACCGGGTCGGCGACCGCCGTGTCGAGGACGTGCCATCGGTGAGCGATGCCGTCGTGATCGGTGACGTCGATGAACCGCGACCAGGCCGCGTCGAGCTGCCAGTAGCGCCACTGCTGCTCGGTCGGCGGGTCGGGCGCCCACCCCGGAACGGGTGTCCCAGGAGCGGGCGGTGCGGTCACCAGACGATTTCGCTGAAGCTGGTGTTCAGCCCCGAGCCGATCCCCATGCACAGCACGCGCTGATCCTTGGCGATCTGGTCGCTGACACTCGCGAGGGTGATCGGAATGGCCGCGGGGCCGACGTTGCCGTAACGGGGGAACGTCAACGGCACGCGCTCGGGGTCGATCCCGAGCCGCTCGGTGATCAACGTGGTGTGGACCTGACTGATCTGGTGGATGATGTACCAGTCCATCCCCACCTCCCAGTCGAAGTCGTGGCCGGAGTTCTTCCAGGCCGCCTCGGCGAGGTCGAGGCCGGCCACGAGCAACCCGTGGGTGTCGGTCTCCATGCGGTCGAGGTCGCCGACGCAGAGCTTGTTGTGCTGGGTGCCGGACCGGGCGATGCCACCGACGAGGCGGTGGGCGTCGGGGTGCTGGTCCATCCGCCCGATCACCGCGGCGGCGGCGCCGGAGCCGAGCGTGAGCGAGGCGAACTCGGCGAACACGTCGGCGGCCTGCGTGGTCGGCTCCTGGAGCCGGGCGATCGTGGTCTCCTGGGTGTACCGGCTGCCCTCGCCGTCGACGATCAGGGCGTAGTCGATCTGGCCGGAGTCGATCGCCGCGGCGGCGATCTGCATGCCGTTGATGAACCCGAGGCAGGCGTTGCCGACGTCGAAGTTGAGACAGCTCGTGGACAGCTCGAGGCGGTGGTGCACCGCACACGACACGGACGGCTCCAGATGGTGTTTGCACACCGACGTGGAGATCAGCATGCCGATCCGGTCGGGGTCGACACCCGACGCCTCGATCGCCGCCCTGCCGGCGAGCGCCGCCGCTTCGTCGAACGGCATCCCCTCCGGCCACCACCGGCGCTCCTCGATGCCGGCGAGCTCGCTGAGCGTGCCCGGCTTGAGGCCGGTGCGTTCGTAGGTGTCGGCCAGCTGCTCGTCGATCCACGCGGAGCTGACCGCTTCGGGCGCCTCGACCGCGTCGACCGTGAGCAGGCCCACGTTGTGATGGGTCAGTACGGAATTGGCGGTCATCGGGGTCCTTTCGGAGGCGGAGAACGGTGATCCTACGCCACTGTTCCCCCGCCGCCTTGCGCAGGCGTGGCGACGTCGAACACGCCGAAACGGGCGCGCTCAGCGGGCGAGGCGGTAGACCTCGGCGGCGGTGCCACGGAACATCCGATCCCGCTCGGTGTCGGAGTACGGCGCGGCGATCTTCTTCAACGCGTTCCACAACGTGCGATACGACAATGACAGGCGGTCGACGGGGAAGTTCGACTCGAACATGCACCGTTCGGGCCCGAACGACTCGATCGCGTGCACGTAGTACGGCGCCTGCACCTTCACGAAATCGTTCGACGACGGCGGCCGTTCCGCCACGTTCCAGCCGAAGCCGTTGTCGGGCATCGCGAGGCCACCGAGCTTGGCCCGCACATTCGGGCAAGTGGCAATGGCGGACAGGTCGGTGAGCCAGCGTTCGAAGATCTCGCCGCGCCGCTCCGCGTACGGCCCGACGCCGAGCGGCGTGCCGAAGTGGTCGAGCACCATCAGCGTGCCGGGCACCGCACGGGCGAGCTCGACGAAGTCCGGGTTCTGGTAGTGGTAGTGCCACGTGTCGTAGGTGAGGCCGCGCTCGCCGAGCCGCCGCACCCCGGTGCGGAATGCCTCGTCGGCGTAGAGATCGGCCGGCGCGCGTCCGGGAATCGCCAGCAGCTCCGGATGCAACGCGTGCGACCCGGCGTGCCGGATGCCGCGCAACCGGCCCTTGCTCGCCGCCTCCTGGGCGTCGAGCACCTCGTCGAGGTGGTCGAGGTCGGTCAGGTCGGCGAAAGCAACGATGCCACCGATCACCTGCCGTGACGAGGTTTCTGCGGCTGCGACGACGAACTCGGTCTCGCCGACCGGGCAGAGGTGTCGCGGCTCGCCGGTTCGGTAGCTGGCATGGCACTCGACGAAGACCGTGTCGATGACGTTGTGGCCTGATGCGAGGTCGCTCTCGAGGTCGGCGAGCCCGTAGGCCATCGCCCCGCCCGCCGGCCAGAGGTGATGGTGGGGGTCGATGATCTCGACGTCAGGGTCGACGACGTCCTCGACGGTCGAGTTCAGCCACTCGTCCGATCCGGGTTCCATGATGCTTCCTCCTGGTGATCGACGCGCCCTCGACGTGGTCCCGTCAGCGATCCTGCCAGGTGCACACGCACACCTCATTGCCGTCGGCGTCCGCGAGCACCCACCACGATCTGGCGTGGTCGTCGCTGACCAACGTGCCGCCCGCGGCGAGCGCGTCGGCGATGCGCTGCTCGGCCTGGTCGTGCGGCACGGAGACATCGAGGTGGAACCGGTTCCGATCGGGGCGGGGCTCATCCATTGCCTGGAACCACATCGGTGGTCCGATCCGCAACGGGTCGACCAGCACGCCGGCGGCCTCCTTGTAACCGAGCACGGCGGCCCAGAACGGCCTGATGCGCTCGACATCGGTCGTGTCGAGGGCGATCTCGAGCCGCTGTGGAACCGACAGGCTCACCGAAGCGCCGATGCCGGCGGCGAGTGTCGAGATCTCCCGGGCCAGCGCGACGTCCAACTCGGTGAGACCGCCGACGGCGTGGGTGGTGAGCCCGACGCGTACGCGGTCGGGATAGCGCAGGTCGATGTCGGGGTGATGCTGCATGCGTTCCGCCGCGTCCGCGATCCCGAGCGCGAGCGCGGCGGCCGCGCCGAACGACCCGCAGGCGAACTCGGCGACGATGCCGCCGAGCACGTATCGCCAGTCCTCGACGCCGGACAACGCGTCGAATTCGGCCGGGGTCACGTCGGTGTACTCCATGCGGTCACGCTACGCAAGCGGCCCAAGCGTGTCGAACGATGGCCCGTCAGTGGGCGTCGGGGTTCGCCGCCACCGGTGGCCGTGCGCGACGATGAGCCGCCGAGAAAGGGGCGCATCGATGGAGCTACGTGAACTGCTGACGATCGACGTGGAGGTCGAGCCGATCCTCGATCTCGGCGACGTCGGCACCGGCATCCGCCGGATGATCCCGTTCACGAGCGGATCGTTCACGACCCGCGACGGCGTCGAGGGCACGCTCGCTCCGGGCGGCTCCGACTGGCAGCTCGTGCGATCCGACGGCGTGATCGAGATCGACGCTCACTACGCGTTGGCAACGAGCGACGGCGATCTCATCGAAGTCCGCTCGACGGGCCTGCGACATGCCCCGGCGGAGGTGCTCGAGCGAATCGCTGCAGGCGAGCCGGTCGACCCTGGTGAGTACTACTTCCGCACACACGTCCGTCTCGCGACCTCGGCGCCGGCCCTGCGGTGGATGAACGACGTGCTCGCGGTGTCGACCGGCGAACGGCGCAGCGACAGCGTGCGCATCAACGTGTTCGAGCTGACGTGACGTCGGCCCGACAGTGTGACCTCGGCGACGGCATCGCGATCGTCGGTGGAGGAATCGGCGGACTCGTCGCGGCGCTGAGCCTCCACGCCATCGGCGTCGACGTCACGGTCTACGAGGCGGTCCGGGAGATCCGGGCGGCCGGGGTGGGCATCAACCTGCTCCCGCACTCGGTACGCGAGCTCGATGCGTTGGGCCTGCTCGATCCGTTGTCGGCCCACGCCGTCGCGCCGTCCACCCTCGGCTACTTCGCCAAGAACGGCCGCGAGATCTGGAGCGAGCCTCGTGGCCTCGCCGCCGGCTACCGGTGGCCGCAGCTGTCGATCCATCGCGGCGAACTGCACCGGATCCTGCTCGACGCGGTCGCCGAGCGGATCGGCCCGAACCGGCTCACGCTCGACCGCCGGCTGATCAGCGTCGATCCGACAGAGAACGGGCCGCGAGCGACGTTCGCCGCATCCGATGGCGCCGAGACCGTCGTCAGCGCCGCGGCGATCGTCGCCGCGGACGGCATCCACTCGATCGCTCGTGCCCAGTTCTACCCCGAGCAGGGGCCGCCGAAGTGGAGCGGCGCCCTGTTGTGGCGTGGTGTCGTCGACCGTGCGCCGGTGCTGGACGGCCGCACGATGATCTGGATCGGCCACCCTGCCCAGAAGTTCGTCGGCTACCCGATCACCGACCTCGCGGACGGCCGCCAGACGTTCAACTTCATCGCCGAGCTCCGACCCGACGACGCATCCCTCGCCGACCGTGAGGACTGGAATCGCGAGGGCGACCTCGCGGACTTCCTTCCCGCCTTCGAGCACTGGGCCTTCGATTGGCTCGACGTGCCAGCGCTGATCGCTTCGGCGCCCCGCACGTTCGTCTACCCGATGGTCGACCGCGACCCGGTCGATCGCTGGACGTTCGGGCGTGTCACATTGCTCGGCGACGCGGCGCACCCGATGTACCCGATCGGCTCGAACGGTGCCTCCCAGGCGATCCTCGACGCGCGGGTGCTCGCCGGGTGCATCCGCTCTGCCGGCGACCTCGGCACCGCGCTCCGTCGCTACGAGGAGGTCCGTCTGCCGCCGACGAGCGCCATCGTCGAGGCCAATCGCGGGCTCGGGCCGGAACGGCCGATGCAGCTCGTCGAGGAGCGGGCGCCCGACGGGTTCGACGACATCGGCGACATCATCTCGCCGACCGAGATCGACGAGATCACCGAGGGCTATCGGCGCACCGCCGGATTCGCCCTCGCCGCCCTCGACGACCCGACCTCGCTCGCCGACCGCGACTACTGACGACCGCTCAGTGGTTCGACTGGCAGTGCGGTGCCAGCGACGTGGTGAAGAAGACGTCGGCGCGCCCCGAAGCACGCCGGAACGTCGCGGACGTTCCCCGCGCCGAGTTTCAGGTCCAACGGCCCTGATCAACGGAGGTGCGAGTGCGTATGGTGCCTCCCAGACGCACACAGCACGGAGAGGTGACGACGATGACCAAGCAGATCGTGGTCGGCTACGACGGAAGCCCGGAATCACGCGAAGCCCTCGAATGGGCTGCTGGCGAGGCGTCCGCTCGAAAGTGCAGGCTCGAGATCCTCACCTGCTACGAGATTCCGCTGACGGCCGACATCTACGGCGCGTCGACGCTCGTCGGGACCGGCCCGGATCTGATGGACTCGGCATCGGAGGTGGCGGCCGAGGCGCTCGCCAGCGTGGCCGCGACGCACCCGGGTCTCGACGTCGGCACACGAGTCGGTGTGGGGAGCGCCACGCACGAACTCACCACACTCCCTCCTGGCACGGTCGACATGATCGTGCTCGGCGCCAGCAGCCACCGCGGCGCGGCCGCGACGTTCTTTCTCGGGAGCACCACTCGCGCGGTCGTCCGGCGGGCGAGCTGTCCGGTCGTCGTCGTCCGCGGGCCGTCGAGCAGTGGCCGGCTCGATCGGGTGGTCGTCGGCGTCGACGATTCCGAACAGGCGCGGTCGGCCCTTCGCTGGGCCGCTGCCGAGGCCGACCTCCACGAGGTCACGCTGCTGGTCGTGCACAGCTGGGACTACCCCTACCGGGTGTCCGAGGCATCCGAGTCCCAGGCCCGGGACCTCACCCGTGTCGACGCGGGCCGGGTGCTCGATGTGGCCGTCGAGTTGGCGCGTGAGGTGTGCGGCGGCGCCGTGGACGGCGAACTGGTCGAAGGCAGCTCTGCGGCGTCGATCCTTGCTGCGGTCCGTGACGGCGATCTGCTGGTGCTCGGTTCCCGCGGGCGCGGCGCCCTGCGATCCAGCCTGTTCGGTTCGACGGTCAACCGGGTGCTCGACGAGGCTGCAGTCCCTGTGGCCGTCATCGGCTGAACGACCCGGATCTTCTACGCTCCGCTCATCTTCGCGACGACCGCATCACACCACGCCGTTGACCACTGCCACCAGCGACGTGGTGGGGCGCGGGCGTGACGACGACCCTCGTCGCCGTCATCGCCGGGCTGGTGTTCGCCTGGGCACTCGCCTCTGGTGTCCTCGAGCGGCACGACGTGACGGGGGCGATGGTGTTCACCGCCGCCGGATACCTGATCAGCAACCCCGACTGGGGGTGGGTGCCGATCGACGTCCACACCGCCACCATCCATCTCATCGCCGAGGTCACCCTCGCACTGGTCTTGTTCACCGACGCATCGCGGGTCAACCTCCGCCAGCTACGGCAAAGCTCGTCGCTGCCGATTCGCCTCCTCGTCATCGGGCTCCCGTTGTCGGTGCTCCTCGGCTCGCTGGCCGCCCTCTGGCTGCTGACGGATTTGCCCTGGGCGCTCGCCGGGTTTCTCGGCGCCGCGCTCGCCGCCACCGATGCCGCGCTCAGCATGCAGGTGATCAACGACGAACGAATTCCCGAACGGACCCGTCAGGCGCTCAACGTGGAGAGTGGGTTGAACGACGGCCTCGCGACACCGATCGTGACCGTCATGCTCGCCATCGCGGCCAGCCAACTCGGTCTGGTCACCGAGAGCGAGTCCTACGAAGCGGGATCGGCCTTGCGCGAGCTCGGTGCGGGCGTGGTCGTCGGGCTGGTCGTCGGCGCGGCCGGCGCGATGCTGATCACGTGGACCGCCAAGCACGCCTCGTTGAAGGTCGGCGCTCGGCTCATCGCTGTGCTCGCCGTCGCGATCGCAGCGCTCGCGCTCGCGCTCGCGGTCCATGGCAACGGTTTCATCTCGGCGTTCGTCGCCGGTGTCGTGTTCGGAAGCCTGCTGGACAAAGAGGCCAACGATCTCGACCGCATGGACGAACTCCCCGAGCTCGGTGGCACGATGTTGGGGCTGGTGGTCTGGTTCCTCTTCGGTGCCGTGCTGGTCCCGCTCGCATTCGAGCACCTCGACGCATCGCTCGTCGCATACGCGATCGTGAGTCTCACCGTCGTCCGCGTCCTGCCGGTTGCCGTGTGCACGATCGGTACGGCGATCGAGCGGCCCGGGATCTTGTTCATCGGGTGGTTCGGGCCCCGCGGCCTTGCCTCGGTCGTGTTCGCAACCCTCGCCATCGAGGCGCTCGGCGAAGCGTCACAGCTCGCAGATCGCGCCGTTGCAGCCGTCGCCCTCACGGTGTTGTTCAGCGTCGTGCTCCACGGCATCACCGCCGGGCCCGGCGGTCGCCGCTACGTGCGTGCGAGCCAGGCCCGCACGCATCAGCCGCCGAGAAGACCCTCCGCGGCCGCCGACGGCTTGTAGTCGGGCAGCCGGATCATCCGGAACGAGTTCAGGAAGCCGAGCAGGCAGGCGATGACCGGGACGAGCATCGCGATCTGCAGCGCGAAGTCGCCGGCCTCGGTGTTGATCCGGATGATCTCGTCTTGGATCTCGCCGGGTTGTTCGGCGAGCAACTCCTCGAGCTGAGTGGTGCTGACGAGTTGCGCGCTGTCTTCCAGGGCATCGGCGATCATCACCTGGTCGTCGGCGGGGATGATCTCGCTCGCTTCGGTCTTGCTGACGAAGCTGAACGACAACATGGCGAGCAGGATCCCGCCGGCCAGGGCGAGGCCGAACGACAACCCGAACGACTGGCCGGCCGAGTTCACCCCGGCCGCCTCGCTGACCCGCTCCTCCTCGATCGGGCCGAGGATGTAGTTGTTCAGCTGCGACACCAACAGCCCCATCCCCACGCCGGCGATGAGCAGCGGCACGAGCAGCGACCACCCCGACTCGCCGCGCGGGATCACCGCGATCGTCAGAGCCATGCCCACCAACGTCAGCCCGAAGCCGACGCGGATCACGCTGGCGGCGCGGAGGTCCTTGCCGACCTTCCCCATCGCCAACGCGACGGCGAACATCGTCAGCGACAGCGGAGCCAGCGACAGGCCCGCGCGCATCGCGTCGTACTCGAGGGTCACCTGGAGATACAGCGGGAGCGCGATCATCGCTCCGCCGAGCGTGATCTGCTGGAGGACCATGGCCAGTGCCCCCACCCGGAAGTTCTTGATCGCGAACAGATCGGGATCGAGCAGGATCACCTTGCCGGCACGCTTGCGCCGCACGAGCCAGGCGGCCAGACCGGCGAGCGCGATGGCGCCGATCACCATCAGCAGGCCGACGTACGCGCCGCCTTCCTGCCACACGAGGATGCCGAGCACGACGCCACCCATGCCGAGCACGGACAGCACCGCCCCACCGATGTCGATCTTGCGGAGACCGGTGAACGGGACGTCGGCGATCAGTTTGATGTTCGCGAGCACGATGGCGATGATCACGACCTCGAGCAGGAAGCCCACCCGCCACGACAGGTAGGTGGTGACGAAGCCACCGAGCAGTGGCCCGATGGCAGCGCCGACCGCGGCCGCGGCGCCGACCAGCGCATAGGTCTTCTTCTGCGCCGCGCCCTCGAAGTTGCCGTGGATCAGCGACTGCATGGCGGGCAGCAGCAGCGACGCCCCCAGACCACCGATGATCGCCCAGAAGATGATGATCGTCGTCACCGACTGGGTGAGCGTCATCGCCAGCGCACCGATCGCGTACGCGAGGAGCCCGAGCACGTACGCACGCTTGCGGCCGATGATGTCGCCGAGCTTGCTGTTGATGAGGATGAACGCGGCCGAGACCAACGCTTCGAGAGCGATGGCGGACTGGATGTTGCTGACCGACGTGCCGAGGTCGGTGGCCACCGCGGTGATCGACACGTTCATGATCGAGGTGTCGACCACCAGGACGAACATCGCCATGGCCAGGAGGACGGCGAGACGGCGGTTCTCCGGGACCTCTTCGAGCGGCTCTGGTGTGCTCACGTCAGAACGGCGTGGGGATCATGAACGGTTGGAGATCCGGTTCGACGTAATCGCCAGCGGGCTGGCGGGCCGGGAAGGTGACCTCCCGCGGGGACACGGGCGCGTACGGGATCTGACCGAGCAGGTGAGTGATCAGGTTGAGCCGGCCGCGACGCTTGTCGTCGGTGCGAACGACGTGCCAGGGGGCCCACTCGGAGCTGGTGGCGGCGAACATGTCGTCACGGGCACGGGCGTAGTCGTACCAGCGGCTGTACGAGTCGAGGTCCATGCCGGAGAGCTTCCAGATCTTGCGCGGGTCGTCGACACGGCTCTGCAGCCGTTTGGTCTGCTCTCCCTCGCCGACCTCCAGCCAGTACTTCAACAAGATGATCCCGGAGTCGACCATCGCCTGTTCGACACCGGGCGCCATGCGCAGGAACCGTTGCGCCTGCTCTTCGCTGCAAAAGCCCATCACTCGTTCGACGCCGGCGCGGTTGTACCAGCTCCGGTCGAAGATCACGACCTCGCCGGCCGCCGGGAGGTGCGGGATGTACCGCTGGATGTACATCTGCGACTTCTCCCGTTCGGTCGGTGACGGCAGGGCCACGACCCGGAACACGCGGGGGCTCACCTTGGCGGTGAGCGCCTTGATCGTGCCGCCCTTGCCGGCGCTGTCGCGGCCTTCGAACACGACGGCAACCTTGGCACCCGTCGCCTTCACCGATTCCTGCAACGCGACGAGCTCGGCGTGCAACGTGGCCAGCTCGGCTTCGTACTCTTTGCGCTTCATCTTCGTCATGTCGTCACTTCTCCGGTCGATTCGTCGGGAACATCGAGTGGGGTACTGGCGGCGGCGAGCGCTTGTGAGTAGAACTCGAGCGCCGCACGCGTCTTTGTCTGCTGCTCGGCGAGCAGGTCGATCCCGAGGCCGCCGAGGAAGGCGCGGGCCTGCGCGGCTACCTCGAACGCCTCGGCGGTCGTGCACTTGGTCGACAGCTCGAGGATCCGCGAGCCGTCGGGGTACAGCCACAGCTCGGCCACGAGACCACGGCCGAAGTCGGGCGGTGTCACCTTGAGCTTGAGCACGTTGATCGGGCCGAGCACCGACAGGTCGTCGAGCTCGACGCCAGCCGGGGCGTAGGTCGAGTACAGCGCGCGCTGGGCCTTCGTGAACAGCTTGCGAACTGGGCGGCGCCCGGCGATCACGTCGCGCACCAGCGCGTTGTCGACCTCGCTCTTCATCGCCCCCGAGCACACGAAGCCACCCGGCATGGCGTCGACTTCGACACCGAAGCCCGGCGCGCGGCGGACGTCCTTGGGGATCTCGTCGGGCACGAGCGGACGGAGCTTGACGATCGAATCACCCGTCTTGCCCTGCACCCGCCGGGCACGCACGACCACCCCGCGCGCGTTGAGCGTCAGATCGGGTGTGTCGAAGAAGACGACCTGTCGGAGCTGCGCTTCGAGTGGGTCCATGTCGAGGACGGCGACGGCGGATCGGCGATCCTCGTCCGGCACGCTCAGCTTGAGCTCGACCCCGTCGGCACCGCGGATCAGCCCGAGCACCTGGGCGAGCTGTTCGGTCGACAGCGTGTTGGTCGTTTCGGGCATGTGCCCGCCTTTCTCGAGCCGGTCCGGCTCAGGTTGCGAGGATGCGCGCCTTCTGCGCGGCGAACTCCTCGTCGGTGAGGATCCCTTGGGCGTGAAACTCACCGAGTTTGCGGAGTTGGTCGAGCATCTCGCTGGTCACCGACTCGGCGGGAGCGGGCGGTGCAGGAGCGGGCGCGGGCGGCGGCGACGCCTGATACTGCGGTGGGGCGGCGTATTGCGGCGGGGCGCTGTACTGCGGCTGTGGTGGCTGCTGGTACTGGGGCGCGTACTGGGGCGCTGCCGCGTACCGCGGTTGCGGGGCGTACGCGGACTGGTCTTGCTGGCTCCATCGATTCGCCTGACGGCGCGACACCCTGTTGCCGACAGCGGTCGCAGTTCCGGCGATGACGGCCGTGCGGGCCATGCCACCGATCAATCCCATGAGATCCCTCGTTTCGTCAGAGTCCGGCCGCGTCGAGCGCGTCCACGATGGCTTGGCTGGAGACGTGGCCGCGGGCGACCAGCTGACCGCCGGCTTCGCGAGCGGCGACGGCGAACGGCAGCGACCACAGGTTCTCGTACACGATCAGCAGCCCGATGCTGTCGGGTTGGAGCGCGGCAGCGGCGGCCGCCGCATCGTCGTGGTCCAGCAAGCCCGACGACGCGCCGGCCAACTCACCGATCTCGCCGACCTGCGCGGCATCGAGCTCGTCGGTGCTGAACGCGTCGAAGTCGTCGTCACCCCGTTTGACGAGGATCAGGGCGTCGAGCACTCGGATCAACCGCCGGTCGACGAGGTCGAGCAACGGGGGGACGAGCTCACCGTTGAGTGCTCGACCGGGGGCTTCGATGAGCAACCAGTCGATCGCTCCGGTCTCCTCGATCGTGGTCATGTTCCTGCCTCCTTGACGTGTCGATCGTTCGACGACGCACGTTGAACCAGCTTGATCACCTCTCCCACCAGCAGCAGCACGATGGCGAGAACCAGACAGGTGAGCCACTGCCCACCCGTGAGCGACGTCGTGCCGAGGATCCGCTGCAGCAGCCCGAGCTCGGTCGACAGCACGGTGAACAGCACGGCCATGCCGTAGAGGACGAGTTGGCGGCGGCCGGCGACGGAGTCACGGTCGAGGGCGGTCTCGGTGGCGCTGCGGGCGCCGAGCGCCAATGCGATGTTCATCAGCGAGAAGGCCACCACGGCCATCGACGCTGCCACCATTGCGCTCTCCCGGTTCTCGAAGATCTCGAGCACCCACAGCGTCTCGGCCGCCATGACGATGCCGAGCGCGATGTCGAAGCCCCACTGCCGTCGCGACAGCACCGGCTCGTGGAGCGGGCGGGGCGGCTTGTCCATGAGCCCCTCGATCGGCCGGTCGAAGCCCAGCGCGAGCGCGAGTGGCACCTGGACGGCGAAGTTGATCCAGAGCACCGCGAGCGGAGCGAACGGGATGCCGTCGGCGATCTGGAACAGGGCCGCGCCGAGGTAGGTGGCGATGAACGCCACGAGGGCCGCCATCTGGAACCGGATGTACTTGGCGAGGTTGTCGTACAACTGCCGGCCGTACTCGACAGCTCGGACGATGGTGGCGAAGTTGTCGTCGGTGAGGATCATCACCGCGGCGTCCTTGGACACCTCGGTGCCGGTGATGCCCATCGCCACCCCGATGTCGGCCTTCTTCAGCGCCGGCGCGTCGTTCACGCCGTCGCCGGTCATCGCCACGATGTTCGACTGGCCCTGCAAGGTGCTGACGAGGCGGATCTTGTCCTCGGGCGCCACTCGGGCGACGACACCGATCTCGTCGAGCTCGGCGATCAACTGGTCGTCGCTCATGGCCGCGAACTCGGCGCCGGTCAGCGCTTTCCCGGTGATGCCGAGCTCGTGGCCGATCGCGCCGGCGGTCACGGCGTGATCGCCCGTGATCATCCGGACTTCGATCCCGGCACGGTGGCATTGCTCGATGGCGACCTTCGCCTCGGCGCGCGGTGGATCGACGATGCCGACCATGGCGAGCAACGTGAGGTCGCGGATGTCGTCGAGGTGCGCGGCGTCGGCCTGGAACGTCGCCGGGTCGAAGTCGCGGCGTGCCACCACCATGACCCGTTCGCCCTGCCCGGCCATCCGATCGTTCTCGTCGGACGCGGCGCGACGCCGATCGTCGTCGATGGGGACCGTCGAGCCGTCCGGCATCCAGAACGATCCGGCCCGGTCGAGCAACACGTCGGGCGCGCCCTTGACGAAGCAGCGGATGACGTCGTTGCCGTCATGGTCGTTCATGCGGTGGAACGTGGCCATGAACTTGTAGTCGGAGTCGAACGGGACCTCGGCGATGCGCGGGTACCGCTCCCGGGTGGCATCGAGGTCGATGCCGCCCTTCGCGGCCAGCACGATCAGCGCACCCTCGGTCGGGTCGCCGATCAGTTCGCCGTCGGCGAGACGGGCGTCGGCGCACAGCGCCATCGGCAACATCGCGTCGGCGAGGTCGATCGTGGCGCCGCCGTCGTGGCGGATCGCGCCCTCGGTGGCGTAGCCCTCGCCGGTGACGCTGAACCGGTTCTGTCCCGGCACGACCAGTTCGCGGGCGGTCATCTTGTTCAAGGTGAGCGTGCCGGTCTTGTCCGAGCAGATCGCCGAGACCGAACCGAGTGTCTCGACCGACGGCAGCCGTTTGACGATGGCGTTCTGCGACGCCAGCACGCGGGTGCCGGTGGAGTAGAGCGTCGTGACGACAGCGGGCAGGCCGGTCGGGATCGCCGACACGGCCAGGGCGACGCCGGCGATGAAGAGGGAGTCGAAGTCCTGGTCGTTCGCGAGGCCGAGCAGGATCATCGCCACGAAGGCGATGCCGGCCAGCCCGGCGATGATCACCGTGAGGCGATCGAGCTGCTTCTGCAGGGGTGTCTTGTCCGACTCCGTGCGGTTCAGGAGGTCGGCGATGCTGCCGATCTCGGTGTCCATGCCCGTGCCGGTCACGACGAACTCGCCGCGTCCACGCGTGACGGAGGTGTTCATGAACACGACGCACAGCCGGTCGCCCAAGGGCACGTCGTCGTGGTCGATGGTCGTGACGTCCTTGAGCACCGGCGTGCTCTCGCCAGTCAGGGCCGCCTCTTCGATCTCGAGGGTGGCAGCCAGGAACAGCCGTCCATCGGCGGGGATGCGGTTGCCCGCTTCGACCAGCACCACGTCTCCGGGAACCAGCTCCGCGGCATCGATCTCGACGACGGTCCCGTCCCGTCGCACCCTCGCGATGTCCTTCAGCATCTTCTGCAGCGCGGCAAGGCTCGCTTCGGCCTTCGCCTCCTGGTGGAGACCGAGCACGGCGTTGAACACGGTCAGGCCGAGCAGCACGAGCGTCGTGCCCGCTTCGCCGGTGACGATCTGGTTGACCACCGCGGCGCCGACGAGGATGATCTGCATCAGGTCCTCGTACTGGCGCAGGAAGGCGCGCAGGGCCGTCTCCTTCGCGGTGCCGGCAAGCACGTTGCCGCCGTACCGGGCCTGGCGTTCGGCCACCTGCGCGGCGGTCAATCCGAGCGCCGGATCGACGTCGAATTCCCGAGCGATCTCGTCGCTTGCCTTCTTGTACCAGGCTGTGCGGGCGCCGCCCGCCGTATTGACGGTCGCTGTCATGTCACTGCCGATCCGAGTGCGAGCATCACAATCGTCAGACCTCCAAGGCCGATCAAGAGCGGCCAGATGAACCGCAGGTAAGTACCGTACGGCACGGAGAAGTGCCGCACGTTCGGTTCCTTCACTCCGTGCCCTCGAGCCGTTTGCTCTCGAAGCCGGCGTAGTTCGCCGTCTTCAACGCCTCGTCGGGGCGGAAGTCGATTTCCTTGAGGAAGCTTCGGTTTCGCAGATTGAACATGTGAGCGCCCTCCGGGTTGCCGCCAGCGACCGTATGGACCGCGAAGGTGGCACGAACCCACCCCGCCCCGGGTGGTTTGGATTCCGTCCGAACAGCGAAGGATCACTCCGACAGCTTTGGCGATCTGGGGTGCATCATGCGACGAGACGACGGTGACGACGAGGTGATGCCCGACCGGGTGATGTCCGACCTCGTCGCGTATCTGGTGATCCAGGTCGCCGACCGCGCGTCGCTGACCTCCATCGGTCCCGCCCTCGACGAGCTCACGTCGGACTCCAGCATCCGCGTGCTCGACCTCGCCGCGGTCACCGTGGATGATCTCGGGGTGGTTCACGAAGTGCCCGTCGACGGGCTCGTCGACCTCGGCAGCAACGCGTCGTTGGCGTTCGTCCACGGGCGGTTGCTGTCGGAGCACGACATCCGCCTCGCCGCCCTCGTCCTACCACCGGGCAGCGCTGGCTTCGTGCTCGTCACCGAGGACCGCTGGGCCTCGAACCTCGCCACGGCGGCGCGGTCGGTCGGTGGACGGATCGTGGCGGGTGAACGCATCTCGCCGTATCGCGTCGAGCGCGCCCTTGCCGAAGTCAGCGATCGCGAGGGGTGACCGGTCGTGTTGGAGCTCACCACCATGATGATGGCGTTCACCGTCGAGCCGATGAGGGCCGCCTGTCACCTCGATCCACACCCGTCGAAACCACCCCGACCGGTGTGGTTTCGACTCGGCCCGCAGGTTCTCTAGGCTCAGGCCGGCGCATGGAGCGTCGGCGTGGCATCGGCCGCGCTCAGTCCGACACAAAAAAGGGGAACGGTTGATGATTGCGGCGTTCGGTACCGGCCAGGTCTTCTGGTCGATGGTGTGGTTCTTCTTGTTCTTCATCTGGATCTGGTTGCTGATCGTGGTGTTCGGCGACATCTTCCGCAGCGCCGACCTGTCCGGTTGGGGCAAGGCGCTGTGGACGATCTTCGTGATCGTTCTCCCCTACCTCGGCGTCTTCGTCTACCTGATCGCTCGTGGCCACAAGATGCAGGAACACGCCATCGAACAGGCCCGAGCCCAGGATGCGGCGACCCGGCAGTACATCCAGAACGTCACCGGGGCGCCGAACACCGCCGACGAGCTCGCCCGCCTCGTCGAGCTGCGGGATCGAGGAGTCATCGACGAGGCCGAGTTCCAGCAGGCCAAAGCCAAGACACTGGGCGCATAGGTCACCGGGCCGCCTCGCGCCCGCGACAGATGACAGCGCTCGATCGCTACGTTCCCGGCCTCGCGTCGATGCGCTCCTACGAGCGACGATGGCTGCGCTCCGACCTCCTGGCAGGGGTCGTGCTCGCCGCGATCCTGGTCCCGCAGGGCATGGCCTATGCGGAGCTCGCCGGTCTGCCACCGGTGAACGGTCTGTACACGACGATCGCCTGCCTCGTCGGTTATGCCGTGATGGGGCCGTCGAAGATCCTGGTGCTCGGCCCCGACTCCTCGCTCGGTCCGCTGATCTTCGCCGCGGTCACCCCGCTCGTCGTGGTCGGCGACGACCCGGCCACCGCCATCGCCCTGGCCGGGATGCTGGCGATCCTCGTCGGGCTCGTCGAGGTCGGGCTCGGTGTCCGCAAGCTCGGATTCGTCGCCGACCTGCTCTCCAGCGAGGTGCAGGTCGGCTACATGAACGGGCTGGCGGTCGTGATCATCGTCGGGCAGCTGCCCAAGCTCAGCGGATTCTCCACCGATGCCGACACGTTCAGGGGTGAGGTCCGCGAGTTCGTGACGAACTTCGACCAGCGCGACGCGACGGCGCTGGGCATCGGCGTCGTCACGCTCGCGGTGCTCCTCGTGCTCCCGCGCATCACCCGCGCGATCCCTGCCGTGCTGGTAGCGGTGGTCGGCGCCACCGTCGTGACCGCCGTTTTCGACCTCGACCTCGCCACGGTCGGCACCCTCCCGGCGGGGCTGCCCACGCCGGCGGTGCCGTGGACCGAGATCGATGACGTCCTGCCGCTACTCGTCGCCGCGGTCGGCATCACCCTCGTCTCACTCACCGACACGATCGCGCTGTCGACGTCGTTCAACACCCGCCGCGGCGAGCAGGTCAAACCGAACCAGGAGATGATCGGCATCGGTACCGCGAACGTCATCGCCGGATTCTTCCGCGGGTTCGCCGTCTCGGCCAGCAGCTCGCGCACAGCGGTCGCCGAGCAGGCGGGTGCCAGGAGCCAGCTCGCCGGTGTCGTCGGCGCCGGTGTCGTGGTGCTGCTGCTCGCCTTCTTCAACGATCTCCTTGCCGATCTGCCGAACTCGGCGCTGGCCGCGGTGGTGATCGCTGCAGCACTCTCCCTCGTCGACATCGCCCTGCTCACCCGCGTGTGGGCGGTCCGACGGGGCGCCGTGGTGCTCTCGCTCGTCGCCAGCGCCGGCGTCGTCTTCCTCGGGGTGCTCGAAGGCATCGTCGTCGCGATCGTGCTGTCGATCCTGCTGTTCTTCAAGCGCAACTGGTGGCCGCACGGGGAAGTGCTCGGTCGGACGTCCGGCCACGACGGCTGGCACAGCGACCAGGGCCGCGAGGACTTCGCTGAGCACCCGGACGTGGTCGTGTTCCGCTGGGAGGCCCCGTTGTTCTTCGCCAACGCCGGCATCTTCGCCGACCAGGTGCGCGAGCTCGTGCAGCAGCGCCGGTCGGCCTGGGTGATCCTGCAGTGCGAGGCCATCACCGACATCGATGTCACTGCTGCCGGCATGCTCGAGCGGCTCGACAACGAGCTCAACGCCCAGGGCGTTCATCTCGCCTTCGTCGAGCTCCGCACGCGCCTGCGCGACCTCGTCCAGGACTACGGGCTGCTCACCACCCTCGATCGTGACCACTTCTACGCGACCATCGAAGAAGCCCTCGACGACATCGACCCGACATGGAGTTGACCAGTCCGACGCGTCATGATGACGCGATGTCAGAGGCGCCACCGTCCGAGGCCGCCCCGCGGGTCAGGTCACCGGCTGACATCCTCCGCCTGATCGTCGCGGCCGTAGCCGTGCTGGTGGTCTTGTTCCTGGCGTGGATCTTCGGTGGCACGCTCGCCGTGTTCGCCTCCGACGTCCTCGCGGGCCTCGCTGCCGTCCCCGACTGGCTGCTGACGGTGGTGGTCGCCGGCACTCGCCTCCTCTCGATCGCTGTGCTGGTCGGCGGGCTGCTCTGGACAGCCGTGCGTGAACGCTGGGGGGCGACGATCGCGATGTTGCTCGGCGGCGCGTTCGCGGCGGTGGCGATCGCGCTGCTCGACGACCTCGTCGATCTCGACGAGGGTGCAGTCGTCATCTCCCCCACCGACCTCGGTTGGCTGACGTCTGGAGGGTTCCCGTCGGTCGTCGGCCTCGGTGTGTTCGCGGCGGCGTTGACCGCAGGAGCGCCCTGGCTGAGCCGGCGCTGGCGGCACGTCGGTTGGATCGCAGTGATCGGGCTCGCACTGGTGCGCGACCTCACGTCGGCGATGTCGTTCGCGTCGGTGCAGGCAGTGCTCGTCGGGTGGTTCGCCGGCGCCGCAGCACTGGTGGCAGTCGGTGCGCCCGCCCGCCGGGCAGGCGCCGAGTCGATCGCCGCTGGCCTGGCGGAAGTCGGGCTTGCGGTCGCTGAGATCACACCGGCGAGCGTCGACGCCCGCGGCTCGACGCCCTACTTCGCCGTGACGCCCGACGGCGGTCGACTGTTCGTCAAGGTGCTCGGCCGGGACGAGCGCAGCGCCGACCTCATGTTCCGGATCTACCGCAAGCTGCAACGCCGGGACCTCGGTGACGAGCGCCCGTTCTCGTCGCTGCGTCGTGCGGTCGAACACGAGGCGCTCCTGGCGCTCGCGGCACGAGACCTCGGTATCCGGACACCTCGTCTGCGAACGCTGGCGGTGGTCGAGCCCGAGTCGTTGGTGCTCGCCTACGACGCAGTTGCGGGCAAGTCGTTGGACCAGCGCGACCCGAGCGAGGTCACCGACGACGTGCTCCTGGCGGTCTGGCAGGCGATCGCCGACCTGCGCCGGCACGGCATCGCGCACCGCGACCTGCGCCTCGCGAACCTGTTCCTCGACGACGACGCCGCGGTGTGGATCATCGACTTCGGCTTCAGCGAGATGGCCGCGTCGGAGCTGCTGCTGGCCAACGACGTTGCCGAGCTCGTCTGCTCGTCGAGCGTGTACGTGGGCGCTGAACGCGCCGTGGCGCCGGCGCTGGCGACCGTCGACCGCGCCACGCTGACCCGAGCGGTCGACCGGCTGCGGCCCTGGGCGCTCAGCGGCGCGACCCGTGCGGCGATGAAGCAGCAGGCAGGCCTGCTCGACGATCTGCGTCGGCGGCTCAGCACATGAACCTCTGGTGGCTCGCCGTCGCGGCGGTCGGCTTCGCGATCCTCGCGGCGTCGGTCAACGAGGCTCGCCGCCCGGCGATCAGCCCCGTCGAGGCCCGCGTCTTCCATGCCGTGAACGGCCTACCGAACTGGCTCTACTGGCTGCTCTGGCTGCCGATGCAGCTGGGCAACCTCGTCGTCGGAACGCTGGTGGGACTCGCCGTCGCGTGGGCGGTGGGCGACTGGTGGGTCGCGGCGGGCGTCGTCATGGCGACGGTGAGCAAGCTCGTCGTCGAGAAGCTGGTCCGCCGCGAGATGGCCGACTACCTCGCGATCCGCCAGCGCCCGGGCACCAGCCAGCAAGGAGCGATCCTCCGCGGCGCCGACGTGCCGAGTTCGGGCGCCAGCTTTCCCTCGGGCCACGTCATCCTCGTCGCGGCGATCGCCACGGTCGTCGCTCCGGCGATCCCGGTCGGGTGGTGGTGGATACCCGTGTTGCTGACGTTGCTGGTGATGTTCGGTCGCGTGTTCGTGGGTGCCCACAACCCGCTCGACGTGACCGCCGGGCTCGGCACCGGTCTCATCGTCGGTGGCATCGTCGCGGTACTCGTTCGCTGAGCACGACGACCTGGCTCGCGTGTCGACGGGTCTGAGTCATCCTCGACGGGCGATGCGAATGAGCCGCAGCATGGCGTCGGCGAAGTTGTCCGGCATCGCCGCCGCCGGAGACGCTCCCGGGTGATGCGGTGCGATTCGGACACGCAGTGCACCTGGCCGGATGGTGAACCGGAGCGGAGGGTCGATCACGAGTGCTTCGCCGTCGACCCCGGCCGGCAACGGGCCATCCGAGTCGACCTCGAACGTGGGAGCATCCCACTGCCGGAGTCGCGGGCGGTATCCGTCCGATGGTGACTCCAACACCGCGAGTCCGAGACGGCCATCGTCGATGCGTGGGCGCGTCCCCGACCCGATCAGATTGCCCAGCCGATACGAGTTGTTGGACACCATCACGACGATCGCGTGCCCGGCCGGCTCGTCACCAGAGCGCTCGAACCGCAGGTCAGTCCCGGCCGATGGCCGCGAACCGCCGAATTCGGGCACGGTGTCGAGCACCGTGTGGAGCTTCGCGTCGCGATACCCCTCCCGTTGCACGGCGTCGGCGTACAACCCGAGTGACACGTTGTTGACGAACACCCGACCGTTCACCTCGGCCAGATCGACGCGACGTTCGCCACCGTTGACGAACGCATCGAGAGCGCCGACGACATCGTTGCGATCGACGCCGAGATCGAGGGCGAAATGATTGCGCGTACCGGCCGGGATGCACGCGAACGGCAGATCCAGTTCTGCGGCGATCGTGGCGATGATCGCCTGCGTGCCGTCTCCGCCCGCGGCAGCGAGTGCGTCGGCACCGCGATCGACGGCATCGCGTGCCAGTTGAAAGAGATCGTCGCCAGGGTTCAGCTGGATCGGCTCGATGCCGCGAGCGCGGGCCTCGGCGTCGAGGTGTGCCGCCGCCGCCTTCCCGCCTCCGGACTTCGGGTTCCAGATGACCACGGGGTGCGCAGGAGGAACGGCGGTCGGCAACTGGACGTGGATTCGAAACGCTGCCCGAGTCGCGATCGACGCGAGGAACAAGACGACGGCGAGCACCACGACCTCCAACAGAATGCCGCCGAGCGCAACCGCCACAATGGTGCTGGCGAGCAGCAGCACCGCGACCACTCCCATCAACGCGCGCCCGACGCCTCGTCGCCTGATCGACTCCCATCCGGCGACGAACGCCAGCACCAGCAACGTGGCCGCGATCAGGCCACGCGGAAAGCTACGCAGGGCGCTGATCACCGCAATCCCGGCAACGACGAAGAGCACGAGGGCAGTGACGGCAGCGACCCGACGTGAGGTCTGGCGGGTCGAGGTCATTCAGAGCTCCCGGAGTCCGCGTCGATCGCGGCCAATGCGAGCACGAGACCGGCGATCGGAGCACACCGCAGACACGAGCGTTCGTCGGTTCGCAACCCACCGATCCCGGGAATGTGCCGGGGCAGCCCGATCAGCGCGGGAGAATCCGTCACCTCGGGTTCAGCCAGCACTCTTCGACCAGCAT
>CAZYWK010000001.1:0-11063 GCA_964651825.1 uncultured Ilumatobacteraceae bacterium | reverse complement strand
TCTTCGACCAGCATGATGTCGGACTTCGTCGTCATCGGCTCCCAAATTCTGCGAATCGAGTGGGCGGCAGAGCGCCGTCAGACTGTGGCCGGACGCGGGATGGTATGGGCTGGTGCTGCTGCGGCGATCGCGAGGTCCACGGTAGTTGTCGGTTCGGACGGCCGGTGAAGCCCGATGAGATAGACGAGCACGATGCCGAGCGCCGACACGATGACGAGCGGCACCGTGGCGGCACGGAACCCCGCAGCCAACGCGTCTCCGGCAGCCTCCCCGTCATTGACATTGTTCGTGGCCACGACCGAGTAGAAGGCGGCAACGATCGCGGTCATCACCGCTGCCCCCACATAGCGAGCCATGTTGGAGATACCTGATGCCGAGCCCACCTGGGCAGCGTCGACAGAACTCGTCGCGACAGCCGAGCAAGGGTTGTTCGACATGCACATCCCGAAAGCGACAAGCACGAGCGGGACCACGAACATCGCGTACCCCCAAGTCGACTTCGTCGCCAACAGCATGACGAAGCCCACCGTCATCAGGATGAATCCGACCCCGATCACCGAACGGGTGCCGAACTTCGCTGCGAGTTTCGGAACTGCCGGGGTCAACGCAACCATGCCGACGGTTGCAGGAAGTGTCGCCAGACCGGCTTGCAGTGGCGTCATCCCAAGGGTCGCCGGATCCTGGAAGAACAGGCTCATCACGAACATCAAGCCGTTGATCGTGGCGGCCCCGATGAGAATGCCGAGCGTCGCTCCGATCAGCATCTTGTTCCGCAGCAGATCGAGATCGACAAGCGGCGCCGCCACCCTCCTCTCGACGGCGATGAATGCGAAGATCGAACCGACGGAGACCGCGAAGCACGCCAGCGTGGACAACGATCCCCAGCCCCAATCAGCGCCCTTGCTCACACCGAGGATGAACGGGGCCAACACCATGGCGACCAGAACGGTGCCAGTCCAGTCGATCGAACGGCTGCGCAAGGGATCGGACGATTCCGCAACGGTTCGCAGCGTGACCAGAACGAGCACGACCGCGATCGACGCATCGATCCAGAACAGAGCCTGCCAACCAAGTGTGTCGACGAGCAGGCCTCCGACGAGCGGTCCGGCCGCCGCGCCGATCGCCGACGCCGATCCCCAGTACGACACGGCCCGCAGCCGCTCGGCTCCGCTCGTGGCAATCGTCAGCAGGCTCAGCCCGCTCGCCAACAGCGTGGACCCGGCGGCCCCCTGCACCGCGCGGCCGACGATCACAGCGGTCCCGCCCTGGGACAACGCGATGAACACGCACGACGCGATGAACAACAGCAGCCCTCCCAGGAAGAGCTTGCGGCGGCCGAACACGTCGCCGAGCGCACCAGACGTGACGATGCAAGCGGCGCCGACGAGCGAGTATCCGGTCACCGCCCACTGCAGAGTGCTGATCGGCGAGTCCAGATCTTCACCGATTGCAGGCAACAAGATGGTGACCGCCGAGGTGTTGGCGTTGACGATGAGCGTCGAGACGCACGCCGCAGCCATCACCCCTGCACCCGCCTTCACGTTGGGCACCTCGATGGTGCTCACGTCACGACCAACGCGAAAACTGCCGGCACCTCGCGGACGTCGCAAAGTTGCAGGCCACGCAACCGCGTACTCACCTCGCGAGTGGAGTTCCGCAATGTGCGTGGTCGCACTGGTGTCATGGAGTACGAATATAGGTCTGGCCACGGCGTGGAATACAACGTCGGGCGCGTCAGTGGGTGAGCCGGTTCGGGGCGGTGCCGCTCAGACACTGGCTGCTCAACTACCATGCCCGCGTGCGCCTTCGCCTCCTGGGTTCGGCATCGATCATCGTGTTGCTCAGTGCGTGCGGGTCCGACGTCGGTGCGTTACCACCGGCGTCTGCGCCCATTGAGCAACCTCCTGCGCCGACCGACCCGGTCGAGCCGACCGCACCGGCTGCGGTGACGGACACGACACCGACCGACGCCGAGGTCCCGAGCGACGAAGGCAGCGGTGCAACGTGGTGGCCCTGGGTGATCGTCGCGATCGTCGTCGCCGTCGGCGCGATCCTCGTCTTCGCCCGCCGCCGGCCGACTGGGCCCTCATGGCAGAGCCGCACGACCTCGCTGCTGGACGAGGTCGAGCAGCTCAGCAGCCATCTGGTCGCGCTCACACCCGATGGGCTGCACGCTGTCGCGCCGCAGGATGCGACGAGACTGGCCACGTTGCGAGCCACTCTCCGGGAGTTGACCCAATCTGCGCCGGACACCGCCAGCCGATCGGTGCTGACCGGGCTCAGTGCCCCGATCGCCGATCTTCACAGAGCCATCGATGCTCTCGCCCTGTCTGCTGGGCCTTCGTCGACACCAGCGGGCACGGCGGTGCCGTCGCTCGCGGCACAACTGCACACGGTCTCGACATCGGCGCGCGCCGAACTCGCCCTGCACCACTGATGACCCAGCGCCGCGCACGGTCTGCCCCAGCAGCGTTCGGGAACAGGGCGTTGGTCGTTGCGAGGGAACATCGGAGCCGGTGAACGCGTGAGCCGTGTCGAGGTGCTCGGCAGAATCGGTCCAGGTGACCAAGGCGATCCGAGCGTGCTCGTGCTGTACACGGGTGGCACGATCGGGATGGGTCCTGGGCCCGATGGCGCGCTGGTACCGCTCGACCTGCGCCAGGTCGGAGCACATCTCCCGTTTCTCAGCCGCCTGCCCATCGCTCTCACGGTGGCGACGTTCGGCGATCCCGTCGACTCATCAGACATGAGCGCGTCGGACTGGCTCGATGTCGCCGACGCGATCGTCGAGCATGCTCCCGGGCACGCTGGTGTGGTGGTGCTCCACGGCACCGACACCATGGCCTACACCGCAGCGGCGCTCAGCTTTCTGCTCGAGGGGATCGACATCCCGATCGTGTTGACAGGTGCACAGCGTCCGGTCACGGAGTTGCGTTCGGATGGTCGCGAGAACCTCACGACTGCTCTGGCGATCGCCGCCGGGCATCTGCGCGGCGCTCCACTCGTACCTGAGGTGTCGATCTTCTTCGCCGATGTGCTGCTTCGCGGGAATCGGACGGTGAAGGTGCATGCCGACAGCTACCGCGGGTTCGCGTCGCCGAACTTTCCACCGCTCGCAACCGCTGGTGTCTCGATCGACTTCGCTACCGCATTGATCCGCCCGGCCGGCCGCGGCCCGATCCGGCGGACCGGCGGAATCAGCGACGCGGTGACGGGGTTCCGGCTCCATCCCGGCATGGACCAGCACACACTCGACGCGGTCCTTGCCCGACCCGGTCTGCGCGGCGTCGTGCTCGAGGCCTACGGGGCCGGCAATGGCCCAAGCGGTAGCTGGTTCCTTGATCCGTTGCGCTCGGCGGTCGACCGGGGCGTGACGGTGGTCGTGACGACGCAGTGTCGCGCCGGCGGTGTGGTGGATGGCCTGTATGCCACGGGTTCCGCGCTCCTCGCGACCGGTGCGATTCCCCTGGGTGACATGACCTTCGAGGCCGCACTCACCAAGCTCATGGTCCTCACCGAACGCCATGCTCCCGACGTCGTGCGCCGTTTGATGCAGGACGACCTGGCCGGCGAACTCACACGCTGATGTCGCCGCACTGGATCCTCGGACCCGGTCGTCTCCTGTGTCGACTCGGCAGTCGTTCCATCGCCGTCGCGGGTCAGCGGTTGCGAGCGAGCAGCGCGAGCAACTTGAGGATCGAGATGTAGAGCCAGACGAGGGTGACCATGAGCCCGAAGCCCATGTACCACTCGAGTTCTTTGGGTGCGCCGGTCTTGACGCCGATTTCGATGGTGCCGAAGTCGAGCACGAGGCTGAGTGCGGCGAGCACGATCGCGATGAGGGTCACGACGATGCCGACTGTTCGGAAGTTGTCGCTGTAGAGCCACGCCCAATTGAAGATCGAAACGATGAAGACGAACGTGTAGAGGAGCATCAGCCCCCCGATCCCGGCGACGACGGCGAACGCCATCTTCTGGGATGGTTTGATGATGCGCGTCACATACAGCAGCAGTGCGACGATGAACACACACATCGTCGACAAGATCGCGGCGCCGACGATGCCGTCGGTCTGGGCGTCGAACATTGCCGAGATGGCACCGAGGCAGAATCCTTCACAGATCGCATAGAGCGCACCGAAGAGCGCCGCCCGTCGTGGCTGGACCGCGATGGAGATGCCGAGGAGGAAGGCGCCGAAGCTGGCGAGCCAGAAGCCACCGGGGATGGTGACGGTGGTCGTGGCGTAGCCGCTGCCCAGGTCGACGGCCACCGGTTGGGTGGCGGAGGCCCAGCCCCAGGCCCCGCCTGCGACGAGCACGACGAGCAGGACCAGTGTCTTGATGCTGACACCAGCCACCGACATCGAACGCGTCGATGACGCTTTGAGTTGGGTGTCGATGAACTTCTCGCTGAGGGCTGGGTTCCCCGTATGGAGTCCAGATCCTGCTGTGGTCGTGTGTGCCATGGCTCCTTCAGGATGAGTCGGGATCAGCCTTCGGTGGTGGCGGCGGAGTTCTCCGCCGTGCACACCGCCGTGTTGACCGCAGCAGCGCTGGCCTCGACCTGGGTCACCTGTGCTTGGGCTGCGGTGACGATGTCGGCCACGACAGCGTCGTCAGGTGCGTCCGCGAGCGCTCCATTGAGGTCGTCGGCCTGCGATTCGAGAAGGTCGAGTTCTGCACCGACGAGTTCAGCCCCGCTCTCAGCCAGGTCACTGCGAGCCGACTTGACCGTCTCGGCCGCAGCGTCGTAGTCGGCCTTGGTCGCAGCGGCGGGGTCCAGGGCGGCGAATGCGGTCAACGAAGCACCGTACGCACTGAGGTCCTGACAGAACTCGGTGTTGGCTTCCTGGACGTCCGAGGCTGAGTCGTCGTCATCGGAGCTACACGCCGCCAGCATGCTCACACTGACGAGCGCGGTGAGGCCGAAGGCCAAGGGTCGCTTCATGGTGGTTCCTTTTGGGTTGGAGGGATCGGGGGGCCACCGAATGACCCCGCCCGATCGTATTCAGGACGCAGCCGACTTCGGTCATTTCAAATGCCACCCGCCAGAAGACCTGGGGTGGAATCAGGCGAGCGCCGGACCCCACCTGCGGACGCGGTCGTGTGCGGCTTGGAGCCGTTCGGCGAGCCAGTTGACGTGGTCGTCAGGCGGCATCACCCAGTCACTGCCCGGGGCGGTGAGGTGCTCGGTGGCATCTGGTCCGAGGAGGAATTCACGAAGGAACTCGTTTTGCCATGCGCCGAGCTTGAGCGACACCGGAACTCCATCGCAGCTGACGATGGCGTTCGTAGCGAGCGATCGCAGGCGCGGGCTGATGTGTCGGGTCTCGAACCCACCGAGGTAGGGCCGGTTGAATGCGACGTCGTCGGGCCCGTACGCGTCGAACGCCCATCTGTATGCGTTGGCGATCGATCGCATCGTGGTTGGATCGAGCGCGAGCACGTCGTCGTCGGCCAGTGGGCCACCGGTCCCGGCGCGCACGTTCGCATCGGGACCACCATGGTTCGACAGGGCGACGACGTTGGGAAGCCGATCGACAGGTTGGCGTTCGACGCAGATCGCGCCGTCGGGGCGGGCGGTGTGGTTCATCGTGTCGTGCAGCGACATCACGAGGAGGATCGACGCCGAACGCCACTCGCTGACGGTGACGTCTGCCGGGTCGAGTGAGATCAGGCGGGTGAGTTTGGCGTCGATCGTTCGTCCGATCAGGTCGTCGCGTACGCGTTCATACGCGTCGACACCGAGCGCGCCGGCAGTGGTGAGCGCCTCGACGAGTTCGACCCAGCCGCCGTCGGTTCGCGGTTCACGAAGGACCGGCAGGTATCCGAACGTCACGGGTCGGACGGCATCGACACCCTCGAGTGATGGCCGCTGGCTTTCGCCGGCGGCGCGCAGTCGGTCGAACGCGGCGCGCAGACCGGCCCCGAGGTCGTCGGGGCGCGCCCGGTTGGCGTCGCGCACCGCACGTGGGTGCGGGTTCTCGATGTAGAGGACATGCGGATCGATCTGTGCCCATCGTCGCCCGACGGGGCTGGTCGAGATATCGGTGAAGTCATGCTGCAATCGGCGCGTGAGCCGGTCATCCACGAATGGTGCCATCTCCTCGGGGAAGGCGGCGGATGCGTGCGGGCCCGTGATGATCAGATCGATGTCGCCCAGTACGTCGTCGAGGCGTCGTCGACCCTTGTCACGGAAGTACACGAAGTCATCGACGTCGAACGCCGTCCCAGCTGGAATCCATGCAGGAGAGTCGATGGTCATAAGTGTCGACAGTAGCGACAGCGACGCGTGATCTACGTCCCGATCCCGCACGGCCGTTACCGTCGGCGCAGGGGACCCTGCGCTATGTTCCAAAGAACTGGCATCGTTCCCAGCAAATGAGGGAGGACTGAATGGACACTGCGTTGATACTGCTTCAGGGGGCGGTCGTCATCATCGCGATCCTGCTCGGGGTTCGCATGGGCGGAATCGGGCTCGGACTGTGGGGCCTCGTCGGCCTCGCGGTCCTCGTGTTCGTCTTCGGGCTTCCTCCCGGCGACCCGCCGACGACGTCGATGTTCATCATCTTGATGGTCATCACGGCGGCCTCGACGATGCAATCCGTCGGCGGCATCGACTATCTCGTCGAGGTCGCCAAGAAGCTCCTCAAACGCAAGCCGGCCTACATTGCGCTCGTCGCACCGATCGTGGCGTTCGTGTTCACGATGGGCGCTGGCACCGGGTTCATCTATTACTCGCTCATCCCGGTGATCTTCGCCGTCTCCTATGCCAACAAGGTCCGCCCCGAGCGCCCACTGGCCGTCGCCGGCACGGCGTCGCAGTTCGCCATCACCGCCAGCCCGGTCAGTGCGGCGATGGCCACCCTGGTCGGGTTGCTCGATCCGGTCGGATTCGGAATCGGCGACATCCTGATCTGTGTCCTGCCGGCGAGCATCATCGCCCTGATCGTCGCCTGCTTCGTCCAGATGCGGGTCGGCAAGGAACTCGACGACGACCCCGAGTACCAAAAGCGCATCGCCGACGGTGAGCTCGCACCCTTTGACGAGTCGGTGCTCGAGGAGCTCGAGCTCCCGCCGTCCGCGAAGCGCAGCACGATGATCTTCCTCGCCGGCATCGTCGTGATCGTCGTGCTCGGCATGGTCGAGCGGCTGCGCCCCGTCTTCCCGGACGACGCAGGAAATCTCGTTCCGTTGAGCACCGGAATCATCATCCAGATCGTCATGGGTGTGGTGGCGACGCTGATCGTGCTGACCTGCAAGGTGAACATCAAGGACGTCGTCGGCCAGAGCACCATGATGTCGGGCCTCGTCGGCCTGATCGCCCTGTTCGGCATCGCGTGGTTGGCCGACACGTGGATCGGCGCCAACGAAACGGCCATCGTCAACGCGATGGGCAGCGTCGTCGAGGACTACCGGTGGATGATCGCCATTGCGATCTTCATCGTCGGCGCCCTCACCACCAGCCAGGCCGCGGCGCTCGCCGCGATCGTGCCGATCGGTCTCGCCCTCGGTGTCCCGCCACAGTTCCTGGCCGTGTTCTCCACGGCCTGCATCGGCATCTATTTCTTCCCGGCCAACGGCTCGCAGGTGACGAGCATCGCCACCGACGTCACCGGCACCACCAAGATCAGCAAGTACGCGGTCTGGCACTCGTTCTCGCTGTCGATGTTCATCATGTGGTTGGTGTCGACCGTGGTCGGCCTGGCCGTCGCAATCGCCGTGTACGGCACGGGCGCCGCAACGGTGGTCCCGTGATGTCGAGGCGGTCCACCGGATGGCTGGCGGTCGGCGCGACGATCGCCGCCGTGACGCTGATCGTTCCGCCGTTGGTCGCTGCGCAGGACGCGGACGACGGGTTCGACGGGTACATCCAGAGCGGCACGTGCGCCGACCCGACCGACAGTTTGCGAGTCAAGCTCGACGGTGACGGCGACCACGACATCGAGCCGTATCTGGCCAAGACCGGAGCCGGCGACGAAACCGTCGTACTCGGTTACTACGGGTCGCCTGGTGTGCCCGGCTTCGGATTCTCGGCGATCTACACCAACCAAGAGTTTTCACTGGTCATCACCGACACCGACGGCCAAGCCGTGGCGTGTGGAGACATCCTCGAACCGGACGACGACAGGTTCGGCGAGGCGGGCATCGCCGTTGTGCAACTCCTGCCCGTCGCCCCGTCCACCGTGCAAGGCGTGGCAGTCATCGAACGGGCGGCAGTCGAGCGCGAGCACGACGTGACGCCGACGAGAGTGCGTGTGCTGCTGTCGAGCGGAGCCCCCGCCGGCACGCCAGCGGCGCCGGCGGCCGGGTTCGACGGCTACATCCAAGGCGGTACGTGCGACAACCCGGGCAACCGTCTTCGCGTGCAGCTGAAGAGCCGCAGCGATCACGACGTGGAGCCGTTCCTCGCCACACCCGCTGACTCGGGCGAGCCGGTCACCGTGGCGTACTACGGCGCGGCGGGGGTGCCCGGGTTCGGCCTGGCCGCTGCGTACACCGACCGCAAGTTCTCACTCGTCGTGACTGGCACGGATACGACTGATCCAATAGCGTGCGGGGACATCCTCCAACCCAACGACGACGACTTCGCCGAGGCCGGGCTGGCCCTGGTGCAGGTACAACCGGTCGACGAATCCGGCGTGCAGGGTTTCGCTCTGATTGAACGGGTCCCCCTGCAGCGCGAACTCGACGTCACCCCGACCCGAGTCGGGATACTGCTGTTCGCAGCACCCGCCGCCAACGAATGACCAATGGTCAGCTGTGACAGTTCCGACAACCAACGAAAGCCAGGCAGAACGATGACAGGTCACATTGTCCCGATGGGTGCTGGCTTGGCCGTGATGGAGCGCCGCGACGACCCGCTGCACGACTACGTCTTGGAACTCACCGGCAAGGACGACCCGGTGGTCTTGTTCCTCCCGACAGCGACCGGCGACGATGCCTCCTACATCGTGAAGTTCTACGAGGCGTTCCACTCCGGGCGCTGCCGTCCGAGACATCTCCGATTGTTCCACCGCGACTTCGACGACCTGAGCGACATCATCCTGGCCGCCGACGTCATCCACGTCGGCGGCGGCAACACCGCGAACATGCTCGACGTGTGGCACCGCCAAGGGGTCGACGAACTGCTGCACGGCGCGCTCGCCGGTGGCGCCGTTCTCACCGGCGGGAGCGCAGGCGGTTTGTGCTGGTTCGAGGGCGGCACCACCGACTCGTTCGGACCCACCCTCCAGTTGCTCCACGAGGGGCTCGGCATGATCAAAGGCAGCTACTGCCCGCACTACGACGCCGAGGACCAGCGTCGCCCACTGTTCCACGCCGCCCTCCTCGACGGATCGCTGCAGATGGGCTACGCGTCGTGGAACCGAGTCGCCATCCGCTTCACACCCGGCGGCGAGGTTGTCGAGGCGGTTACATCTGAGCCGGGAGGGCGCGCCCTCAAGGTGTACGCCCATGAGGGACAGATCATCGAAGAGGACATTCCCTGCCGTCAACTCGACGAGCGGGCGCCCAGCCGCAGTGTGTCGAGCTGACGTCGCGGGCGAGCCTCGCCGGCGAAGGGTCCGACAGGGACATGGACGACGAAGCGAGTCGGTCGGCTGAACTTGCGTCGTTCCTCGTCGGGCTCGGTACGGCGATGAATACCGCTGGACACCCTGTCGACGAGGTGGAGCAGCGGCTCACCACCGTCGCCAGCGCCTACGGCGCGCACCATGCCACCGTCACCGCTTTTCCGACCTATCTGATGGTGACGACAGGCCGCGCGGAGCCAGCGCTGATCGGTATGACATCCGCGCTCGCTGGCTCGCCTCGACTGGATCAGATCTCGGCACTCGAACGGTTGCTGCGACTGGCCGAGCGAGGCGAGATCCAACCGACCGAAGGAGCCCGACAGCTCGAAGAGATCCGGTCCCTTCGACCTCGATTCGCGCGGGCCAAGAGCATCGCCGGCTACGCCGTGCTGGCAGTAGGAATCTGTCTCATTCTCCACCCTGCCCCACTCGAGATCGTCGCTGCGGCGTTATTCGGCGCGTTGGTCGGAACCCTACGCGCCGTCGTTCGGGGACAACCAGCTTTGGAGGTGATGACACCCGTGATCGCGGCGACCGCTGTCTCCGCGCTGTGCGCGCTCGCCGTGCGCGCCGAGATTTCCGACCTCGGATTGCGCCCGATGGTCGCCTCACTCGTGATCTTCCTGCCCGGGGCAGCGTTGACCACCGCGGTGCTCGAGTTGGCGGCGGGACAGATGGTGTCCGGCGCGAGCCGCCTCGTTGCCGGCGGGGTCCAACTGGCGCTCCTGGCGTTCGGGATCCTCGCTGGGATCGAAGCGGTCGGCATCGCTCCTTCCCGTGTGCTCTTCGGCAGCGAGGCGCTCGTCGATGACTGGTGGCGAGGAGTCGGCGTGCTCGTCTTCGCCGTTGGTGTCGTCGTTGCAGACTCGGCACCGCGATGGTCGTTACCGAGCCTGGTCATCGTGCTCTACGCGGCGTGGATCAGCCAACTCATCGCAACGACTGTGGTCGGTGGCTACATCGCAGCGTTGATCGGAGCCGCAGTGATGACGCTCACCGCCTTCGGAGTCGAGCGGCTCCCGGCCGCCATGCCGGCCCACGCATCGTTCCTCCCCGGGTTCTGGCTGCTCGTGCCCGGCTCGCTCGGCCTGATCGGCCTCACCCGACTCGCGGGCGGCGGCAGCAGCCAGGACCTGCTCGCAACCGTCGGATCGATTTTCGCGGTCGCCCTCGGAGTTCTCTGTGGCACCCAAGCCCACGCCTGGGCAGTCATGACCGGTCGAGCAGTCGGCAAGGCTTCCGACGTCGTTGCACGCGGAGGGCTCAAGCCGCGGCGCCGGCCACGACATCCCGACGAGTCGTCCCGCGACGGCGGAGTGGACTGACCGCCGACGCACGACGATCCGAGCAACTCCGCCTCGATGGTGGACCGGAATCGTCTGTTCGCCGGACCCCAGACGCGGATCAGCGGCCCTGAAAGGGCCGCTGATCAAGTGTTTCGTTGGAGCGGATGACGAGATTCGAACTCGCGACCCTCACCTTGGCAAGGTG